>NZ_CP072866.1:300000-546133 GCF_017948245.1 Rhizobium sp. NLR16a | reverse complement strand
CGACGTGTCCGCCGACCTGATCGTCATGGGTGCCTATAACCATCCCCGCTGGCAGCAGACGATCTTTGGCGGCGTGACGCGCGGCATGATCGAAGAAAGCAGGATGCCGATATTCATGGCCCACTGAGATATAAGTCCGCTCCGCCGCGGCATGTCCCCATTTTCTGCATGCCGTTCGGTTCCTGCGGGAAAGGTCTCCAGCAGCGCGGGCACGCCCCCGGACTCCCTAAAACGTATGTCGTCTAGAGAATCAGCATTTCTGGGCGACGTGGCTCGCTATCCGCCCGACCCTTCATCAGAAGTTCCATAAATATCATTTACACCACTAACACTGAAATAGCGGGGTCAACGGTTCTGGCACGGCGAGAGCTTTCCCGGCCAGCGTCCAGCTTGTTGCCGGTGTGTTCACGTTCTGAGCGAAGAAGGTCGCATACTGTATCGACTGGAAGCTGCTGTGCGCCGATGAACCGAAAAATCACCGATCGCCAAATACTAGTTATTCCCGGCGAGCGGTTTCCGGTTCAATTCCTCGCAAAATCCGATCAGCGGCTTTGAGCCGCAATTGCCGATGAGCAGCGCGTGGATCGGTTTCAAGCAGTTCGACGAGCCGGCCGGCACGTCGATCGTCTGCCGCGATCAAGCGCGTGGCTAAGGCGACTCCCTGGGAATGATCTCCGATATCGCCCGCCAGATCGAATATTGCTCAGCCTTTACGCGCCTCGATGCCGGCGACGTCATTGTCAGTGGTACACCGGGCGGCGTCCGCACCAAGCGCAATCCGCCACTTTGGATGAAGCCGGGAGACGTGGTCGAAGTCGAGATCGATCGGCTGCGTCCTGCGCAACCCCATCCACAGGAAGCCTGACAGCGAGGTTGAGAGGCTGGATATGGGTCGAAATTGGTCACCTATGATGGTTCCGTCGGCTCCTCTCTCGAGGTAGCTTTTCGAGTTCCGATGGGTGGTATGGCTAGCCACGATCTCGTGGCAGCCGCTTCCGGCTCTCGCAGGCCTCCTTCTTTACCGCATCGCGCGCGCCTTCGACCCGTCGAAATACCTCGTCGACTACGCGATGACCAAGGCGGCAATGATGAACTTCACCAAATTGATGGCAAAGCAGCTTGGTCCGAAGGATGTTCGCGTTAACGGCGCCGCGCCTGGTCCGATCTCGACGACGCGCCAAGTCAGCGGCGGAGCGACGATGGAGAAGCTGGGGAAGTACGGCGAAGAGACCCCGATGGGTCGTCCCGTCAGCCCGCGGAACTCGCATCATCTACGTACAGCTCCCAGACCCGCAGGCGAGCTACGCCACGGGACTAAGTCTACGGCGCGGCTGACGGCGGCCAGCCGTAAGGGCGCCCGCTTCACCCAAACACCGGTGCTTGGCGTCTACGAGATCGAGCAGGATGGTGGCCGGCGAGGGCTCCTGCTGCGGCTTGAACGGTGTCGAGGTGCCGTCGATATGCTCCTCGGGACTTTATGAGCCTTCTCCCAATGATGCCCACGGAGCGTATCAGTTTTTCCGTGTCCCGTGGTCCGATGGGTTCACTCCAAGCCCGTGTGCGAGAATGCTCAGCGAATTTGATCTGCTCAACCCCAAACACGTCTGATTGCATCAAATGCGGCCACAACGGTGGGATCACCCCTACGAGCTTCCATGCATATGAAACTCAATGTCGTCGAAATTTTCACCGCATCGGCGATGAAGAGCCCGTGGGCCTGTTGTTCGTGGAGAGCGATCGACTCGCGGCAGAGGCTCAAGCCAACGCCCGTGCGGACCATGGCGACCATCGACGCTTCCTGATCAACCTGGGAGACGATGTTCTGGCGCAGGCCAAGATCGGTGAACAGGCGCGCCAGCAGCCGGTTATGCACCGAGGCGGGCGGTGTGCCGATCCATGGCAGTGATGCCAACTGTACCCAATCCGCACCGCGGACGAAGCTTGCAAGTGACGGCGGGGCAACGACGCGATAGGTCAGTTGTGCCAGTTCGCTGCCATAAAACAGTTTGGTTGCACTTTCGTCAGAAAGCTCGGCTGCAGGATCGTAGTCCCTTGGGTCTCCTAGGAAGAATCCGGCATCGAGTTCATTTCGCCGAAGCCCTTCGGGCACATCGCCGCTCATGCCATGACGCAGCGTCGTCTCGATGCCTGGCCCACTTTCGATCAACGCCTTCAGAAACGCACCCAAGCGTGTGAACTCCGGGTCGATGATGGTGCCGATCCGGAGTTTCCCCCGCACGCGTGTTGCCAAATGCCCGGCCGTCTGCCCAAAATCCGTGAGTGCTGCCAAGACCTGCTCGGCCTTGGCAGCAAGGAGAGCCCCCTCCTGCGTCAGCTCCAGACCAGTGGAGGTCCGCCGGAACAAGGTGAGCCCGGTATCGGCGGCAAGGCGCTTCAATTGCAGGGTAACGGCAGGCTGGGTGATGTGCAATCGCTCCGCGGCGCGCGTGACGTTGCCCTCGCGCGCGACTGTGGCGAATGCCTTCAAGGTTCTGAGGTCAATCGACTGAATCATATTAATTCTATTTATAATGCGTTGTGCTATTTGTCATTGGATTTCCGCGCCGCTCCTCCGCTATTCCTGAAAATAGAGGTGAGGAGGAGGCTAAAGTGCCACGGCAAATCGTCGAATCTTATGATTGTGCGGTGCTTCATCGCAGCAGGCGGGCGAGCCCATGACCCGCCGTGCATCGCATCTCGCCAACGACATTTTTGACTATATCATCATCGGCGGAGGCTCCGCGGGCTGCCTGCTAGCCAATCGCCTCAGCCGCGATCCAGCGATGCGTGTCCTGTTGCTGGAAGCCGGTCGCAAGGACGACTATCCCTGGATCCATATCCCCGTCGGCTATCTCTATTGCATCGGCAATCCGCGCACCGACTGGCTGTACAAGACCGAGCCGGATGCCGGGCTGAACGGGCGCTCGCTGCGCTACCCGCGCGGCAAGACGCTCGGCGGCTGCTCCTCCATCAACGGCATGATCTATATGCGCGGCCAGGCGCGCGACTTCGACGGCTGGGCGGCGGCAACCGGCGATGACGCTTGGTCCTGGCAGAATTGCCTGCCTGATTTCAAGGCGCATGAGGATCATTACCGGCTGGACAACGGCGCGGACCCGAAGACTGGCGGCAACAGCCGGTTCTCGGACATGCACGGCCACGGCGGCGAGTGGCGGATCGAGAAGCAGCGGCTCAAATGGGATATCCTCGAATCCTTTGCAGAGGCCGCCGTCGAGGCCGGCATTCCGCGCTCCAACGATTTCAACAGCGGCGACAACGAAGGCGTCGGCTATTTCGAGGTCAACCAGCGCTCCGGCTGGCGCTGGAACACGTCGAAGGCTTTTTTGCGTCCCGCGAAGAACCGCCCAAACCTGGCGGTCTGGACGCAATCCCATGTCGAACGGCTGATCCTGGAAACCGACGGTTTCGGCCGCAGGCGTTGCGCTGGCGTCGTGGTCCAACGCCAACGGCAGAGCGCGGAGGTCCGTGCCCGCAGGGAGGTCATCCTGTCCGCCGGCGCAATCGGCTCGCCGCAAATCCTGCAACTGTCGGGTATCGGCCCCGCCGGACTGCTGAAGCGCCATGGCATCGAGGTTGTGCATGACCTGCCGGGCGTCGGGGAAAATCTCCAGGACCATCTGCAGATCCGCGCCGTCTTCAAGGTCGGCAATGCGAAGACGCTGAACACGCTCGCCAACAGCCTGTTCGGCAAGGCGATGATCGGGCTCGAATATGTTCTGAAACGCAGCGGCCCGATGAGCATGTCGCCCTCGCAGCTCGGCGCTTTCACCCGCTCGGACGACAGACAGGCCTTTGCCAATCTCGAATATCACGTCCAGCCTCTCAGCCTCGACGCCTTCGGCGAGCCGTTGCACAGCTTACCCGCCTTCACCGCGAGTGTGTGCAATCTCAACCCGACCAGCGTCGGAAACGTGCGCATTCGTTCCGGCAAGGCGTCGGATGCCCCGGCGATTGCGCCGAATTATCTGAGCACGGAAGAGGATCGCAGAATTGCCGCCGAGAGCCTGCGGCAAGTGCGCAAGATCGTGTCGCAGCCGGCGCTTGCAAAATACCAGCCTGAGGAATGGAAGCCCGGCTTGCAGTTCCAGAGCGACGACGAACTGGCGCGGCTGGCGGGCGATATCGCCAACACCATCTTTCATCCGGTCGGGACGACGAAGATGGGCCGCGACGACGATCCGATGACAGTGGTGGACAGCCGTCTCAGGGTGCGCGGCATCGAGGGCCTGCGCGTCGTCGACGCAGGCGTCATGCCAAAGATCACCAGCGGCAACACCAACGCACCGACGCTGATGATCGCCGAAAAGGCGGCCGGCTGGATCGTCGCCGATGCGCGCGCATAGAAAAGTCTTGGGGAGATAAGAGCAATGACATCGATCGCACGTTCCGCGCTTCCACTTTCCGGCGTTCGGGTGGTTGATTTCGGGCAATATATTGCTGGCCCGGCCGTGGCCATGATCCTAGGCGATCTCGGCGCGACCGTCGTGCATGTCGATCCGCCCGGCGGTCCTCTCTGGGACAACCCCGCCAACGCCATCCTCAACCGCAACAAGCTGATCGTCACCCTCGATCTCAAAACGGAGCAGGGGTTGGGTGAGGCAAAAACGCTGGTGGCCGAGGCCGACATTGTTGTTGAGAATTTCCGCCCTGGCGTGCTTGCCCGGCTCGGGATCGATTTTGCGGCGCTCCGCAAGGCACGGCCGGAGCTGATCACCCTGTCGATCCCCGGCTTCGCCTCCGACGACGAGCTTCGCCGGGACTGGCGGGCCTTTGAGACGGTAATCGCGGCCTCCTCCGGTGTCTTCACGGATATGGGTCTCAATCGCGTCCTGATGGGCATCAACCCGTCTTTCTCGCCGCTGCCGCTCTCGTCCGCCTACGGCACGATGCTTGCTGCGTCCGCGACAGTGCTGGCGCTTCAGGCGCGCGAGCGCACCGGGCACGGCGATCATATCGAAGTGCCGCTGGCAAGCGCCGTCATGGAGGGCCTCTCCTACAATTCCATCCTAATCGACGATTATCCGCCGCGCTACCAGACCCAACGCGAGCGGGAGATCGAACGCCGGCGCAATGAAGGCCTGCCGATGGACATGTCCTATGGCGACCTCCAGGAGTTCCTCGATCCCTTCTATCGCAGCTATATGTGTGCCGACGGGCGGATGTTCTACGTCGTCTGCCCCAGCCACAAGAACCATGCGAAGCGCTGCCTGCAAGCTCTGGGCATCTACGATGAGCTGGTGGCCGAGGGGCTGCGCGAGGAGGAAGACACCTATCTGCCGGTCTCGCAATGGTCATCGGACGTTTCGCTGGGCGTCTATCCGCTCCCGAAATTCTGGGCTGACAAGATTGCGGCTCGCATGAAGGAAGTCTTCCTGACCAAGACGGCGGCCGAATGGGAACATGTCTTCGGGGAAGGGCTGTTTCCGGGTGCGCCGCAGCGCTGGCTAGAGGAATGGATCGCCGACGATCATGCCAGGGCTGCTGGTCTCATGATCGAGGTAGAGGATCCGATCCTGGGCCGCATGACCCAGCCGGGGCCGATGGCCTGGCTGCAAGAGAGCGCCGAAGCCATGCTTTCGCCACGGCCTCGGCGCTGGGGGACCGCCAAGGAGGCGCTTGCACTGCTCGGCGGCATGGCGCGTCCTTCTTTGCCGGTTCCCGCAAAGGACGCGCCCGGAGGGTGGCTGGACGGTGTCAAAGTTCTCGATCTGTGCAATGTGATCGCCGGTCCGCACTCGGTCGCCTATCTCGCCCGCTTCGGTGCGGAGGTGATCAAGATTGATCCGGCCAAGCCGCTCTATGACTGCTGGAATACCGTGATATTCGGCATGTCACACATGCGGGGCAAACAGTCCGTGCTGCTGAACATCGGTTCGCCCGATGGCCGTGTCGTCTTCGAGGAACTGGTGCGCTCCGTCGATGTCGTGGTCTGGAACGCGACCGATCGCCAGGTCAAGGCGATGGGGCTCGATGCCGAAAGCCTGAAGGCGCTCAATCCGAAGGCGATCTTCTGCCAGCTCGATTGCTTTGGCGGCGTGCGCACCGGCCCGCGCACCGACTATCTCGGCTATGACGACCTCGTGCAATCGGCAACCGGCATCATGCTGCGCTTCGGCGGCTCGATGGATACGCCGGAGGAACATGCCCATGTCGGCACCATCGACGTCATGTGCGGCTTTGGCGCGGCGCTCGGCATTGCCGCCGCTCTCTACCAAAAATCCAGAAACGGGGTCATCGGTCGCCCACGCACCTCGCTGTCGGCACTGACCGGCCTCGCGCAGATACCGTTCTGCTACGACTATGCCGGGCGCGGCCCCTTCGACGAGCCGTCCGGTCGCGACACCAAGGGTTATCATGCCCTGTCGCGGCTCTACGAAACGGCAGGCGGCGATCACCTTCTTTTGTGCGCCTCGGAAGCCGATCTTCCGCGCTTTGACAAGGTTGAAGGTCTGAGGGGGATTGTTGAGATGGCCGCGTCCGATCGCGAGGCCTATCTCGCAGGGGCTTTCCTGACCGCGCCGGCGGAAACCTGGCAGCAGCGCCTGCGGGAAGCCGATCTCGGCGTATCGCTCTGCGAGAACATCGAAACGATCCGCAGCCGCAGTGCCCGCATTGCCGACGGCACGCCGGGCATCGACCGGGGCAGCTATTCCTTCTCGATCTTCCCGGATCATCCGAGCGGGCACTCGGTCACGCAGCTCGATCCCTTCGCCATCCGTCCGGCTGTCGGCAAGGTCACTGCTGTCGCGCCGGCCGAGAAGTACGGAGCGTCCACGCGCGCCGTGCTGCGGACCCTGAACTACACCGAAGCCGAGATCGATCGGCTGATTGCCTCCGGTGCAATCAGCGAAACCTGGAGCGAGGAGTATCTGCCGAGCTAGCAGGAAATAGCGGCTTCGGGTTCTGAGGAGGATACCGAAGCCGCTCGCGGCCCGCCGGGAAATGCGATGGCGTCGACGGGCTTGGAATTTCAACATCGCGCATAGGGAGGAAGTGCCATGAAAGAACTTTTCGCCTCGACATGCCTTGCAGCAGCGATGCTGACCTTTGGCAATCCGGCGCAGGCTGCGGATTGCGGCGACGTCACCATCGCCAGCATGAATTGGCAGAGCGCGGAAGTGCTCGCCAGTCTGGACAAGTTCATTTTGAATGAAGGTTACGGCTGTAACGCAGAAATCATACAGGGCGACACGGTCCCCACGATCACGTCGATGACCGAGAAGGGGCAGCCCGACATCGCACCCGAAGGATGGGTCGATCTTCTTCCCGATGTCGTGAACGCCGGCGTTGCAAACGGAAAGCTCGTCGTTGCATCGACCGTCCTCACCGACGGTGCGGTGCAGGGCTGGTGGATGCCGAAATACCTTGCTGACGCTCATCCGGACATCAAGACGATCGATAATGTCCTCAAGCATCCGGAGCTGTTCCCGGACCCCGAAGACAAATCGAAGGGGGCCATTCACAACGGCCCGCAGGGCTGGGGTGGTACGGTCGTGACCGCGCAGCTCTACAAGGCCTATGGCGGCGAAGCGGCAAACTTCACGCTCGTCGATACGGGTTCGGCCGCCGGCCTCGACGGCTCGATCGCCAAGGCTTATGAGCGCAAGGAAGGCTGGGTCGGCTATTACTGGGCTCCGACGGCGCTTCTCGGCAAGTACGACATGGTCAAGCTCGACTATGGCGTGCCGCACGACGCAGCCGAATGGAAGCGCTGCAACACCGTCGCGGATTGCCCCGACCCGAAAAAGAATGAATGGCCGAAGGATACGGTCCAGACGCTCGTGACTAAAGCGTTCTCCGAGCGTGCCGGCGCAGACGTCATGGGCTACCTCAACAAGCGCGCCTGGTCGAACGACACGGTCAACAAGCTGATGGCCTGGATGACCGACAACCAGGCAAGCGGCGACGACGGCGCAAAGCACTTCCTCGAAGAAAACGAGGCCATGTGGAAGGAATGGGTCTCGCCTGAGGCAGCCGAGAAGATCAAGGCGGCGCTTTGATCTCATTCAAGACGTTGCTGGCGCCTATCGCGCCGGCAACGAACAGCGCGTCCAGAATGCGCTAGCTGTTATCGAGGAGGATAGATTTTGGATTGGCTGTTCAGCTTTCCGCACATGGATGACGCGTCTCTGCGCGATCTCAAGAAGGCAATCGACGAAGGGTTCCGGGGGTTCACGCGGGCCTATGGCGACGGACTTGAAGCAATGTTCGAGCCGCTGCAGCACTTTTTGATCTGGTCGGAACGCTTCATGACGAAGACGCCCTGGCCGATCATCCTGCTTTTGATCGCAGCCGTCGCGTGGTTCGCCAGCCGCAACTGGAAGATCGTCGCCGGCACGGTCGTGACGCTCCTGCTCATCGGCTATTTCGAAATGTGGGACGACACGATGAAGACGGTCTCGATGATCTTCGTCTGCACCGTACTGTCGATCGTCGTCGGTATTCCCATCGGCATTGCCATGTCCCGGTCGGACCGCGTGCAGAATGCCATCAACCCGATCCTCGACGTCATGCAGACCATGCCGAGCTTCGTCTATCTGATCCCGGTCGTCATGCTGCTCGGCATCGGTAAGGTGCCGGGCCTGATTGCCGTCGTCATCTACGCCATTCCGCCGATGATCCGCCTCACCAATCTCGGCATCCGTCTCGTCGACAAGGACGTGCTGGAAGCGGCCGACGCCTTCGGCTCTTCGAGTTGGCAGAAGCTGAAGAACGTGCAGATGCCGCTGGCGCTGCCGACCATCATGGCTGGTATCAACCAGACGATCATGATGGCGCTCGCCATGGTGGTCATCGCCTCGATGATCGGTGTTCAGGGACTCGGCCAGCCGGTTCTGAAGGCGATCTCCAACCAGTATTTCACGCTCGGCATCTTCAACGGCCTCGCCATCGTCGGCATCGCGATTATCTTCGACCGCGTCAGCCAGGCCTTCGGCGCACGCCTTCAAAAGCACCGGGAGGTGGTCCATGGGTAACAAGAAAATTGGCGGCTTCGGCATCGAAATCAAAAAACTCTACAAAATCTTCGGTCCAAATGGTGCGGATTGCGTAAAGCTCATTGAGCAGGGCATTACGAAGACGGAACTGAACGCAAAACATGGCCATGTCCTTGGTCTGAAAGACATCAACATCTCCATGCCTGCCGGTGGCATTCAGGTGATCATGGGACTTTCGGGATCTGGAAAGTCCACGCTCATTCGCCACATCAATCGCCTTATCGATCCGACGTCAGGTGAAGTCGTCATCGGTGACGAGGATGTGGTCAAGATGGATGCCGTGCAGTTGCGCGAGTTCCGCCGGCATCAGACGGCAATGGTGTTCCAGAAGTTTGCACTCCTTCCGCACCGCACCGTTCTCGAAAACGCCCTCTATGGCCTGGAGATACAAGGGGCGCCACGGAACCGGCAGGTCGACTGCGCCATGCGGTGGATCGAGCGGGTCGGGCTAAAGGGTTTTGAGAGCAAATATCCCAATCAGTTGTCTGGCGGTATGCAACAGCGCGTCGGTCTTGCCCGTGCGCTGGCGAACGATGCGCCGATCCTGCTGATGGACGAGGCGTTTTCCGCGCTGGACCCGCTCATTCGCGTCGACATGCAGACCGTGCTCCTCGATCTACAGAAGGAGATCAAGAAGACGATCGTCTTCATCACCCATGATCTGGACGAGGCGCTGAGGCTGGGGGACCGGATCGCGATATTGCGGGATGGGGAAGTCGTGCAGCAGGGCACCGGGCAGGACATCGTGATGAACCCGGCCGACGATTACATCGCCAGCTTCGTCCGGGAAGTGAACCGCGCGCGCGTCATCAAAGTCGAGACAGTCGCCACCCCGCTGAATGCTTCGGCCCGTGAGCTGAAGATTTCGGTCCCGGCCAGCGCTACGCTTGAGGAAGCGGCAAGAGCGATGACGCTGGCCGAGACAAGCGAGATCGCCGTCGTTGATGCCGACGGTCAGGCCATAGGTATGCTGACGCTTCCCCAGGCGGTTCATGCCATGGTCAATGCGCAAGTCGCCAGCTCAACATCCGACGCCAAGAAAGTTGCGTAGGCAAAAAAGGAAATCCAGGAATGGGAGCCTCAGATGTTTGACGCCGTCCTGATTGAAAAGTCCGACAGCGGGCAGAAAGCCCATATCAGCCGTGCGGGAGTCACTGCGCGGGTCATACGCGAGGGCCAAGTTAACTTCCAAAAAGAAATAGGCGCCGTTATCGAACCGGCGGCTTATGTCGATGGTTTTCAGTTAGGCTGGGCTAGCGATGACGGTGCGGGAGAGTCTGCCTTCGGTTTGTCGAAGGAGGCCTTGAATTTGGACACCGCTTCAGTAGCTCCTGTCAGTACCGGAGCAATACTCCTCATTAGTGCCGTTTGAATCTTCCCCAGGTGCTGCGTCCGCCGGCGCGTCCTCACTCCAATCGAACTGGAATGCTTCGCCTGGGCGGAAAGACAGCGGAACGAATATGCCGCGGCCCGCCGTCTGCTGCTCAGTCCGCCACTCACGGGCGAAGGCGGCGACCCGGCAATAGGAGCCGGTAAAGCCCAGAGCCACCAGATCAGCATGAACCTGCTTCAGCGTTCGGCGCTGCTTCCGCGACTTTCCGGCCTCGGTCTTCAGCCAGCCAGCAAGTTTGTCGGCAAAAGGATCAAGGTTGCTCGGTCGTTCCGGTACCGTGAACGTCGGCTCGATCGTGCCAGCGCTCAAATACTTCGCGATCGTGTTGCGCGACAGCCCGGTGCGCCGGCTGATCTCGCGGATCGACTGCTTCTCGCGCAGCGCCATCCGACGGATGATGTCTAAAAGTCCCATGTGGATCACTCCGTTGCCCCCGTCGCTCTCCGCGTTGGGGGGAAGGTTCACATGGCTCAATTCTCAATGGAAATTATGCGCCTAACCGGCTCAGTTCTGCGTGGAAACCAATACCCTTGAAAAGCTGTTAGGGCATTGCTGTCGTCGCGGGAAAAAGTTCCATAAATCATATTACGCCACATTTATATGTAGCGGCTATTTAGTAATGCGACAGTTGGGCCAGTTAGAGATGCGACAGTCTCGCCTCTCGACGTTCTGGTCAACGCCAACGTTGGGAGCAAGGATGACGACCTTCAGCCTGGTCGAGACCATGAGCGGTCGGAGTCGTGATGTCCTGTTTGATCACCATGTCGCAGAAAGAGTTGCATCGCCTCGAAATCATTCAGAAGATCCGCGACCGGCGCCTGAGCATTATCCAGGCCGCCGAGTTGCTTGATCTCAGTCGAAGTCAGGTTCATCGGCTGCTGCGGGACTATGACCGTTTCGGTGAAGCCGGCCTGGTTTCGAAGAAGCGATCCCGACCGAGCAATCGGCGCCACAGCGAGGATTTTCGCAATGCGGCGCTGGATCTGATCCGCGAACGCTATCTGGATTTCGGTCCGACGCTGGCGCGCGAGAAGCTGATCGAACTGCATCAGATTTCGGTCGCCAAGGAGACGCTGCGCCAATGGATGACCGAGGCTGGCATCTGGATCTCGCGGCGCGAACGTAAGAAGCGGGTTTTCCAGCCGCGCGGCCGGCGGGATTGTCTCGGCGAGCTCGTCCAGATCGATGGCTCGCATCACTGGTGGTTCGAGAACCGCGGCCCCAAGTGCGCCCTGCTCGTCTACATCGACGATGCTACCGGCAAGCTCTTACATCTGCGGTTTGCCGGATCGGAGAACACGTTCGATTACTTGCATGCGACGAAGTCCTATCTGCAGCAATGGGGCAAGCCTCTGGCGTTCTACAGCGACAAGCATGGTGTCTTTCGTTCGATCCATGCGTCGGAGAAAGACCGGACGAGCGGCCTGACGCAGTTCGGGCGAGCGCTTTATGAGCTCAACATCGACATCATCTGCGCCAACACCCCGCAGGCCAAGGGACGCGTCGAACGAGCCAATCAGACGCTGCAGGATCGGCTGGTGAAGGAACTGCGGCTTCGCGGCATCGACACGATCGAGGCCGCAAACCTCTATGCACCGGCGTTTATCGAGGATTTCAATGTCCGTTTTGGCAAACCGCCGCGCAATCCGAAGGACATGCATCGTCCTGTGGCCGATCATGAGAACCTCGATGGTGCCATGTGCCGGAAGGAGGTCCGCACGCTGTCGCAGTCCCTGACGCTCCGCTACGACAAGGTCTTGTTCATTCTCGATCCGACGGAGCTTTCCAGGCCCCTGGCGGGTAAGAAGGTCGTCGTTTGCGACTACCCGGACGGCCGCCTCGAGATCATGCACGAGAGTTTTACCCTGCCCTACAGAACCTTCGACACATTGCGGTCGATCCACCGGCCGGAGGTCGTCGAGAACAAGCGTTTGGACGACATGCTTTCGATCGTCGCTGAGCTGCAGGCTGGACGGGAACTGCAGCGCAGTAAAAGCGGCCCTCGCCGCACCGGTCAGACGGATCATATGTTTGGGATACCGGATGGCAGCCAGGGAAATGGTTATCAGAAGTGTGGCCGCAAGCCCGGCCGGCGGACGGACTTCATGAACGATCCGGAGGTGATTGCCAAACGACAGAAGGCGCTGGCGCGGATGGAGGCTGCGGAATGAATGGTGAGGGACATAGTCTCAAAGCTAAAGCCGAAGGGGTGCGTCCTACCCGCCCCCGCTCCTCCCTGCAACCCGGCCCAGCCGGTCGGATCGGGGGCTGATCTCCCTGCCCTGTAGTAGCCTTTAAGCCCTTGTTGCATTTACATTAGAAGTCACACGGGAATTGTAGCGAATCATTCCATTATGACGTGTGGCACGAAACGTGATAGATTGGCCGTTATACGCGCGCGGTCTTCGCGAACGGCAAGACCGCAGGCGCGATCACCGGCAACCCAGCTGCCGAGCACAGCAAAGCCGTTATCGCTTTCGAAAAGCGGGGCATAGGCCTGGATAACGAAACCTTCCTCGCCGTAATCGCCCGGTGCGGAAAACGCTTCCCGCCCATCTCGAAAAATTGTGACGTTCTCGCCTTCTCGCGACAAGAGTGGTTTGCGCACGTAGTCGGTCAAGGTCGAAGCCGCCGGGTCGTCGGTGAAATAACTCGGCAGCAGGTTGGGGTGATTGGGGTGGCGCTGCCAGAGCAGCGGCAGAAGCCCCTTGTTGGAGAGCACGGCCTTCCAGGCGGGCTCGACGAAAACATCGCCCGAGCGGGCAAGTTCGCGCGCGAAAGGCTCGCGCAGCATGAATTCCCATGGGTAGAGTTTGAAGCAGCGGTCGATCACCCGATCCTTGAGGTCGGTGTAGCGGCCCTGCGCATCGATGCCGATCTCCCGAATGTCCAGAAGCTCGACGCGATGGCCGGCCTGCACCGCACAATCCATGAGGTAGACCGTCGTGCCGCGATCCTCCTCATTGTCGGTTATCGCGGCGAAATGGAAGATGGGCTCCTTGGGAAATTGATCGAACGCCTCGACAAGACTTTCCTGCAGGAAATTATACTGGTCCGCATCTTTGGGCAGAACACCCAAAGCGATCTGATCGGTCAGCCAGTTGAACTGGAAATAGGCCGTCTCGAACACCGAGGTCGGGGTATCGGCGTTGTATTCGAGTAGCTTGGCCGGGCCATTGCCATCATAAGCAAGATCGAAACGGCCGTAGAGGTGCCGGTCGCGGCGCTGCCAGGACCGCTGCACAACATCACGCAGGTCCGCCGGAATGGCCAGCCTGTCGAGCGCCTCTTCGCTGCTGACGATCTCGCCGACCAGATCCATGCACATATCGTGCAGTTCCTGGCTCGGCTGTTCGATCTGCTTCTCGATCTCCTCGAGCGTGAACGTATAGGCGGCATCGTCGAGCCAGTAGGGCTCGCCATACATGACGTGAAATCCGAAGCCGACGGCCTGCGCCTTGTCACGCCAGTCAGGACGCGGCGGGAGGGTGATGCGTTTCATGTCATCCGCCGAAACTAAAGGACGAACGGCCGCCGAAGCCTTGCCGGGCAACGGTGCGGGTATTGACGTTGACCGGCTTGACACTCTGGCGCGCGGGCACAGTCACGCTGTCGCCACCCGAGCGAACGGTGGTTGTGACCGTCTGCCCCGAGCGGTTGCGATAAATCGGCGTCGAGCCATAATAGGAGCCATTCGCCTCCTGGCGCCGGCGATAGTCGTAATAGTCGCCGATATTGTTGAGTGCCGAAGACAGCATGTAGCCCGCCAGGAACGGCACGAAGAAGCTGCCGCCTCCGCCGGTATTGTTGTTGGTGACGGTATTGGCCGGCTGTTCGGTGCACTGGCCCTTGCCGTATTCGGCCTCGCAGGCGGCCATGCCGTTGAAACGCGGCGCGGTGGCGAGATGGGCGCGCATCGCATCCTGATAGCTGGCTTGGCAGACCTGCCGGTCCATGCCCGCAGCCACGCATTGGTCGACGGACGTGAACATTATATCCGAAGGGGCCTCCTCGCCGCACCCGGACAGCGCCAGTGTCGAGGCGGCGATGGTGCCAAGGGCCAGCAAAGGTCGCCTGTGCCCGCTCATACGTCTGCGCATTTTTCCCTCCCTCAATAGGTCATGCAGGCAGCGTTGAGCAGACCGATGACGAGCGCTATTCCGCCGCCCCACAGGCCCGCCGCGATATCACCGGCAGTGATTTTTTCATGCAGGTCCTTCATGGTGAAGTTCGCGATGTAGAAAGCAAGGATCTGCGCCAGAGTGCCTATCACCGCCCATATGATGTAATCGATGACGCTGACGGAATTGGCTGCGGCGGAAGCCAGAGGCAAGCTGAAACCGACAAGCGCGCCTAAGAACGCGGTGACGGCAGCAAGATTGCCCGCCCGGATCAGTTGGACCTCCTGTTGCGGCGTCAACCAGGTGTAGATCACCGCGAAAACGCCGTAGGCGGCGAGCCCGATGGCGAAATAACCAAGGAAAGCAGGCAGGCCCGCCACGTAGTCGAGCATCGAAAAAGTCCTCCGTTGAAATTGATAGGTCCCTCAGACGCGACGAACGTCGGCCGGAGCCAATCCATAACCGATCAGAAATTCCACCGAGCTGCCCGCCTGGCTTTGCCCAAAATCGAGGTCGCGCTCGACATTGATCAGTAGCATTTCGCGCGTCGAGCCAAGCGGGCGGTAATACAGCATGCAGGTCTGATGGATGGAGCGCTGCGTTTCACCATCGCTGACCTTTTCAACAAATTCCACCAATTGCGCCCGTTCCGGACCGTCGCCCCAGAACCGGTTATAGAGGATCCCGTCAGCATCATAGGATGGCTGGCCGATCAGGCCGCCCGGCCCGGTCCAGCGGTTCCATTCGCTCTGGCCGACGGGCACGACGCTGTCCCAAGGCTGATAAAAGCTGATGTCGTCGATCGCCTCACCCGGCTTACCCGACGCCGACATCACCTGAATCATCCGGTTTTCTTCATCGTAGTAGCGCGACAGAACCGTCGCGGCGTCGAGCGAAACCTCACCGTAGCCGGCAATGATGAACGGCCCGCTTCGCGGCAGCGGCATGGCAGGCTCGCCGCCCAAAGCATCGGCTTCGAGCGAGAGGAAATCGATCTCGAGCGCCCCGCCGATGGCCGCACTCAAGGGGCCGAGTTCTTCGGGTAAGGCCCCCTCGCTCTTGTTTCCGCCGAACCAGCCGATCATGTCACGTCTCCCATTCGAGCCCAGGCTATGGCAGCGGGATCTAGCCGAATTTCGCTGATGTAGTAAAGCGTCTCGCCGCCCCGCATCAGCGTCTCGTCCCGGCAATTAAGGTCCGTTACGCCGTGGCTCAGCATGCCGACGAGCGTCACATGGTGCCGACGCTTGAGGCTTAAAAACATGTCGCCATAGGAGAGCGGTGCGTGCAAGGCCGGCACCGCCAGGGAAAAGGCCGTGTCGGTGGAGGCAGCCGACAACAGCCGTGCGGCGATTTCCGAAGAACCCGGATCACGTGCGGAACGCGACAGAAGCTCCTCGGCGAGGGAACCCACCGCCTCGACACGCGGCCGACGCTGCTTGACCATCTGTGCTGTGCGGTCGTCGGCGAAATAGGCGACGATATGGGCATTGGGCGCATGATCCTCGGCGATCAGCACCGCGGCCAGCGTTTCATCGTCATTTGCGCCGCGGGCGATGACTGCCCGCGCCTGGGCCACTCCGGCCCGCAACAAAGCGTCGGCATCGGCAAGCCGTTCCGTGCGGACGTAGTCGGCATAATTGCTGGCGGGATTTTCCGGCAGATCCTTGGCGACCAGAACCGTCATCGGTTCGTTGGCATGCCGTTCGGAGTGCAGCAGCCGTAACGTCTGGTATGTCTGCCCCTCTTGCCATCCCAAAACGACGATATGACCGGTGCGTTCGCTGTAATCACCCAATCCGCGCATGCGATTTCTCCAAATCGTACCGATCGCTGTCAACAACTTGCCAAGAACAGCGGTAAAGATGGCGATGCCACCGGGCAGAACGACCAGGACGGTAATGATCCGGCCGAGGCCCGATTTTGGGGAAAGATCGCCATAACCGACAGTCGTTGCCGTAATCATGTAATAGTAAAGAAAGTCGACCGGGTTGCCGACGAGATCGCCTTCCCCGGCCAGCATAAAGAGCAAATAGGAAGTAACCAGATGCACAACGAGGATAACAAGAAGGGCTGACCACGCCAATTCGCCGAGCGACAGATATACACGCCGCAGTAATGAAGCGATAAATGGCAAGCGATTCGCCCCCGTTGCTGACCCCTACCCTACCGAAATTTATTTCGCGCGCTAGACCTTTAAGTTGTAAACCGATTACCCAGATATTTGCGACGCTCTAACCGATGGAGGACTTTTTGGAGACCTGGAGCCTTACCACTTTAACGCGCCTGTTCGCAGCCGACCCGGAAGCGCTGGGCGATGTGGATGTAGCCGTGCCGGAACATGGGGACGTTATCTGCGTAACTCTCAAGGAAAGAGGCGATCTCGACGTCTTCGTCGCGGTGAGCGGAGAGCGCGATATTCTTGTCAGCGTTGTCCTGGTGCCATGCAAGGACGTGCCCAAGCGGGAGGCCTTCGAACGGATGGTTCTCAAGACGCACAAGTTCGTGCCGCTGTCGAGCTTCGGCATCACCACGATTGACGGTGAGGAATGGTACGAATTGTTCGGCTCGCTGTCGGCACGTTCGTCGGCCGAAACCGTGGTCGAGGAAGTCGCCATTCTGGCTGCCAATGCGGTCGACGCCGCACACATGATTGAAGAATGGAAAAGCGGGGAGATTGCAGCGTGAGCACCTGGGGAAAGATTTTCACCGCCATTCGCGGCGGCATTAACGAGGCAGCGGAAGCGGCCGCCGACAGCCAGTCGATGCGCATTCTCGACCAGGAAATCCGCGATGCCGAACAGTCGCTGCGCCGGGCGCGATCCGATCTGGCCGGTATCATGGCGTCGAACAAGAGCGTCATGCGCCGGCTTGAAGAAAACCGCGCGAAGGAAGCCAAGGACACCGACAGCGCCCGCGCGGCGATCTCAGCGGGCCGCACGGATCTGGCGCAGGGTCTCGCTCAGCGCATTGCCAACATTCGCGCCGAAACGCAGCGAGACCAGGAAGAGCTCGACCGGCTGCTGCCCCGCCAGCAGCAGATGCTGCGCACGATCCAGGAAACCGAATCGCGGATCGCTCAGATGAAACGCGAGGTGGAGAATGTCAAAGCCAACGAGTCGCTGCTGCGCGCTCAGTCGGCGATTGCCCATAACCAGTCGGGCATCAATACCCGTCTCGGCAGCGCCGTCCAAAGTCTCGAACGCATCAAGAAGCGCCAGGAAATGACGGCCGGGCGCATCGAGGCCGGCGCGGAACTGGCCGCGCTGGAAAACGGCAGCGATCTCGACCGTCAGCTGCGCGAGGCCGGCATTGGCGGTTCCCGTGAATCGGCGGACGACATCCTTGCACAGTTGATGGCACCAAAGCATTCGGCCGAGCCCGTCCTGCTCCCGCCGCCCGCTGGCAACAAGGACTGAGAATACCCGGAGCGGCCGCCCTGTCGGAGAGATCGAAGACAGAGCGGCCGCACGCCGAACTCTGACGTTGCAGCCGGCCAAGCCCGCGCTCGCCGACCGCGCCCATGACACCAGCACGATCCCGGGTTTCGGCATCGATGCGGGTTGAACCGGAGCTCTTGCAGCGACGGGCGCCTCCCGAATTCACTTGAATGTCATGCATTTGAATGGTCATCGAGGCGATGCGCATCGGCGATTTCCGCCTTGCGCTTGCCGTCAAAGCACGCTAATTGGCCACTGTTATGTTATTACATCACTGGACGGGCACAAGCCGTGCCGGCCAGTCAGAAGGGTTTCAGCGAATGAACAAGGCGATCACAACACTCAGCTACGCACTGGCTGTATCCGCCACATTGACTTTTGCAGGAATGGCAGGCGCTGAGACATCTTCGGGAAACAATCACAGCCACAGGCATTCCCACGATAAACAGGGGTCGGTGTATGATGGGTCATTTCGACGACGATCAGGTAAAGGCGCGTGAACTGTCGGACTGGGAGGGCGACTGGCAGTCCGTCTACCCCTTTCTTGTCGACGGAACCTTGGATCCGGTGATGGCCGACAAGGCGAGACATGGCGATAAGAGCGCCGGAGAATATCGTGCCTACTACGACACGGGATACAAGACCGACGTCGACCGGATCGTCATCAACGGAAAGAAGGTTACCTTTTTCCGTGGCAAGGACTCCGTCAGCGGAGACTACGAGACGGATGGCCGCGAAATCCTCACCTATAAGAAGGGTAATCGAGGGGTTCGTTTCATCTTCAGGAAAAGCGCCGGCGACGACGCCGCACCGCAGTTCATTCAGTTCAGCGACCACCTCGTCGCCCCTGAGAAGGCGGATCACTACCATCTCTATTGGGGCAACGACCGTGCCGCACTACTGAACGAGGTCACCAACTGGCCGACCTATTACCCATCGAGCCTGAATGGGAAACAGATCGCCGAGGAGATGCTGAGCCACTGACTAGCTGACACCGAGAAAGTGCCTGAGCTCGGCAGTTTGCGGATCGGCGAAGACATCCTCCGGCCGACCGGCTTCATGGACACGGCCCTGATGCATGAAGACGACGCGGCTGCAGACGTCGCGGGCGAACCGCATCTCGTGCGTGACCATCAGCAGCGTCATTCCCTCGGCGGCAAGTTCGCGCACGACGGCCAGAACTTCGGCGACCAGTTCCGGATCGAGCGCCGATGTGATCTCGTCGCAAAGAAGGGCGGTCGGCTGCATGGCGAGCGCGCGGGCGATGGCGACGCGCTGCTGTTGTCCGCCCGAGAGCTCGTCCGGATAGGCATCGAACCTGTGGCCCAGACCTACCCGCTCCAGCATCCTGCGGGCGGTCGCTTCCGCTTCGGCCTTGGGTGTCTTTTTGACCACCGTCTGCGACAGCATGACGTTGCCGCCGGCAGTCAGATGCGGGAAAAGATTGAATTGCTGAAAGATCATGCCGACCTTCAGACGCAGCGCCTTCAGATGAACTTCGTCATCGAGAAGCTGTGCGCCGGCCACGGAGATGGAACCGTCGGTGATGGTCTCCAGGCCATTGATGCAGCGAAGCAGGGTCGATTTGCCCGAGCCGCTCTTGCCGATAATGGCAATGACCTCGCCAGGCTCGACATTCAGATTGATGCCTTTCAGCACCTCGTTGGATCCGTAGCTCTTGCGGACGTCAGTGATTTCGATGAGCGACATTGAGTTTTCTCTCCAGGATCTGGCTGCTTTTCGACAAGGGCCAGCAAAGGGCGAAATAGATGAGCGCCACGAGCCCATAGACGGTGAAGGGCTGGAAGGTGGCGTTGGTGACCACGGTGCCGGCCTTCGACAATTCGACGAAGCCGATGATCGAGGTCAGCGCCGTGCCCTTGATGATCTGAACGGAGAAACCGACGGTCGGCGGTATGGCGATCCTCAGCGCCTGTGGAAGAATGACGTAGCGCATCTGCTGCAGACGGCCCATGCCGAGGCTGGCGGAGGCTTCCCATTGCCCCTTCGCAACCGCTTCGACGCAGCCCCGCCAGATCTCGGTGAGAAAGGCGGCGCTCCATAGGATCAGCGCCAATCCCGCCGCAAGCCAGGCCGGCACGTCTATTCCGAAGAGGCCGAGACCGAAAAAGGCGATGAAGAGCTGCATCAGCAGCGGCGTACCCTGGAAGAGCTCGATATAATATTTCGCAAACGCCCGGCCGGCCTTGCACCTGCTGATGCGCAGGAACAGCAGGCCCAGGCCGACCAGGCTGCCGCCGACGAACGAGACGAGCGAAAGGAGGATCGTCCAGCGGGTGGCAAGCAGCAGGTTGCGCAGAATGTCCCAGAGCGTGAACGTGATCATCGTGCTGCTCTCCTCGGGAAAATGAACCAGCCGATCAGGCCCAGCACCTGCCGGAGCAGGATCGCCAGCGCGAGATAGATTGATGTCGAGACGATGTAGGCCTCGAAGGCTCGAAAGGTTCGCGATTGTATGAAATTCGCGGCGAAGGTCAGATCCTCGGCGGCGATCTGCGATACGACCGCCGAGCCGAGCATGACGATGACCACTTGCGACGACAGCGCTGGCCAGATGCGCTGCAGCGACGGCACGAGAACGACATGGCGGAAAGTCTCGAAGCGCGTCATGGCGAGGCTCTCGCCTGCCTCGAACTGGCCTTTCGGCGTCGCCTGGATGCCGGCGCGGATAATCTCGCAGCTATAGGCGCCAAGGTTGACGACCATCGCAAGATTGGCGGCTGTCAATTCGGAAAGGTGGAGGCCGAGCGACGGCAGACCGAAGAAGATGAAGAAAAGCTGGATCAGGAACGGGGTGTTGCGGATCAGTTCCACATAGGCCGCAGCGACCGGCTTCAGCCAGACCGGGCCAAGCGCCCGCACCCAAGCGCAGACGATGCCGAGCGAAATGCCGAGCACACCACCGATCGCGATAAGCTCCAGGGTGATCAGCACACCCTTGATGATCTCGGGATAATATTGAAGCAGCCAGCCGAATTCGAAATGGTAGCTCAAGGAATGTCCCCTCTCGCGGTGACGGAGCGCATGTCATCCCGCGGCCGCAGGAGACATGCGCGAGACCCTGGTTTCCTTAAAGATCGGACGGCAGACCGGCACCGAGCCACTTCTGCGATATCGCATTCAAGCTGCCATCGGCTTTGGCGGCGGCGACAATGCCGTTCACCTTCTCCAGAAGCGCGGACTGTTCCTTGTTGAGGCCGATGTAGCAGGGCGAGTTCTTGATCAGAAACTTCAGCTCAGGGCGCTTGGGAGGGTTTTTGGCGAGGATCGCAGCCGCCACGACGTTGCCGGTAGCAATGATGTCGACCTGGCCGGAGAGGAACGCCGAGATGGTGCCGTTATTGTCCTCGTAACGCTTGATCGTCGCATCGGCCGGCGCGATCTTCGTCAGCTCGAGATCCTCCACGGCGCCGCGTGTGACGCCGATGCTCTTGCCCGCGAGATCTTCCGCCTTGGCGACCGAAAGATCGGCCGGACCGAACACGCCGTTGAAGAAGGGCGCGTAGGCGACCGAGAAATCGATCACCTTTTCGCGCTCCGCATTCTTGCCGAGGCTCGATATGACGAGATCGACCTTGTTCGTCTGCAGATAGGGGACGCGGTTGGCGCTCGTGACCGGCACAAGTTCGGCTTTGACGCCAAGCTTTTGGGCAATGAGATTGGCCATGTCGATATCGTAGCCCACCGGCGCCATATCGGTGCCGACACTGCCGAAAGGCGGGAAATCCTGCGGGACTGCGACACGCAACGTACCGCGCGCCGTAATGTCGGCAAGAGCATCGGCGTGAGACGGCGAGTTGAAGCTGAAGGTCGCGGCGAGAGCCGCGATTGCGAAGAAGATCCGTCTGGTCAGCATGTGTTCATTGCTCCTTTGATGGTGTGATTTTTGGGTCTGACGGCTGGGAGATGGAGAACGCGGCCTTAGGCGGAAGCGACAGGGAATTGCGCAGATCCGAAAGCGGATCCGGACGCGCCGTGAGGTCGAGGCCCATCTCCACTTCATCAAGATGTTCGACGGAGAGCTCCGCGGCTCTGACGAAATCCCCTGCCTGCATGGCCTCGAAAATACGGCAGTGCCCCTCATGGGACTGCGCCGCATGAAATTCGGATTGATAGAGCATCGAAATGAGGATCGTCCTTGCGGTCAGGTCGCGCAGGATGTCGACGATGATCGTGTTGCCGCTCAATTCCGCAATGCGGATATGGAAATCGCCCATCAAATAGGTCAGGCGCTGGCGGTCGCCCGCCGCCATCGCGTTCCGCTCCGCGTTCAGATGGGCGTCGAGAGCCTTGCGTCCCTCCTCCGTCAGCACGCCCATGCTGCGCAGCAATCCGGCCTCGACGACACGCCTTGCATCATAGACGGCGATCGCATCCTCAGCGGAGGGCTCGACGACGAACCAGCCGCGCCGGGGGCTGACATGCACGATGCCGCGTGTCTCCAGACGCATCATGGCTTCACGGACGCGGGTTCGGGACACGCCGAAGAGCGCCGCCAGCTGATTTTCGCCAAGACGCGTGCCCGGCCGAATCTTGGCAGAAAGGATCCCGGAGACGATCGTTGCCTCAATGGATTTCTGCGTGGTCTCGGATGCGTGGCTATCTTGCATACAAGACAGGAAGCAAAGCTCGTGCCAAAATTTTGCGCCGAGGATTTCCAAGATGCCTGGGATGCTCCGAGCAAAATTTGCCCGCCAGGCATGCAGACTGACTGTAATTTATGCGGGGCTGCCCCTCCCCCGCATCGGCCTGTCACCGATGCCGGGGCAAGTTCATAGGCCCGACCGACTTGCCCCCGACCCTGCGGATCGGGACCGGGGCAACGCTTTGCCAGTCGTCGTCAATCGATCGTGCGCGCCAACACCTGCGACGTCGAAGACAACCCTATCCCGCGTGACGGGGCAAACCCATCGCCGTCGCCGGTTTTAGTGGAAGCTCGAGGTTTTGAGAAATTCCGCCAACCGTTCGGTTTTCGGGCGCACGAACATTTCCTTCGGATCGCCCTCCTCGCAGATGACGCCCTGGTTCATGAAGATTACGCGCGACGAAACCTCGTAGGCGAAACGCATTTCATGGGTGACGAGCAGCATGGTCATGCCATCGGCAGCAAGCCCCTTGATCACCTGCAGGACTTCGCCCACCAATTCCGGATCGAGCGCGGAGGTCACTTCGTCGAACAGCATCAGCCGCGGCGACATGGCGATGGCGCGGGCAATCGCAACACGCTGCTGCTGGCCGCCGGAGAGCTGACCGGGATAATGGTTGGCGCGGGCGGCGAGGCCGACCCGGTCGAGCCATTTTTCGGCAATGATGCGGGCTTCCGGTTTCGTCATCTTCTTCACCTTGACGAGGCCGAGCATGACGTTTTCGGCAGCACTCATATGCGGGAAGAGATTGAACTGCTGAAAAGCCATGCCGGTCAGGGCGCGCTGACGGGCAATCTCCTTCTCGCTCTTGCGCCGGCGCGTCGCGCCGTCGACGTGATAGCCGATCTCCTCGCCGTCGAGGCTGATCGTGCCGCTCTGGAATTCCTCGAGCATGTTGACGCAGCGCAGCAAGGTGGTCTTGCCGGAGCCTGAGGAGCCGATGATGGAGATGACCTCGCCTTCCTGAACGGCGCAATCGACCCCCTTGAGAACTTCGTGGATACCGTAAGTCTTGCGCAGACCCTTGATGTCGAGAATGGTCTTGGCCATCGGAAAGTCTCCTCAGGACGGCAGGGCGGTCTTGCGCTCGACATATTTGCCGAAGTGCTCGATGCCGTAGTTGACGATGAAATAGAGACCGCCGGCCAGAAAATAGAACTGGAGGCTCATGAAATTGCGGGAGATGATCTCCTGCGTGCGCAGGAGAAGCTCGGCGACGCCGATGACGGAGAGCAGCGTCGAGGCCTTCACCATCTCGGCCGCCGTATTCACCCAGGCCGGCAGACACTGGCGCATGGCCTGCGGCCACAGCACCGAGGTGAAAGTCTGGGTAAAGGTCAGACCGATCGCCTTGGCCGCTTCGGTCTGGCCCTTCGGGATCGCCTGAAGCGCTCCGCGCACGATTTCGCCGACATGGGAAGAGCAGAAAACGGCAAGGGCGAGGACGCCGGCGGAGAACGGTCCGAGATCGAGACCGACCGCGGCGGAGACATAATAGCTTGCCAGTACGAGCACGAGCACCGGTGTGCCGCGGATGATATCCGTATAGGCACGCACGAGGAGACGTAAGACGATGCCGCCGTAAACCAGCGCCAGACCGACAAAAACACCGAGCACGGAGCCCGCGAGAATGGCCAGCAGCGAGATCGACACCGTCATGGCAATGCCGTTCATGATGACGTAGCGGGCGATCCAGAGTTGTTCGAGAAAGGTGTGAGACATCGGGACTATCTCGGCAGGGCCAGACGGCGCTCGACGAGGCGCATCAAGGCGGCGATGAGGAAACAGGTGGCGACATAGAGGGCTGATGTAACCATCCATGTTTCGATGACGCGGAAACTCTCGACATTGATCTTGCGGGCGGCAAAGGTCAGCTCGGGCACAGCGATGGCAGCGGCAAGCGAGGTGTCCTTGAAGAGCGAGATGATCGTCGAGGATAGCGATGGCAGCACGTTGCGCAGCATCAGCGGTGCGATGATCGAGCTGCGGATCTGCATTGCCGTCAGGCCGATGGCAAGGCCGGCTTCCGTCAACCCTCTCGGGATCGACAGCAGTCCGGCGCGGAACACCTCGGCCAGATAGGCCCCGGAATAGAGCGAAAGAACCAGCACGAAGCTTTTCATCTTGTCGAGGCGCAAGCCCATCTGCGGCAGCGCGAAAAAGGCGAAAAGCACGAGAACGAGAATCGGCAGGTTGCGAATGACGGTGACATAGACGCGCGCCGGCACGAGCGCGAAGCGGCTCCTCGACGTCAGCGCGAAAGCCATCACAAGACCGATTGCGGCCCCGATCAGGATCGAAATCGCGGCAAGGCCGAGGCTGAGGGCAAGTCCGCTTAAGAGAAAGTCGAAATTGCGCCAGACGGCAGCGAAGTTCAGTGTGTAACCCATGCGGGTCCTTTCAGACCAGAGCATGCCGCCGAGCCTATGAGCGGGCCGGACGACGTCATCTCCAATCATTCGATCCAGAAGCGGACTGAGATCTTAGCCCGACCTAGACCGAGATCATCCTGTTCCACAGCGGAGCGGGAGCGAGCTCCCGCTCCGCATCGCGGTCACTTGAATTCGACGGGGAAACCGATCTGCGGCGGCGCCAGATCCTTACCGAACCAGGTCTTGAAGGATTTGGCATAGAAGTCGAACTCGACACCTGTCATCGCTTCGTGAAGAGCGGTGTTGACGAAGTTCAGCCAATCCTGATCACCGCGCTTGACGGCGCAGGCATAGGTCTGTGGGTTCCAGCCGTAGCCGGCGTCCTTGTAGCGGCCCTGGTTCTGCGTCATGTACCAGGCGAGCGACGACTGGTCCGTGGCGGCGGCATCGGCACGCCCCGACTCCAGCGCCTGATAGATCAGGTCGACGGATTCATACTGGTCGACGGTCGCCTCCGGCAATGCGGCGTGCACCATAGCTTCGGCGTATACGTTCTGGAGAACCGAGATGGTGACCGAGGAGCCGGCAGCCTTCAGAGCGGCATAATCAGCATATTTTCCATCCGCCTTGAGCATCAGGCCGACGCCCTCACGATAATAGGGAATGGTGAAGGCGACCTGCTGGGCGCGTTCGCCCGTAACGGTCATGAACTGGCAGGTGATGTCGACCTTATCGGTGGTGATGTTCGGAATGCGGGCGTCCGACGACTGGTTGACAAATTCGATCTTATCCGGATCGCCGAACAGGGCCTTGGCGACGATGTGGCCCATGTCGACATCGAAGCCCTGAAGCTTGTCGTCCGCGCTCTTGAAGTGCCAGGGCGCATTGGTGCTGCCCGTGCCGAGCACGAGATGACCGCGGGCCAGCACCTCGTCGAGCTTGCTGCCCTCGGCAAGCACAGGCGTCGACACCAGGGCGGCGACGGCCAGCGACATCAGGCCGGCGCGAAAGGAAATGATCATGGCGTTCCCCTTGTAGATGTTTCGATGATCCAATATATTGGACATGTGTCTGGTTTATTGGATTTCGATATCAAGTGCCATCGGCGGTGAATTGTCAATGGGGCATGCCGAAAAAACGCGCAGCAGAGTGCTTGGCGATTTTTTCGGCAGCGCAACATTTTGCGGTTGGTTTTCGGTTGCGCTTGCGGCGGCCCGATAGCTTCGGGCCGCGATATAGGAAGGGGAAGCCTTTCAGCCACGCAATAGGCGTTCATCGCCGCCAGGCCGGCGTGCAGCGCGAATATTCACAGGCCCTTGATGGGGTTTACCACACGGTCTCTTTTTGAAGGGGCGTTACCCGCCGGATAAGCGACTTTCTCAGCCGCCTTTCAACTGTGCCATCGCAAGCAGCGTATCGGCGCTGATCGTCGCCGAGCCGGTCAGGATGGAAAGCGCCGTCGACGTGGTGCCGGTGCCGTTCGCCATATCGTACATGGCGGTAAAGCGCTTGATCAGATCGTCGACCTTGTCCGGATCGGCGAGGTCCTTGATGTCGATGAAATTCTCGATCATCTCGGCCTGCTTGTCGACGTCCATATTCGAGACATAGCGGGACAGGTTAAAGCTCGTGGTGAAAAATTCGAACAGCGCGCTGTCGCCCAGAATGTCATAGGCACTCGAGATCTCCGGTGCCTTGCGTTCGAAATAGAGTGCAAGGCGCACGCCGGTGTTGCTGTCGCCCTGATCATCCTCGAGCGTCAGCCTGACATAGGCGTCGACCGTTTCCAAGACGTCGCCGCGCTGCTGCACCGTCCCGGTAGGATCAGCCGAGATATTGCCGTCCTGGTCAAAATTGAACGAGCCGACCAGTTCGGCGAAGCGGTTGTCTTCGAGCTTGTTGACGTAGCTGTCTTCGTCGTCGAGATCGGACGAAAACATCTTCTCCAGGTCGTCCGACGTGACGTCCTCCGGATCCAAGCCCTTCGCCTGAAGCGCAAAGGCAACCAGCCGGTCGTCAGCGAGAAACTCGCTGGCAGAGGTGATCGTCGCCATCTGGTCACGGAAATAGGTGATCTCCTCATCCGCGGCGTCGGTCGCCTCGGTCAGCTCGTCACCTTCGAAATATCGGATCTTGTTCTGCTTGTAATAGGCGGCATAGTCATCGACGACCGATTCCGACATCGCCTCCAGCGGGACGGTCACATCGCCTTCGCTGTCGAAGTTGAAGGCATTGCGAAACGCCTCGAACCGATCGTCCTTCAAGCTGTTGACATAGCTCTTCGGATCGCTGGGATCACTTTCGAGGATCTTCCGGACTTCGCTTTTCGAGACCTCGCCGGAGTCTATGCCAAATGCCCGCAGCGCCATCTCCCATAATTCAGGGAGATCGTCGTTGCCGTCATCGTCATCATCGCCGTTCGACACCAGGAAATCGTCGATCGAGGTGACGCTGGCAATGCGTGTCGTATAGTTGTCAACCGCATCTTCCGTGTCGGTATTGGCGATCAGCACCTGGTAGTTTTCATCGAAGGCCGCCGTGGTCGCGGCCGTCTGTTCCGACGTCTGGGCCGTGTCGCCGTCGGCAAGCGCGCCGTCCTCATCGAAATTGAAGGCGTCGTGCAGGTCGGACAAGCCGATCGCGTCGGCGGTGTCGGCGCTTTTCAGGGCCGCGGAGATGAAATTGTCAGTTTCGGTGTCGGAAAGACCGTAGGCTGTTCTGAGATAGGACACCAGCTTGTCGTCGCTCATTAATTGATCGACAGAGGTGATGTTTCCGATCTGAGCAGCGAAATAAGTATCATAAGCCTCCCCGGTCTCCGTAGAAGCGATCGTCGATGATGCCACGGCATAAGCGCTTGTCACCAGCGATAGCTGGTCTTCCGACATCACCTCGCCGTCGACCGAGCCGTCCTGGCTGAAATTGAAGGCCTTTGCCAGGCTGACATAGACATCATCGTCGAGCTGATTGACGAAGCTGTCGGCATCGTCGAGATCGCTCGTCAGAACATCCTTGAGAAAGCTGGTCGATGTGTATTCGGTGCTGAGACCGAAAGCCGTCAGCACATAGTTCTTCAGCCGCGAGCTCGACAGCAACTCGTCGACGGATGTGATCGACGAGATATTCTCCTCGAAATAATCGGTCTCGTCCTCGATGTTCTCGACCTCGGTGTCGAATGAGTCTTCGTAAGCATCAAGCAGATTGTCCCGCTGCGCATCCGATTGCGCCGTCTTCGTCTCGCCGGAGAATTTGAAGGCGGCGGCGAACTCGGCATAGCGGCCGTCGCTCAAGCTGTTAGCGAAGCTCGATGAATCGCTGAGGTCGCTCTCCAGCACCTTCTTCATGAAGGCCTTGGCGTAGGTCATGTCTTCGAGGCCGTAGGCCTTCATCGCATAGGAATAGAGCTTGTAATCGCTCATGAATTCATCGACGGTCGTGACCTTGCCGATGTTTTCCTTGTAATAGGCGCTGTCGCGAGCAACCGTGGCCTGAGACGCAACGCTGGAGAGACTGGCGTTCAGATTTCGCGCGACCGCGAGATAGCTTACATAGGTGGAAACCAACGTCCGTCCTCTTCATAGGCGCGTCAACGCGCGTGAAAGCCTGCCGGCAGCCACGGTGGAACTTTTCGTCTTTACGGGAATATCGTCGCCGGTCATGGCGAAGCACAGCCACCTGCATGTGGCCGAATCGACTTAATGGAACTCTATAGTTCTATAAATCATCCAATCGGGAATTGGAAGCTTGAAATCGAGGGATCTCCACCACCAGTTCAAGCGGCCCCGACACCGGCGGCGAAGATCGCGATGCAGCGGTGAAGATGGGCCAGCATCAGGGTCCGGTCCGGCCAGGCTTGCACGCGGCCTTCCGGAGGGCCCATGCCGCCAAAGATCATATCCATCAGCATGCGGGCGCCGCTCTCCGGATCATCCAGCGACAGCCTACCTTCCGACCGGCGATCGCTCAGCCAGTCGGCGAGATGCTGCCGGCTGGCGAGTATGCCTTCGCGCTGGAGAATGTCGATAAGCTCGGGGAACTGAGCCGCTTCGCGAAAGACAAGCTGTAGGAAGCCGGCGCGTTCCGCATCCGTATCCTCGTCCATGTCGATCATGAAGATACGCTCGAGACTCTCGGCGATCGAGATATCTTCGGCAGGCCTCGGCAGGTCGAGCATCAGGCGCCGATGCGCGCCGACCACGGCGGCAAACAGCTCTTCCTTGCTCTGAAACAGCTTGTAGAGCGTCTGCTTGGAGACACCCGCCTCCGAGGCGACGATCGCGGTCGTGCTTCCGGCATAACCGTATTTTACGAAAACGCGGCGGGCGACCTCGACGATATGCGTCCGCTTGTCTTCATCGCTGGAGACTTTAGGCCTGCCTCTTTTGCGCGGCTCATCTGCGGGGTCGTCGACGATATCCATGACGATCAGACCGCTTTGCCGACGCGCATGCCAACGATCGCGAGAAGCAGCCTGTTATTTCTGAGGGATGATTTTTTCGGTTGTGGCATTAGTAAATTCGATTTAGAGAACCCATAAGTTCTGTAATGCGTTGCATCCCCACCCTCAAGCGATGGAGCGCCTATGACGACCATTTCGGCCGCCACGTCAGTCTCTTCCCATTCCTATAGCAAGAGCTCGACATCCACATCCCAGGACATCCTATCCTGTAGTACGGTTTCGGCGAAAAAATCAACCACAAGCAGGCAGCTCGACGAAGACTCGTCCAGCAGCGCCGACAAACTGATGGCCCAGCTGGTGACGCTGGCAATGAACCGTTTCGACCAGTCCGGCTCCACCGGCGAAGCCGACGGCGGCGCAGGCATGGACGTTGCCGATCTGGATACCGACGGCTATGTGAGCAAGCCCGAGTTCGTCGCGGCCCGGCCGTCCGATGTCAGCGAGGATCAGGCAGGAACGCTGTTCGACAGCTTCGACAGCGAAGGCGCAGGCTCGCTGTCGGTCGATGCACTCGCCGAGGCGATGTCCGCCCAGCGGTCGGAACGTCCCGATGGCGCGCCCCCGCCGCCGCCAGGCGACGATGATCAGCTGGCGTCCATGCTCGCCGATCTCGATACCGATGGCGACGGACTCGTCAGCAAGGCCGAATTCGTCGCAGGCCGTCCGTCCGATGTCAGCGAAAATCAGACAGGAACGCTGTTCGACAGCTTCGACAGCGAGGGCGCCGGTTCGCTGTCGGTCGACGCGGCAACCCAAGCCATGTCCGCCCAGCAGTCGGAGCGTCCCCAGGGGCCGCCGCCGTCCGAGGACGAAGACCAGTTCGCCTCCCTGCTTTCCGATCTCGATACGAATGGAGATGGGGTGGTGAGCCTCGACGAATTCATGGCCGGCAAGCCTGACGATGTCACCGAAAGCCAGGCGAGCCAGCTCTTCGATCTGCTCGACACCTCAGGCACCGGTTCATTGTCCACACAGTCCGCGGCCTGACGCCGGCAGGACCTGGGAAAACCGCGCGCAAATCATCGAAATCATGCATAGCGCGCGTGAGATGAGCCAGCAATTCCAGCATCTCTGGGATAAAAGCGGCGGAAGCGGCCGGCTCAGCCAAGACGACACGGACAGGCTGATCGAACTGCTGCGAGAGATCGGCAACCTCAACGACATGCTGATGCGATTGGCTTGAGTGGCGCCGTTGTCAATGTAAGTATTGCGACGATCGCGTCGTCTCTTGGCAAATTACAAAACTGGTCGGCTTGGCTTCAGGTTCGTGGCTGCGGTGCTTCTCAGATCAAAACTCCCACGGGGAAATCAATTCAAGGTTCGTGGTCACGAAATCGCTCAGGTTTCGCGTCGCGAGCCGACCGCCATTAACCCTCGCAATAGCTGCGATCATGCCATCCGGCGCTGACATGCCGCGCCCCTGATGAGCTGCGGTCCCCATGATCTCGCCATAGGCAAGAGCGGCTTCTTCGGTCAGGCCAAAAATCCGGTCCGCGAAGCGGCGCCGCCAGTCGGAAAGTCCCTGTTCGAGGCGCTCGGCTCGTTGGTCCGGCCGGATCTTCTGGATACCGAAAGCGATCTCGGCAATCGTCACCGTGGGCAGTGCCAGTTCAGCATCATGACGAACCAGCCATGCGATTACCGCTTCATCAGGCGATTTTCTCAACGTCTCCGAGACGACGTTGGTATCGAGAAAAATCAAAGCTCGATGCCTTTATGCGCCTGCCGGTCTTCTTTCAGGACGGCCTCGAGGTCAATATCCGTCCCACTTTGCTGCGAGAGCCTGTTGTAGAAGGACGATGCCGGCTCACGGCCGGCCTCGCGTATTTCATAGGATTCGAGCGCCCGCTCGACGATATCGGCTATCGAGCGGTTTTCGCGGCGGGCGAGTCGATGAGCAAGGTCACGCGCCCTTGCACTTCGTACGGAAAGCTGGGGTTCGGCCATGTTAATTTCCTTTACGACAGATATAGCGCGCTCCAGATGCGCCATCAAGATGGCAATTGATGGCTTGATACCTAGAAGCGTTTCGCGGATCACCCCAATTTTGGGCAGTCTGGGAAGATCTTTTGGAGCCTCCCACATTCTAAAGAATTAACCATATCTCAGCGTTCTTGAGAAATAATGGCATGTGTAAATCAGGCATCTCGAAGAAGAGAAGCCCAAAGTTATTTGGAGAGAGTCTTGGCATTTACCATTGCGCGCAGCCTGGTGGCGTTTGGCATCGCCGTTTCAGCCGGTCTTTTCATGTCGATTGGATTGCAGCAATCGGCGCTTGAAAGGCTGAAAGTCAACGGCCCGGTTTACGAGCAGGTGGTCTACGGCAAGGATCTCATCGCCGATATATTGCCGCCGCCGCTCTTCGTGGTCGAGTCCTATATGCTCTCCTTCGAGGCGAGCAAATTCCCCGAACTCACCGAAACCAATCTGGCGAAGATCGCCAATCTGAAAGCCGCTTACGACGACCGTCGCGCCTATTGGAAAACCACCAGGCTGCCGCAGGCTTTGAAGGACGAGCTTGAAAACGATGTGCTGACGAAGGGCGATGCATTCTGGGACGTGATGAACCGCGAGATCATCCCGGCCCTGAAAGCAAAGGATGAAGACAGGGCCCACGGCGCGATCGAGCAATTGCGCGTCGCCTTCCATGCGCACCAGGATGCTGTAGAGAAGCTCGTCGCCAATTCCGACGCTTTCCTGAAGGGCGAGGAAAAGAACGCAGCTTCGGAAATCGTGACCTGGACGATCTGTGCGGGCGCTGCCGGCTTCGGCTCCTTCACTCTGCTGCTGGCGGGGCTCTATCTCCTGCGCCGCCGGGCAATCGTGCCGCTCGACGGCATGAAGGCCTATATGCGCAACCTTGCCGAGGGCGATTTTTCAACCGAAGTTCCCTATGCGAACCGTTCAGACGAGATCGGCGCCATGTCCAAGGCAGTCGCGGTCTTCCGTCGCAATGCGCTGGAACGCCAGGACGCGCAAAAGCGCGAAGCGGCCCTTCGCGATGCCGAATTCGAACGCGAGCGCAGCCAAATGGCCGAGAAGGCGGCCGAGGAGCGGACACGCGAAACAGTTATCAACGAGTTGACATATGGCCTGGACCAGCTGTCGCACGGCAATCTTGATTGCCGTATCACGACATCCTTTGCCGCCGCCTATGAGAGCTTGCGCGCCAAGTTCAACGACAGCATGAACGCGCTTTCCGCCTCAATTGCGGAGGTCGCCCAGACCTCCAGGCAGGTCGGCAGCTCCTCCGCCGGCATCACGGATGCCGCCGACAGCCTTGCATTACGCACCGAACAGCAGGCAGCGATGCTTGAAGAGGCTACGAGTGCGCTCGGCGAAATGAACGCCAAGGCCAAGGATGCTTCGAACCATGCCGGCAAGGCGACCGGCATGATGGCCGAGACGCGCAGCAGCGCCGAACATTCGGCGGCCATCGTTCGCGATGCGATCGCCGCCATGCAGAAGATCGAAGGTTCGTCCGCCCAGATCGGCGAGATCGTCAACGTCATCGACGAGATCGCCTTCCAGACCAATCTTCTGGCGCTCAACGCCGGCGTCGAAGCCGCCCGCGCCGGCGAGGCCGGCAAAGGCTTCGCCGTTGTGGCGCAGGAAGTGCGCGAGCTCGCTCTTCGATCAGCCAACGCCGCCAAGGAGATCAGATCTCTGATTTCCACGTCATCGTCTCAGGTTTCCACCGGCGTGGAGCTTGTCAACCGCACCGGCAGGGCGCTTACGGAAATCGAAGGTCAGGTCGAGCAGGTCGCCGGCCTGATCGCCCGCATCGTTTCGGTTTCCTCCGAGCAGGCGGTGGCGATCGGGGAAATCAACGCCTCCGTCAACGCGCTCGATGAGGTCACGCAGCACAACGCCGCCATGGCCGCGGAAACGGTCTCAGCCTGCCGCGCGCTCGGCAGCCAGACGCAGACGCTGGAAGGAATTGTCGGTCGCTTCCAAACCAATGCGGCAGCTGCCGGGTCAAGAGCGCGCAAGGCGGCTTGACACAGATCGAGGGGTGACATTCATCTCACACGCCCGCCGTCATTTCAGTTCGTCACAATCGCCACGACCCCAACGCAGTCGCCTGATTTGACCAGCCCCGGGAAATGCCGCGCACAGAGAATGCCGTCCATGGCGGCACGGATCTCGCGCGGCGCCTCACCCGTCCTCCCGGTCGGATAGATGCGGGCGATGACAGCATCCTTGGCGACCGCTTCGCCGAGGTCGATGGCGGGTTCGATCAACCCGCCCTGTTCCGCGAAGGAGAAACAGCGGCCGTCCGGCATATCAAGCCAGGTCGTTGGCCCGGTATCGACGGCACCGGCGACGATACCGGCATGCCGCAGCACGTTGATCGTGCCGCGTTTTGCGATCGCCGCTGTTCTGGCCGTGGCAGTACCTCCACCGCCGAGTTCGGTCGTGATGAAGATCTTGCCCATCTCCTCGGCCGCCGTGTCGTACATGCCGACCGCATCGATCTCCAGCATCTTCATCGAATAGGGTGCGGCAAAGGCTGTCACGAAATCGAAAGCCTGCGCCTCCTGTTGTTTGTTCGGCAGGATGTGCGCTGCGCAGAACGGGAGAAAATCGAGCGTCTTGCCGCCGGAGTGGAAGTCGAGCACGAGATCCGCCATCGGCAGAAGCACACGCTGGAAATAATCGGCGATCTTTTCGGTCACCGTACCGTCCGGACGACCCGGGAAGCTGCGGTTCATGTTGCCTCTGTCGATCGGCGAGGTCCGGGTTCCCGCAAGGAATGCCGGGTAATTCATTGCCGGCACGATGATGACAGCGCCGCTCACCTCCTCTGCCTGCAGCGAACGGGCGAGATCGAAGAGCGCGATCGGCCCCTCGTACTCGTCGCCGTGATTGCCGCCGGTCAGGAGCGCCGTCGGTCCCTTGCCGTTCCTGATGACCGTTATCGGAACCATCACCGAGCCCCAAGCGGAATCGTCGCGACTGTAGGGCAGCCTCAGGAAACCGTGCTGGACGCCCTCGGCGGCGAAATCCACCGTCGCGCTGATCGGCGACGGCCGCAAGCCAGTCTCTGTCATGACAGCCTCAATCCTTGACCATCAGCTTGCGCGGAACGCTGGCGAGGCATTCGACACCGCTCTCGGTGATGAGGATGCTCTCCGTCGTCTCGAAACCCATGTCCTCGAGCCAGAGGCCGGTCATGAAATGGAAGGTCATGCCGGGCTTCAACTCCGTCCGGTCGCCCGGCCGCAGGCTCATGGTGCGCTCGCCCCAGTCCGGCGGATAGGAAAGCCCGATCGGGTAACCCGTGCGGTTGTCCTTGACGATCCCGTATTTCTTCAGCACCGTGAAGAAGGCATTGGCGATATCCTCGCAGCGATTGCCGGGTCTGGCGACCGCAAGACCGGCTTCCATGCCTTCCAGGGTCGCTTTTTCGGCGTCGAGAAAGGCCTGCGTCGGCTTGCCGAGGAAGACGGTGCGCGACAGCGGCAAATGATAGCGGTTGTAGCAGCCGGCAATCTCGAAGAAGGTGCCCTCCCCCTTCTTCAACGGCCGATCATCCCAGGTCAGATGCGGTGCGGATGCTTCGACGCCGGACGGGAGCAGCGGCACGATGGCCGGATAGTCGCCGCCGATGCCGTCGACGCCGCGCGTGCCGGCATCATAGATTTCCGCCACCAGATCGCACTTGCGCATGCCGACTTCGATCTTGTCGAAGATGCGGGCGTGCATGGCTTCCACGATCCGGGCCGCATTGCGCATGTACTTGATTTCGGTCTCGCTCTTGACCGCGCGCTGCCAGTTGACCAGCGCGGTCGCGTCGACGAAGCGCGCATTCGGCAGATGCCTCTGCAGCGCGGCGAAGGCGGCGGCCGAAAACCAGTAATTGTCCATCTCGACGCCGATCGTCAGCTTGGCAAAGCCGCGCTCCGTCAGGATGCCGGAGAGGTAATCCATTGGATGACGCTCGGTGGATTGCACGTAGTGATCGGGATAGCCGACGATATTGTCGTGCGTGAGATAGGCGGTGAGCTTGGCACCATTGGCGTCCTGGCCGCGGCCGAACCAGATCGGCTCACCCTGCGGCGGCACGATCACCGCCTGGTGCACGTAGAAGGACCAACCGTCATAGCCGGTCAACCAGGCCATGTTCGAGGGATCGCTGACAACAAGCAGGTCCACACCCTTCGCTTCCATGGCACGCCGTGTTTTTTCCAGCCGCGCGGCATATTCGCCGAGCGAAAACTTCAGATTGGGCTGGGTCATGTTTCTTCCCTTCTTTTCCGGCGCCGCGCCGGTCAGCTTTCGAATGTGGTCCCCGCCTTCATCGCGCCGGCGCGGGCGAAGGCAAGGGTGGCGATAGCAGTGTCCTGGATGCCGGTGCCGGTGAGGTCGGCAATGGTGATCTGGTCGCTGCTCGTTCTGCCCGCCGTCCGACCGGAAACGATCCGGCCGAGCTCGGCAAGATCGGCATCGGCCGCGACCAGACCGGCTTCGATTGCGTGGTGCAATTCGCCGAGGCGGCGCGTCTGTTTCAGATTGTCGGCGACATAAAGACCGGCCCGGACGATGGCCGCCGGATCGATTTCGTTCTTGTGCTCCGCATCCGACCCCATGGCTGTCAGATGCTGCCCGGGTTCGAGCCACTCGGCTTCGACGATCGGTTTTTCCGCAGGCGTGGTGGTCACGATAATATCGGCGCCGGAGATTGCATCTCTCGGATCCGAGGCGGCACTGACGGGAAATCCAAGTTTCCCGCTCAATTCGGCCGCTGCCTTCTGCGCCCTGGCGGCATCACGGGCCCAGATCCTGGCCTCGGCGATAGGCCGCACCAGCGTCAGTGCTTCGAGTTGCAGCCGAGCCTGCATTCCGGCACCGAAAATTGCGGCCACGCTGGAGTCTTGCCGTGACAGGTATTTCGCAGCGACGGCTCCGGCTGCCGCGGTGCGCACATCCGTGAGATAGCCATTGTCCAGAAGCAGCGCCTGCACCAGGCCGGTTCGGCTGGACAGCAGCACCATCATGCCATTGGTGCTCGGCAGTCCGATCTTTGGATTGTCGAAGAAACCGGGGCTGATCTTGATGGCGAAACCTTCAATGCCCGGAACATAGGCGGTCTTCACATCGACCTCACCCCGATATTCCGGAATGTCGAGCCGCAGAATTGGCGGCATGGCGACTGCCTTCGTGGCAAGCGCCGCGAAAGCCTGCTCGATGCAGGCGACCGCATCGCGATCGAGCACCGCGATCTTGCGCAATTCCGCTTCCGTCAGAATGATCATGCGGTTCATGGGCCACCCTCCGTGAATGCCGTACCCTCGCCGTTGATCACCCGGCGGTGCTGTTCCATGTCGACATTTCGCCCGGAAAGGATCGCAACGACCGGGCCGCCGGAGCTGATCTTGCCCGCCAGCAGCGCTGCTATTCCGACCGCTCCCGCCCCCTCGATGATCTCGCGCTCGCAGGCATAGGCATGACGCATGCCTGCGGCGATCTCCGCCTCCGTCAGCAGGACGACCTCGTCGAGAAGCGCCTGGCACATGGTGAAAGTCACGCGATTGTCGAGGCCGATGCCGCCGCCGAGCGAATCCGCAAGGCTTCTCACTTCCTCGACCTGCACCGGCCGTCCGGCATCGAGGCTCGCTTTCATCGCGGCGCCGTGTTCCATCGTCAGGCCGATCACTCTCGTTTTCGGATTGACGCCCTTGATCGCGGCGGCAACGCCCGCGGCAAGGCCACCGCCCGAGAGCGGCACCAGAACCGTGGCTGTCTGCGGCAATGCATCGACGATCTCGAGCCCCAGCGTTCCCTGCCCGGCTACGACAGCCGGATGGTCAAAAGGCGGAACCATCACCAGCCCTTGCTCTCGCACCAACCGGTCCACCTCCTCCTGCGCCTCGTCCTGTGATCGACCGACGATGCGCACATCGGCACCCAGACGGCGGATTTCTGAAACCTTGTTCGCCGGCACCAGCCGCGACATGCAGATCGTCGCGACCATGCCTTGTGCCTTCGCCGCATGGGCAAGCGCCCGGCCGTGATTTCCCGTCGAGGCGGCGACGACGCCACGCACGCGTTCCGCCGGCGACAATGACGCTACCGCATTGGTCGCCCCGCGAAGCTTGAAGCTGCCCGTCGTCTGATGATGTTCGAGCTTCAGCCAGACCGGAACGCCCGCGATCTCGCCGAGCGATGCCGACGACACGATCGGCGTTTCCACAACACGGCCGGCGATCCGGTGCGCCGCCGCACGGATATCCTCCATCGAAACTGGCAGGAGACCCTTCATGCGCTCAGCCTTCCCCATAGGGTCTGGTCATCAACCGACCGAGTTCGGGCCGCGCCTGATCATCGCCACAGAGCCGCAGGCAGGCCCAGGCGGTGGCGAGATTGCTGGTCACCACCGGCTTGCCGGTCTCGGCTTCGATGCGGGCGGCGACCTGTGCGGCGCGCACTGCAGTGCAGGAAATGAACAGTGCATCGGATTGCGGCGCCAGCGCCTGGCGGGCGAAGGCTGCAATGTCATCCGGCGCAATCCGTGCCATCTCGCGGTCGTCGCTCAGACCGAGGCAGGTAAAGAGATCGATCGCAAAACCAAGACGGGTGAAATAATCCGCCATCGGCCGGCTGGTTTCGACTGTATAAGGCGTCAGCACGGAAATCCGCCTGGCGCCGAACGCCTTCAGGGCTTTCACAGCCGCCGCCGTTGGCATCACAACGGGAACGCCGGGTTTGGCCGCATGGATCGCTTTCTCGATCTTGCGGTCGCCGATGACAACAGAGGCGGAGGTGCAGGAATACATGACGGCATCCAGCGTCTCATCCGGCAGAATGAGCCCTGCGCCTTGGGTCAGCGACGGCTGCATCTTTAGGAGATTCTCCGGTGTCACCGGATTGGCGTAGTGGATGCGGCTGACATAGACGCCGATACGGTCGCTGGCGACCATCCGCCGGAAGTCGACTTCCGTCGTGTGGTCGGTCGCCAGGATGACGAGGCCGATGCGCTTTTCCAGCGGCCGGTCGTCCAGCCGTGGCAGTCGGCCGGCGGGAATGATCTCGATCGATGCCGTCATGTCAGTCATCCACCCTGGCATAGCGCTCCTCGAGCCAGCGCAATCCGACAACCGAAATCAAGCTGATGACGAGGAAGAAGACGCCGACGAGCGTCATGGGTTCAATATAGCGATAGTTGCTATTGGCGATGCTTTTGGCCTGGTTCATCAATTCCAGCACGGTGATCGCCGACAGCAGCGGCGTTTCCTTGAACATGGCGATGAAATAATTGGCGAGCGCCGGGATCATCGGCGGGATCGCCTGCGGCAAGATCACGTGGATCCAGGCTTGGCGCGTCGTCAGATTGGTGGCCCTGGCCGCCTCCCATTGTCCGCGCGAAACGTTCTCGATGCCGGCGCGATAGACCTCGGCCGTATAGGTCGCATAATGAATGCCCATGCCGATGACGCCGGCGGTGAGCGGCGACAGCCGGATGCCGATATCCGGCAGGACGTAGAAGATGAAGTAGAGCTGCACCAGCAGCGGCGTACCGCGGATGAATTCAGAGACGAAGCCGACCGTTCTGGAAATGACGGCGACCGGTGACCGCCGCGCGATGGCAAGCGCGAGGCCTGCGACCATGGCGACAGCAGCGCCGAGGATAGTCGCGAGAATGGTGATCTTGAACCCTTCGAGAAGGGTCGGCATGATCTGCCAGACGAAGTCCCAATCCCATTCCATATGATCAGGTCCTCATGCCATCGAGGCCGCGTGTCATCCGTCGCTCCAAGAGGCGCATCGCCGCCGAGATGGCGGAGGCCATGAGGAAATAGAGGATGAGGATCGCTGCGAAAGGCACCAGCGTATTGCCGGTCTGCGCCCGCACCACTTGCGCCTGAAAGGTCATGTCGGTCAGCGAGATCAGCGACACGACGGCAGTGCCCTTCAAAAGCTCGATCGCATTGTTGCAGAAGGTCGGCAGCATCAGCGGCAACGCCTGCGGCAGTATGACGTGGCGCATGCGCTGGTATCGCGACAGATTGAGCGCGATGCAGGCTTCCGATTGTTCGCGCCCGACGGCCTTGACGGCGCCGCGCACCACCTCCGCGCCATAGGCGCCGACATTCAGACCGAGCGCCAGCACGCCCGCCTGCAGCGGCGTCAACGTCAATCCCGCGAAGGGCAGGACGAAATAGACCCAGAAGAGCTGGACGAAGATCGAGGTGCCGCGAAAGAATTCGATATAGGCAGTCGCCAGAGCCCGGAGGGCAAAGAAGCGCGACAGGCGGCCGAGGCCGGCCAGGAAGGCCATGACGAGCGCCAGCGCCGAGCCCATGATCGTCAGCTCGAGCGTCACCAGGGCGCCTTGAAGGATCAGTGTCAGATAGCCGGACCACACCGACATCGGCAGCTCACTTCTCTGGAGATGGTGCGAAGGGCAATCGGCCATGGCGGGAGCATGGCCGGCTGCTTACATCAGATCACTTGGCTGCGGCGCAGAGCTTTTCGCGGCTCGTCGACATCGCCGCCTTGGCCGAGAAGCCGTAGGGTTCGATGATCTTGGCGAATTCGCCCGATTCCTTCAGTTTCTTCAGCTCGACGTCGAAGGCATCGCGAAGCGCGACGTCCTGCTTGCGGAAGGCGGCGCCGTCGCAATAGACCGGCGCGTTGACGACGGGGGCGACGGTTTCGAGGTTCGGATCGTTCGCTTTGGTCAACAGATCGTGGATCGACAGGACCGGCAGCGAATAGACGTCGATGCGGCCGTCCTGCAGCATCTTAATGCCGCTCTGCCCGTCCGGAACCACGATCACGCGGTCACGCGGCACGCCGGCTTCCAGCGCCAGCTTCTCTTCCGTGCCGCCGCCCGGCGCGCCGATCTTGGCGTTCGGGTTATCGGCGATATCCTTGTAGCTCGTCAGCTTCAGCGGGTTGCCCTTCTTGAGAGCAAAGGCCTCAGCGTCGCAGAGGATCGGTTCGGAATAGGCGACGGCATTGCAACGTTCCGGCTTCATGAAGAGGCCCGCCGTAATTGCGTCGTGTCGGCCGGCCTGCAGGCCGGGAATCATCGCGCCGTACTCGGAGATCGAGGCAACGACTTCCTTGACGCCGAGCTTTTCGAAGATCACCCGCGCCACATCGGGCGCGGCACCCGAGACCTTGCCGTCGGCGCCGACCGCCGTGAACGGCGGCTCGTTGGCGATGGCGATACGGGCAAAGCCCTGCTCCTTCAGCTGTTCGAGCTTGTCATCGCCGGCGCAAGCCTGGCCGGCTGCTGTCATCAGCAGCGCCGACAGGCCGATGGCGTTCAAAATATATCCTGCTTTCATCGTTCCCAACTCCTCTGGCTTTCCTTGCGCTTTGTTTTTGCGGGCAATGTCGGATCTCAGACGCGGTGCCCTGCCGCGATGATCTTGCGCAAGAAGATCTGCGTCCTCTCCTGCGTCGGATTGCGAAAAATGTCGCCGGGTTTGCCTTCCTCAACGATCCTGCCGCGATCGAAGAACAGCACGCGGTCGGCAAAGTCGTGGGCAAAGCCCATCTCGTGGGTGACGAGCAGCATCGTCATGTCGGTCTCGGAGGCGAGACGGCGCATGACGTTCAGCACCTCCTCGACCAGCTCCGGGTCGAGCGCCGAGGTCACCTCGTCGAACAGCATGATCTTCGGTGACAGCGCCAGCGCCCGGGCGATGGCGACGCGCTGCTTCTGCCCGCCGGAAAGCTGCGCCGGCACGCTTCTAGCCTTATCGGCGAGACCGACCATGTCGAGAAGCTCCATTGCCCGCTTTTCGGCTTGGGGCCGCTTGATGCCCTTGGTCAGCATCGGCGCCAGCGTCACATTGTCGAGCACGCATTTGTGCGGGAATAGATTGAAGTGCTGAAAGACCATGCCGATCTTCTCGCGCATGCGATGCAGATGCCGTTCATCGGCCGCCACCAGCCCGTTGCCATTCGGCATGTGATAGAGCTGCTCGCCATCGACCTCGATATGGCCGCCGCTGATCGTTTCGAGCGTCATCAGGATGCGCAGGATCGTCGTCTTGCCGGAGCCGGACGGCCCGATCAGCGCCAGTTTCTCGCCCGGCATGACATTCATCGACAGGCCGTCGAGCACGGTCAGCGGGCCGTATCTCTTGACGATGTTGTCGATGCGGATGATGGGCGCAGGCATTCATGTCTCTCCCTGTTGAGACAAGCAATGGCCTAACGATGACGGCGCTCGAAAATCATGTCAATTCGTAAAATAATATCATGACAATTATTCTGCGTCTGCCGGCAAATGAGGCGCCGGCCTCAAATTGCGAGCAGCAGCTCTTCGGGATTTCCCTGCGCCAGTGAGGCAACGATCCCCAGTCCCGTCCGCAGCTCGCCTTCCGTCGTCGAGCCGAGCGAGATGCGCACCGCCGGCGTCCAGCCGTGATCGGCGGTGCGGAAGGATTTGCCCGGCGCGATCGCCACGCCCCGCAGCCTTGCCTGCGACACGAAACCATCTTCCGTATGGTTGCCGGAAAGCGGCAGCCATACATGCAGGCTTTGCGGATGCGTTCGATAGAACAGGCCGGCCAGCATATCCGCGGCGATCGCATGGCGCCCGACAAGGGCGCGGCGCTGCCAGTTGACGAGTTCCATCGCCGTTCCGTCGCTGACCCAGCGGGTGGCGATTTCGGCCATCGCCGGTGTCGCCATCCAACTGGAGACCAGATGCCGGTTGGCAACGGCGGCGACATAGCGGTCAGGGGCAACGAGATAACCGATCCTGAGGCCGGGAACGGTGATCTTCGTGAAGCTCGTGACGTAGAGCGTGCGTTCCGGCGCGAAGGCGGCCATCGGTGGCGCGCGGTCCTCGACCATCGGGCCGAGAATGTCATTTTCGATGATTGCTATGTCGTGTTTGGCGGCAACGGCTGCCAGAGCTTGCCGGCGCTTGGCGCTCATCAGCGCCGCCATCGGATTGATCACCGACGGCTGCAGGAAGATCGCCCGGACCGGCCCCGTCCGGCAGGCTTCATCAAGCGCTTCGGGTATCATCCCCTCCTCGTCGATCGCCAGCCCCTCGAGATGCAGGCCGAGATAGCTGGAGAGCGGCACCAGCGTATGATGGCTGATCGTCTCGGTGGCAACGGTCGAACCGGGCGGGGCGACGCTCATCAGCGCCACCGTCATGCCCGAAGTCGCGCCATTCGTCACGCTGATGTTCAGCGGCGATACGTCGAGCCCGCAGCGCTCCAGCCATTCGGCAGCAACGGCACGATGGCGGGGAAAAACCATATTCGGCCGGAACGACAGGGCCGAGCTGGAAGGCAGATTCTCGGAGAGCCAGCCGAAGGCCTGGCGTAGCCTTTCCAGATGGATCTGCTCGCAGACCGGTTTCAGGATCGAAAGATCGATCACCTCCCCCAGCCGTTCCGGCAGGTAAGGCGGCTCCGGCTCGGGCGGCCGCGTCTGCACGAAGCTGCCGCGTCCGATCTCGCCCGATATCAGTCCGCGGCGGCTCAGCTCGTCATAAGCGCGGCTCACCGTCTGCACGGAAAGATGCAGATCATCCGCCAGCTTGCGATGCGGCGGCAATTGCGTGCCGTCGGAGAGCTTGCCGTCGGTGATCGCATTGGCGATCTGCTCGGCGAGCGAGAGATAGGCAGGGCGGCGGAGTTGCGAGGGATCGGGACGCCAATTTGTCATGATTTTAACACTGCTGAAAATCAGTTCAATTGACAATGCCAAAATGCGCTTCCATTGTCTTTTCACCGCGTTTGAAATGATTTCTTTCTAAAGAAAGCGCCATGAAGCTCGACGCCATCGACTTGCGCATCCTCGACGCCGTCCAGCACGACGGCCGCATTACCAAGCTGGCGCTGGCCGAAAAGGCAGGGCTGTCGCCGACGCCGTGCTGGATGCGGCTGCGCAAGCTCGAAAAGGCGGGGATCATTACCGGCTACCACGCCCGGATCGCCCCGCGGCGCATTGCGCCGGTGGCCAGCGTGATGATGGAAGTGACGCTCGCCAATCATCGCCAGGCCGATTTCGAGCGCTTCGAGCGCGCCGTTGCCGCAACTCCCGAGATCGTCGCCTGCTGGTCGGTCGGCGGCGGCGTCGACTATATCCTGAAAATCATGGCGGCCGATATCGACGCCTATCAGCGGCTGGTCGACGGCCTTCTCGACCGCCAACTCGGCATCGACCGCTACTTCACCTACATCGTCACCAAGACGGTGAAGGAGGATACAGTCCTTCCGGTCTCTTCCTTCGCCGTCTCCGGGGAAGAACAGAGCGCCTCCTAGACAATCTCTCTAGCAGGCGGCCGTCCTTTAGACCGTCTGTCTCTTTCCGCCTTCGGTAAAGGACAATCTCTCGTCGGCTCTTGTGGAAGACTTGCGTCAACCGCAACGAGGAGATTGGACATGACCGCCGTGTTTGCCCGCCCCGACTTTCATGATGCGCTGTCACGGCTTGCCGACCGTCATCTCCTGCGCGATCTCGCCTATGTCGGCGGCCGGTGGATCGCAGGGGCCACAGGCAAAAGCTTCGCTGTTGCGGATCCGGCCTCTTCGGCAACGCTGGCATGGGTTGCGAGCCTCGATGCTGAGGAGACGGCGATGGCGATCGATGCGGCGTCGCAGGCCTTTGCCGCTTGGCGCGCGATGCTGCCGCAGCACCGCGCGGCGATCCTGCAGAAATGGCACGCGTTGATGCTCGCCGCCAGGGAAGATCTGGCGCTGATCATGACGCTCGAACAGGGCAAGCCGCTTGCCGAAGCGCGCGGTGAGATCGACTACGCCGCCTCCTTCATCGAGTGGTATGCCGAAGAAGGCAAGCGGCTGAACGCCGAAAGCGTCACCAGCCATCTAGCCGGAGCGGAAATGATTGTCCGGCGCGAGGCGCTTGGGGTCGTCGGCATCGTCACGCCTTGGAATTTCCCTTCCGCCATGCTCACCCGTAAGGCGGCCGCAGCACTTGCCGCCGGCTGCACGGTCGTCGCCCACCCCTCCTCGGAAACGCCGCTTTCTGCCCTGGCGCTTGCCGAACTCGGCGAACGGGCCGGTATTCCCGCCGGCGTCTTTAACGTGGTCACCGGCCATGCTGCAACGATCGTCGGACGGATGTGCAGCGATAGCCGCCTGCGCGCCATGAGCTTCACGGGTTCGACCGAAGTTGGACGCCTGATCGCCGGCCAGTGCGCGCCGACCATGAAGCGGCTGGTAATGGAACTCGGCGGGCACGCGCCGCTGATTGTCTTCGACGATGCCGATGTCGCGAAAGCCGTCGAGATCGCCGTCGGTGCCAAGTTTGCCACGTCAGGCCAGGATTGCCTTGCCGCCAATCGCATTTTTGTCCAGCGGCGCATCGCCGATGTCTTCGCCACGGCTTTTACCGCGCGCATCGGCGCGCTGAAGGTCGGCGCAGGCATCGAAGCTGAAAGCGAAATCGGGCCGCTGATGCATGAACGCGCTGTCGTCAAGGTCGAGGACCAGGTTGCCGACGCCTTGGCGCGTGGCGCGCGGCTCGTTGCAGGCGGCAGCCGCCATAGAGCCGGCCCACTCTTTTATCAGCCGACGCTTTTGACGGATGTGCCGGCGGATGCGCTGATCATGCGCGAGGAGACTTTCGGGCCTGTGGCAGCACTTGCCATTTTCGATACGGAGGAAGAGGTCGTCGCCCGTGCCAACGACACCGAATATGGCCTGGTCGCCTATGTCGTCACCGAGAATGGCGCCCGCCAGATGCGCCTCGGCCGCGCGCTGGAATACGGCATGGTGGCGATCAATCGCGTGAAGATCACCGGCGGCCCCGTCCCCTTCGGCGGGTGGAAGCAGTCCGGCCTCGGCCGGGAAGGCTCCCGCCACGGGCTCGAGGCTTTCACCGAGCTCAAGTATCTCTGCATCGACACCGCCGCCTGAGCGCCCATTTCAAGAGAGGATAGGATATGCTCGAGAAAAGCAACGAACTCACCGCCTGGGACCGCGACCACTTCTTTCATCCCTCGACCCATATGGGCATGCATGCGCGCGGCGAGACGCCGACGCGGGTCGTCACCGGGGGCGAAGGTGTCTACATCACCGACACCAGCGGCCGCAAAAGCCTCGATGCCTTTGCCGGGCTTTATTGCGTCAATGTCGGCTACGGCCGCCAGGAGATCGCCGACGCCATCGCCGAACAGGCGAAGACCCTCGCCTACTACCACGCCTATGTCGGCCATGGTACGGAAGCGTCGATTACGCTTGCGAAAATGATTATCGACCGCGCGCCCGCGGGCATGAGCCGCGTCTATTTCGGCCTTTCCGGCTCGGATGCCAACGAGACCAACATCAAGCTGATCTGGTATTACAACAACATTCTCGGCCGGCCGGAAAAGAAGAAGATCATCTCGCGCTGGCGCGGCTATCACGGCTCCGGCGTCATGACCGGTAGCCTCACCGGTCTTGCGCTTTTCCACAATGCCTTCGACCTGCCGCGTACGCCCATCCTTCACACCGAGGCGCCCTATTATTTCCGCCGCCCCGACCGTTCGATGGACGAGGACCAGTTCTCGCAATATTGCGCCGACAGACTGGAGGAGATGATCCTCGCCGAAGGCCCCGATACCGTCGCCGCGTTCATCGGCGAACCGATCCTCGGCACCGGCGGCATCGTGCCGCCGCCGCGGGGCTACTGGCAGAAGATCCAGGCCGTGCTCGACAAATACGACATCCTGCTTGTTGCCGACGAAGTCGTCACCGGCTTCGGCCGTCTCGGCACCATGTTCGGCTCGGATCACTATGGCATGAAGCCGGACCTGATCACCATCGCCAAGGGCCTTACCTCGGCCTATGCTCCGCTTTCCGGCTCGATCGTTTCGACCAAGATTTGGCAGGTGCTGGTGCAGGGCTCCGATCAGCTCGGCGCAATCGGCCATGGCTGGACCTATTCCGCCCATCCGATCTGCGCTGCCGCAGGCATCGCCAATCTGGAATTGATCGACGAACTCGGCATCGTCGATAATGCCGGCACGACCGGCAGCTATTTCCGGTCGCAATTGCAGGAGGCGGTTGGCAGCCATCGGAATGTCGGCGAGGTCCGCGGCGACGGTCTGATGGCGGCAATCGAATTCGTCGAGGATAGGGACGATCGCCGGTTCTTCGATCCCGCCCGCAAGATCGGTCCGCAGGTCGCATCCGCCCTTCTCGAACGCGGCGTCATCGGCCGCGCCATGCCGCAGGGCGACATTCTCGGCTTCGCTCCACCGCTCTGCCTCAGCCGGGAAGAAGCAGACGTCGTCGTCAAGGCGGCTGCGGACGCGATCGAGAGTGTTTTCAAAACCATCTGAGGAGAAGAGCCGCATGACGATCCCGGAAAAGATGGCGGCGGTGTTGCTCACCGGCCATGGTGGCTTGGAAAAGCTCGTCTACGACAGGGACGTTCCTGTCCCAACACCGGCGGAGGGTGAGGTGTTGATCCGAGTCACTGCCTGCGGCATGAACAATACCGACGTCTGGGTGCGCCAAGGCGCCTACGGCACAGAAGATGATCCCTCCGCCGTCTCCACCTGGCGCAGGCAGGGCAATACTCTGACATTTCCACGCATCCAGGGCACCGATACCGTCGGCCATATCGTCGGCGTCGGCGCGGGCGTTGATCCGAGACGCATCGGCGAACGCGTCATGGTCGACTTCTCGATCTATAATCGCGATGACGACAGTCTTGCCGACATCGATTACATGGGCCACGGGCGGGATGGCGGCTACGCCGAATATATGGCGCTTCCGGCCGAGAACGCCCATGTCGTCGCGACCGATCTGACCGATGTCGAGCTTGCTACCTTCTGCTGCGCCTATCTGACCGGCGAACGTATGCTGGAACGGGCAAGGCTTGTCGCCGGCGAGCGCGTTCTCGTCACCGGCGCTTCGGGCGGCGTCGGTTCAGCGATCATCCAGCTCGCCCGCGCCCGCGGCGCCATCCCGATCGCGGTCGCAGGCCCCGGCAAGGAGGCGGCGATGATCGACATCGGCGCCGAAGCGGTAGTGACCCGCAGCAAGGGCGATCTTGTCGAGGCCGTCCATTCCGCAAGTGGTGGCCAGCCGATCGACGTCGTCGCAGATCTGGTCGGCGGACCGCTGTTCAACGATCTCTTGAAGATCCTGCGTCCGGAAGGCCGCTACACGACGGCCGGCGCCATCGCCGGCCCGGTCGTGCAGCTCGATCTGCGGACGATATATCTGAAGCAGCTCGAGCTGCACGGATCGAGCCAGGGGAGTCGCGCCGATTTCCGCAGGCTCGTCGACTATATCGAAGGCCGCAAAATCCGGCCCCTCGTCGGCGGCGTCTATCCGCTGTCGGACTTCCACCGGGCGCAGACCGAATTCATGGCGAAAAACTTTGTAGGCAAACTGGTCGTCGTTCCCGACGCGAGATGATCTCCGTCGCACCGCACGAACCTTATCGGGTCTGCGGCGTTCCACCGCCATGGAAAACGCTTTCGATCGCACCGGGTACACGCAGCTTCGGACGATGGACGGCGTCCCTGCCTTCGTGATGGAGGCGCAGCGATCCGTCGCTCGGCGGAGTCGCTGATGCCAGTTTCCCAGGCCATGAGATATCCCACCGCCGCCGAACTCGGCAGAATTCGCCGCGCCGCCGCGATCGCTCGGCTCATGGACACCGCAGTCAGGTTGCCTTTGGGCGTACGGATCGGTGCAGACTCGGTTCTCGGCCTCATCCCGGCCGTCGGTGACGTTGCCGGGTCGCTTATCGGTCTTTTCATCATCGACGAAGCAAGGCGCCTCGGCCTTCCCGCGCATAAGCTCGCCCGCATGGCGGTCAATCTCGGCGTCGACGCCGCCTGCGGCACGGTTCCGCTGATCGGCGATCTCTTTGACGTCTATTTCAAGTCGCACCGCCGGAACGTCGGGATCATCCTCGAGCATTTCGGCATCAGCGAAGACGAGCTGAACCAGCGCATTTGACGAGTTCGACCGCCCTCCGAAGAGCCTGCCTAAAGCTCCGTCAGGGCGCCGGCCGTCTTGACTGCGTGATCAAGAACAAATTGCAGCTTGGCGGCATGGCCGAAACCCGGCTCATCCCTCTCCCCTTTTTGCACGGCGTTCGCAAATCTCTGGAAATTGGTGATGACCGGCTCGACCTCGATCTTGCGCCAGATCGCCTTGTCGGCATCGGCGCCTTCACAGGCCCTGAGGGTGGAGCCTTCAGGCGTATGCACCACCTCCAGCGCCCCCTTGTCTCCATGCAAGCGCAGGCGCAATTCGTTCAGATGGCCTGTCGCCCAGCGCGTCGCATGAATGACACCGGCCGCCCCGTTTTCGAGTTCGGCCATCATCAGGAAGCTGTCATTTGCATCGAGTTCGTATTCTCCGATCCGGTTCCCAGGACTCTTGTCGAAAACCTTGAGATGCGACGCCGCCGCCTTGACGTCGCTTCCGGCGGCAAAAACCGCGAAGTCGAGAATGTGGATACCGACATCGCCCAGCACGCCATTGGAGCCGTGCTTTGTCGAGAGCCGCCAAAGCCATTGGGATTCTTTGGTCCAGTCGCCCCAGGCCTTGGAGACCAACCAGCTCTGCAGATACGAGGCTTCGAAGTGGCGGATCGCGCCGAGGCGGCCATCCAGTACCATCTTTCGCGCCGCCTGCAGCGGCGCCACGTTACGATAGGTAAGGTTTACCATCGCGACCTTGCCGGACGCCGCCGCGGCGTCGGCCATCTCCTTGGCCTCGCGGTAGTTGACGGCCAGGGGCTTCTCGCAGAGCACATGTTTGCCGGCGCCGAGTATCTTCATTGTCGTGGAATAATGCGCGCGATCCGGCGTCACATTGGTCACGGCGTCAAACTCCCCCCACGCAAGGGCGTCATCGAGCGATGTGAAGGTAAGCGGGATGCCATGCCTGAGCGCGAAGGCCCGAAGTCGGACCTCGTCGGTATCAACGGCAGCAACAATCTTGACGCCGGCGATTTCCGAGAAATTCATGGCATGGGTGTTTGCCCATCCTCCCGTTCCGAGAATGATCAAGCGCATTTGTGTCCTCATAGTCGTTTATCAAATTCAGCGGTAACCGGCTTCGCCGGCTTGGTGCAGTTTCGGGCCGCGTTCGACGATCGGCTCCAATGCCTTTTCCACGGGCACATTTGGAGCGTCGGTAATGCCAGTCAACGCGCCTTCAGGGTTGTAGGCCCACTTGACGCCGTTGATCAGCACCTTCTGCACCGTGGCGTCGTGATAGGTCGGATAGGTCTCGTGGCCCGGGCGGAAATAGAAGATGTTGCCGGCGCCGCGGCGCCAGGTCAGGCCCGAGCGGAACACTTCCCCGCCCTGGAACCAGGAGATGAACACCGTTTCAAGCGGCTCCGGCACCGAGAATTGCTCGCCATACATTTCCTCGTTCTCGAGCTCGAAATGCTCGCCGATGCCGGCGGCGATCGGATGGCGCGGGTTGATCGTCCACAGCCGCTCGCGCTCGCCCGCCTCGCGCCATTTCAGCGCGCAGGGGGTACCCATCAGCCGCTTGAAGATCTTGGAGAAATGGCCGGAATGCAGCACGAGAAGGCCCATGCCCTCCCAGACGCGCCTGGCGACACGTTCGACGACGACGTCTGACACCGCACCGTGATCCTTGTGGCCCCACCAGGTCAAGACATCGGTTTCGGCAAGCCGGGCCTCGCTCAGCCCGTGTTCCGGCTCCTGCAGCGTCGCCGTGCTCGCCGAGATGCCGGCATCGGTATTCAGCGCATTGGCGATCGTCGTATGCATGCCTTCAGGGTAGATGCCCCGGACGATCGCATTGGTATTCTCGTGGATGTTTTCACCCCACACAACGGTGCGTATAGTCACGTCTTTCTCCTTGTAGCTGAAGCGGATCGAGCCTGGGAAGGACATCGAGCCTGAAAGATCAGGCAGCCCGCATGGATTCACGTTCGAGCGCCCGGCCCGACCGGTCGAAACGGTGGATGTGACCGGCAAGTGGCGCGAGGCCAAGCGTTTGGCCCGGCTCATGTCGAGAGACGCCGGCCTCCCGCACGACAAGCGGTTCATCGGCCCCGATATCCAAGTAAACGAAGCTATCGGAACCGAGGATTTCGGAATGGATGACCGTGCCACTCCAAACCGGCGACTCCGCCGTGACGCGCACATGCTCTGCGCGCACACCGATCGTATGGCTGTGATAGGGCTGCGCCTGCCCGCCCGACAGGAAGTTCATTTTCGGCGAACCGATGAAACCGGCGACGAAGACCGAATTCGGGCTTTCGTAAAGTTCCAGCGGCGTGCCGATCTGCTCGACGACGCCGTCCCTCAACACGCAGATCCGATCGGCCAGCGTCATGGCCTCGACCTGATCATGCGTTACATAGATCATCGTCGTGCCGTGCATGCTGCGATGAAGCTTGGCGATCTCGAGCCTCGTCGCGACGCGAAGCGCCGCATCGAGGTTGGACAGCGGCTCGTCGAAGAGGAAAACCTTGGGATCGCGCACGATCGCCCGGCCGATGGCGACGCGCTGACGCTGTCCGCCGGAAAGCTGTCGCGGCAAGCGGTCCAGGAAGGACGAGAGCTGCAGCATACCGGCCGCCTGCTCAACGCGCCGGCGGCATTCGTCTCTGTTGCTCCCGGAAAGCTTCATGCCGAAAGCCATGTTGTCGAAGACCGTCATATGCGGGTAGAGCGCGTAGGACTGGAACACCATGGCGATCCCTCTCTTCGACGGCGCGTGCCGGTTTACCGTCTCACCGTCGAAAGCGAGGGTTCCCGAGGTGATGTCCTCGAGCCCGGAGATGAGCCGCAGCAGCGTGGACTTGCCACATCCAGACGGCCCCACGAACACCATGAACTCGCCCCTGCGGATCTCCATCGTCACACCCTTGATCACCTCGAAAGCGCCGAAGCTCTTGCGGATATTTTCCAATCGGATTTCTGCCATGTCCTACTCCCTCAACCCTTGACGCCGCCGGCGGTCAGCCCCGAAATGATCCGGCGCTGGAATATCAAAACAAGCACGACAACCGGCACGGTGACGATCACCGAAGCCGCCATGATGTTGCCCCAGGGAATTTCGAATTCGCTGTTGCCCGACAGCAGAGCGATGGCGACCGGCACGGTCCGCTGCGTATCCGAGGATGTGAACGTCAGCGCGAAAAGAAACTCGTTCCAGGCGGCGATGAAAGCGAGCAGACCGGTCGTCACCAGCGCCGGCCACATCAGCGGCATGAACACCTGGGTGACGATGACCCATGGCGAGGCGCCGTCGACGATCGCCGCCTCCTCGATCTCGATCGGCAATTCCCGCATGAAGGTCGTCAGCACCCAGACGGTGAAGGGCAGCGTGAAGATCACGTAAGAAAAGATCAGCGCGAAGGGCGTGTTGAAAATGCCGATCCATCGGATGAGTTCGAAGAGGCCGGCAAGAACAGCAATCTGCGGAAACATCGACACCGAAAGGATAGTCAGCATCAACAGTGCCCGTCCGCGAAAATTCACCCGGGCCAAAGCGAACGAAGCGGTGATCGAAAGCAACAGCGATGCTGACACCACGACGCAGGCGATCATCGCGGAATTTGCAAGACTGCGGACGAAGCTACCTTGGCCCATCACGGAAGCATAGTTGCCGAAGGAGATCGAGGTCGGCCAATAATCAACTTGGAAAAGGGCCGTGCCGGTCTTCAGGCTGGTGAGGATCGCATAGTAGAACGGGAAAACCGCAATGATGACGATGATCGTCACGAGCAGGTAGAAGAGTGTGTTCTTGGTGATCGAAAGCAGCATCAGCGTTCCTCCCCGCCGAGCTTGACGCGGCCGAGCCAGATATAGAAGACGGTGACGGACGCGATGATGAGGAAGAGCACCGTCGAGGCGGTGGCGCCATAGGCGAACTTATCGAAGTCGAACAGGTTCTCGCGCGCCATGACCGACATCGTCTTCGTCTGCGCATTGTTGGGCGTCAGAACATAGATCAGGTCGAAGATGCGCATCGCATCCAGCATCCGAAAAATCACGGCAACCATGATGGCAGGCCGGATCAGCGGCAGCGTCAGACGCCAGAAAACCTTGACTGGATTGACGCCGTCGATCTTGGCGGCCTCATAGATGTCTCCCGGCACCATCTGCAGCCCGGCAAGGATCAGAAGCGCCATGAACGGTGTCGTCTTCCAGACGTCGACGATCAACACGGCGATCATCGCCGTTTCGGGATTGGCGGTCCAGGCGATCTTCTCGCTGATCAGGCCGAAACCGAGCAGAACATCATTGAGAATGCCGAACTGGTCGTTGAGCATCCAGGCCCACATCTTGGCCGAAACGATGGTCGGGATCGCCCACGGAATGAGGATTGCGGCCCGAACGATTCCACGCCCAACGAACTGTGCGTTCAGCACCAGTGCGACGATCAGCCCGAGCATAGTCTCGATCGCGACGGAAAGGAGGGTGAATTTGGCCGTGTTCCAGACGGCATTCCACCAGACCGGATCGGCCAGCAGCCCACGATAGACGGTCCTTCCGCTCTTCAACGTCACCCACGACAGATAATTGGTAAAGCCGACGAATTGCGCATTGCCGAGGTCGTTGAGTGACGCATTGGTAAAGCTGAAATAGATGGTTCTGAAGAGTGGCCAGCCGGCGACGATTGCCAGGATCAACAGCGTCGGCGCCAGAAACACCCAGGCCGATCGAATGCGCTCGGATCGCAGTTCCGTAGAGGCTCTGAGGTTGGAAACCCTTTGTTCGACTGCTTGTGGAGCTACGATTTCAGTCATGAAACGCCTTCCCGTTTAGCGCTGCGGAGACTGGACCGACGACCTCTCGGCCGCCGGTCCCGCTACTCACCAGGCATCGCCCTTGAGGGTCGTCAGGTCGGCTTCGAGGAGCTCGAGGTTCTCGGCAGCCGAGCCGCTGCCGGACAGCGTGTTGTGCACGGCCGTCCAGAACTTCGAGGACACTTCGTTGTACTTTACCTTGGCTGTCGCCGAAGGACGCGGCACCGCATCCTGGAAAATGGGTTTCCAGTTCGGCATGAAGGGCTGTGCGGTGGCGACATCCTTGTCGTCATAAAGGTCGCTCAGTGTCGGCAGATTGGACAGCTCGATGGCGCGAGCCTTTTGCACATCCTTCGACGCCAGGAATTTCACGAGCGCGATGGCCGCTTCCTGTTTTTCGGAATATTTCGACACCGCCAGGTTCCAGCCGCCGAGTGTCGAGGATGGCTTGTCGCCGGCGGCCGCAACCGGCAGCGTCATCACGTCGAACTGGCCCTTGACGGCACTATCGGCTCCGTTGCCGAGGGAATAAGCATAGGGCCAGTTGCGCATGAAGACGGCGTTGCCGGTCTGCCAGACGCCGCGCGATTCTTCTTCCTGATAGGCGAGCACGCCGGGCGGCGAGATCGTGCCGATCCACCCCTTGGCGCGTTCGAGCGCTGCTGCCGCCTTGTCGTTGTTGATCGAGATCGTCCCGTCCGGCTCAACGATCTGGCCGCCCCCCGACGACTTCACCCATTCCAGCGCGTTGCAGGTCAGGCCCTCGTAGGAGTTGCCCTGGAAGACATAGCCCCAGAGGTCCTTCTGGCCCGCTTGGCGTTCCTTGTCCTGAATCTCCTTGGCGGTTGCGGCCATCTCGTCCCAGGTCTTCGGCGGCTGCTTGTCATATTTCTCGAGCAGGTCCTTTCGATAAAACAGCGCCGGAGCATCGGTAAATAACGGCAGCGCCACGAGCCGGCCGTTCACAGTCTGCGAGGCGATGATCGACGAGAAGAACTGGCCGGCCACGTCTTTGGTGGCCTCCTTCAGATCAATGAACTGATCGGCAAGCTGCGGCGCCCAGATGACATCGGTCTGATAGACGTCGATATCCTTGTTGCCTGCGGCAAGCCACAAGCGATATTGCGAGAACTGCTCGCTGCTCGATGACGGCATGGTGACGAGCTTCACCTGATTGCCGGTCTCCTTCTCAAAAATCGCAAGCTGCTTGTTCAGGAATTCGACGTTTTTCCCGGTGGTGTTCGCGGCAAACGAAATTTCTGCGGCGTGGATGGGGCCGGCCGCGATAGCGAGGCCAAGCGCGGACAAGGCCAGAGCAAACTGTTTCATAATCTCCTCCCAGAAATTGAAATCGATTTGGCAAACGAAACATTGCAGAAGGCTTTGATGACGTCAAGACACCAAAACCAGCTTCTGCTGGTTGTATTTGTATGATAATAATGGCCATACTGCGCGGAAAAGGGCGTAAATTCGGCATTTGCAGCCGAAACAGCAACGCCAAACAATTGAAATCGGTTTCAATATGAACTGAAACGGCACTTGCCCGTTGCGCATCATCAACGCATCGTCCATTGATTTCCCAGACAAAGAAGACAACGATGAAACTTCGCGAATTTGCAAAGCAGCTTGGGCTTTCTCCGACAACGGTCAGCCGTGCACTCAGCGGCTATCCGGAGGTGAGCGAAGCCACGCGCGCCCGGGTTGCAAGCGAAGCAATGCGGCTTGGCTATCGCCCCGATATCAATGCCGTGCGCCTGAAGACCGGGCGAGCCGGAGCGATCGGCGTCATGATGGGGCGTTCGGGAGAAATTCATTTCGCAGAATTCGTGTCAGGCATGGCGCAACGCCTGGAAACGACCGATACGGATATTCTCATCACACCGATTACCGCGCATAATGACGAGGACGAGATACAGGCCTACCGGCGCCTGGTCGAAAGCCGCCGGGTGGACGCCGTGATCATTCATTCGCCCCGCCCCAGGGACCCTCGGATCGAGATGCTGAACAGCTTGGGCGTGCCGTTTCTGGTCCACGGCCGCTCGGAGACCGATCACGTTCATGCGTGGCTCGATATCGACAATGAAAATGCCGTGCGCAGAGTGACCGAACACCTGCTCGATCTCGGGCACCGCCGCATTGCGATGATCAATGGGCTGCGGGGCAAGACCTATTCGATTCATCGAGAACAGGGTTTTCGGATCGCCCATCAGGAGCGTGGGCTCACCGCAGATCCCAACCTCATGGTCTGCGACAAATTCTCCGACGAGAGCGGCTTTCGCCATGCCCGCTCTTTTCTGGAGAGCGCCAATGCCCCGACCGCCATCGTTGCCGGTTCCACGATGACGGCGCTTGGTGTCTACCGCGCCGTCCGTTCGCTTGGAATGACGGTGGGGCAGGATGTTTCCGTCATCGCCCATGACGACGTCTTTCCCTATCTGACGGCTGAAAATATGGTCCCGTCGCTCTCGACCACACGATCCTCCATGCGTGCCGCGGGCACACGTTGCGCCGAGCTGACGCTACAGCTTATCGCCGGGCGCGCCGCGGACGAGATCCACGAATTGTGGCCGGTCGAGCTGATCCTGCGGGAAAGTACCGCGCCGCCGCGTTGACCGACCAACTTCCGATGCACGCGCGGCCTAGCAGCCGAAGTCCGTCAGCCGGCATCGCGCCGCACTCCACCATTTGCCCGCACCAGGGCCATCAGCATCGGGCCGATCGCAAATTCGCCTCTCTCGGTCCTCCGGGTGAGATCGCGGAGATAACCGCCGGGCGAATTGATGTGTCCGCCCCTTTCCAGAATGCAGGCGATCACCGTCGCGGCGTTTTCCGGCCCCATGCCGGCGCAGGCTTCTTCATAGGCCGAGGGGCTGACGCCGAGCATCGAGCGGACGACGACGGCAGCCGACATCAGGTCGCGCCAATTGCCGATCGTTCCACCCGGCCCATAATCGAGAATTTGCGGGCAGGCCTGAAGAACCAGACCAAGCGGGAAGGATTTCAGCGTATGTCCCGCCGCCGGTTCAGCCGCGCCGGATCTCCTGCCGCTCATTGCTCCCGCCGATGCCGGATGTCTCAATCTTTGCTCGTCCTGCGGCCCGGCGACCCGGTTAATATCGGTCGTCAGCTTCGCGCCCTGCTTCGTTTCGAAGCTTGGTTCAAGTTCAGATGTGGAATAGGGGTTTGAATTCTGTTTGTGGCGCTCAGTTTGAGACTCATTGGCGTCTATTTTTTGTGATTTTATATGTCTTTCCAGCAAGTTGACGGCTTCATCGCGCAACAGGCCCATCTCGTCGAGCAAGGAAGCCAATTCCTCGCGACCCGCCACGCGCGGAATCCTGCACACGAGATCGCGAAACGTCAACGACATCTGCTCCCAGTCGCCGGGCACAGCCTCATCGAGCGCTGCTGCGATCAGCTTGGAAATATCGCGCCGGCATACGGTGAGGCGCTCCCTGGTCACCCGGATAAGTTCTCGGTCAGCAACCACCTCGGCGGCCAGGGTTTCGATCTCTGCCGCGCGCGCCAGCAGTGGCGCGACGCTGAAGCCGAAGGCCTCACCGATCTCCCCTTCCCTGTCGCGGCGCGCATAACGCTTTCCGTTCGGGCTGTCCTTGCGCAGGATCAGGCCGGCCTCGACCAGCACGGCAAGATGCCGCCGCAGCGTCGCCGGCGTCATACCCCGGGCACGAAGCGAAAGCTGCGCATTCGAGGGAAAGACGATCAGGCCCTTCTCCTCGGAAATCTCGTCATCGGGATAGAAGGTCAGCAGCGCATCGAGCACCGTCAGCGCCCGATCGGTCACGCCAAGCGCCGGCCGCGCCTCGCAGATCGCCCTGAACAGTTTCCACTTGCTGCGTTTCATCCCCGGCTCGATCGTCTCGGCCAGTTGCTGGCTTGCCAGCATGCCGAGCGACATCGGCCGCCGCCCAAAGGGCGTCGTCACATATCCACTCTCCATTTGCCTTCACCTTCGTTCAGGCAAAAGAAAACAGTCCACCACTTTGGTGCCTAAGACGCTTGACTGTGATTCGTGGAAATGCGATTCTCGATGTGCTTAAGATCTGAGAAGGGCTTCCACGACGGCGTCGTTGGGGGCCTTTTTCTTTTGCGCGCTACGCTCCTCTGTACTTTTTGAACTCCTGGAACAGGCCTTGCAGCCGCTCCTGGACGAATTGGTCGAAACCGGGCGCGGTCTTGCCGTCAAAGACGAAAGTGGCGCCGGACCCTGTCTTTTTGACCATTACCGGCACGCCGCTGATTTCTGATTTACTCGCCGCCGGCTTCGGTGCCGCAGCCTTCTTCGTTGCCAGAACGAATGCCCGGTGAAACCGCTCGTCACTCGAAATTCCGCGCGCGTCGTCCGCGGACAACTCCGCGATGATCTTATCGACATCGGCATTTTCCAGCCGCTCGCCGAGTTCCAGCCAGCGTCGGCGGCCAATATCAGGCGCAGCCCCGATGGCGTTGATGAGCGCCAGGGGCACCTGCCGTATCACGATCAGCATTCTCGACAGCGCCGCCTTGTCGACGCTCAGCGCCGCCATGATGACGTCGCGGGCAAAGCCGCGTTCCTCGAGCCGCGACGCGAAAAGCGCACGCTCGATATAGGAGAGATTGGTGCGGGCGCTGTTTTCCTGCCCCTGGCTGACGACCAGCTGGCCGTCGGTCAGGTCGCGGACGACCGCGCGCACCCTGATGCCGATCTCTCTCGTGGCCGCCAGGCGGCGATGGCCATAGGCGACCTGATAGCGGCCCCTGGCTTCAGGATGCGGACGCACGAGGATCGGAACCTGCTGCCCATGCTCGCGGATCTGCTCGACCAGCTCGGCGAGTTCAGCCGCATCGATCGCCAGGCGGTCGCTGACGAAGGAGCCGTCGATGAGCCCGGGATCGAGCTCGACGATCATCTGGCCGGCCGCAAGCTGCCGTTCCAGCTCGCTCGCCCGCTCCATCTTCTCGGTAATGTTGCCGAGCGTCTTGGTGATGCCGCCGACCGGCCCGCCGCTGCGCTCCTGCGGCACGAAGCCGGCAATCGGACGATTGTCGCGCGGCGCGACCGCTTCCACCCTTGCCGGACTCGGCGCGGAAATTTCGATGAGGTTCTTGCGCGCCATCCTATCTCCTTCCCCAGGTGGAGCGAATATGCGCTTCGATCTCACCATTCACGAGGTTTAGCGACTCCAGCGCGCGATCATAGGTTCCGCGTGTGAACTGCGAACGCTCGACTTCGTAGAGTGTCTGCTTGGTGACGCCGGCATCGGAAACGGCCGTCGATTTCACCATGGCGTTGTGGAGCATGCGATTGCCGAAGATCGCCCGCATGAAGCCGGTCATCTGGCTTTGCGGCCCGTCATTCGGCTCGAACCGCGTCACGAGATAGCGCATCCAGTCATAGCTGGTGCGCCCGCCGGCCTTCTCGACGACCGACATCAATTCACTCGTCATCGTCAGGAACTGCGACATCGACATGACGTCGAGCATCTGCGGGTGAACCGTAATCAGCACCGAGGTCGCGGCGCAGAGCGCCGACATCGTCAGGAAGCCGAGCTGCGGCGGGCAGTCGACGACGACGATGTCATAAAGGCTTTCGATATTGGTCAGCACCTCGCCGATGCGGGCGAAGAACATCGTCTCCGCCGTGCCCGATGCCATGGCCTTCGGCGTCTCGTGCTCGAACTCCATGAGTTCGAGATTTCCGGGAATGAGATGCAGGTTCGGCGTATAGGTGGCGCGCACGATGTCGGCGATCGAGCGCGGATCGTCATAGCGGATCGCACCGTAGATCGTTTCGCCCTCGCCGACGTCGAACTCCGGCTGATGGCCAAACAAAGCAGACAGGGAGGCCTGCGGGTCGAGGTCGACGGCGAGTACGCGGTAGCCCCGGAGCGCCATGAACTGCGCGAAGTGGGCGGCGGTCGTGGTCTTGCCCGAGCCGCCCTTGAAATTCATCACGGAAACGATCTGGAGTTTTTCGCCCGGCCTGCGGGCCGGCACGTATTTCGGCGTCCCGTTCCGCTCGTCGAGGACCCGGCGGATCCGGTCCATGTCGGTTGCGCTATAGAGCCGGCGTCCGTTTGCCAGCGGATCCGGTCCATGGCCGTCAGCGGCCACCTGCCGGAGATAACCTTCGCCTATGCCGATGAAGGCCGCAGCCTCCGCCGGAGAAAATGTCCTGATCGTCTTTTGCGACAGAGGGGGAAAGATTTTGGCCTGATGCTGCTGAAGTTGATAGGATAACTCCTTCGCATCCGTTGCCAGAAGCGACGGAAGGTGCTCTTGATCATCTTGAAGAGCAAGACTCGGTTGCATGATCTCTTTCCTGCGTAACTGCGCAATTTTGAACGAAAGCGCTTCAGTTGCGCAGTTACTATATGCCGCGATTCGTGACCGAATTACAAATGCTTAACCAAAACGCGCATCAGAGCCGGCAAAACAGGCTCCGAAAAACGCAGGTTTGGCAGCTTGGATGGCGGTGATTCGCACCGCCCGAGATGCCGACAGGCATGGCCTGCATGCTCAGCATGCATATGAATTTCCGCGCTCCAGCCAACCGATTCGGCTCCACCCGGCCGATCGGACGCGGCCGGCCGGGGGAGTGTCGGGTTTTATTTACCCATCATCTGCTTGGCGTTATCAGGCGTAATCGCGGTGGTGTCGACTGTTACGGTTGCCGGCACCGACGAGGCGCAATCGAGTAATATCGACTTTGCCATGTCGATCGCTTCCTTCGCGCCCGTGGGATAGGTAAAGGTCGCGGACCAATCACCCTTCGCGACCGCTTCAATCCCGCCGGCAGGGCCAGGCAAGCCGTCGGTGCCGATGATCTTCACGCTCTTGCCGGCGCCTTTTGCAGCAAGCAGCGCACCGGCCGCCATCATGTCGTTGCTGGCATAGACCATCTTGATATCGGGATGAGCCTGCAACATAGCCGCGAAAGCCGTTTGCGCTTTGTCCGGCAGCCAGTCAGCTGCCTGTTCTGCAACGATCTGAATCTTAGGATTGGCCTTCACACCATCTTTGAAGCCGTTCAGCCGTTCGACGGCCGGTGTCGAACTCGGCAGCCCCTCCAGCACGGCAGCCTCGCCGCCATCTGGAAGAAGCGTCTTGCTCGTATATTCGCCGGCTGCCAAAGCAATCTTGTAATTATCGCCACCGATGAAAGCTGTGTAGTCCTTGCCGGCTTCACCGTTCGTCTTACGATCGAGTTCGATGACCGGGATACCCGCGTCCATTGCCCGCTTGACGGCAGGGGTAAGCGGAGCCGCTTCGAAAGGCGATATCAACAGGAGGTCAACCTTTTGCGTTATGAAATTGTCGACCTGTGATGTCTGAGTGTTCACATTGCCGGCCCCGTCGGCAATCTGCAGCGTAAACTGAGGGACCGCCTTGGCGGCCGCCTCCAGCTCATCGTTGACATGCTGGCGGTATGGCTCAGCGTTGTTGGCTTGCGAGAAGCCGATGACGAATTCGCCGTCTTTGGCGCAAGCCTTCACGAGCGAATCGGCAGCTTGGGCCACGCTCACAGAACCGACGCAAGAGCAGGCCAGTAGCAGGATTCGCCAGGTATTTGATGACTGAAATGTAGTCCGTATCATTGCTTTCTCCTCCACATTGATCCCGGATCCACCTTCCGGGAGGTGCCGCCACATTACCTGCCCAACCCTTCGCGGCGACGAACGAGGGATTGAAGGACTGCCGCCAAGACAATGATTGCCGCCGTGGCAAGCAATTGCATGGCTGGCGTGATGTTGTTGAGCTGCAGAATATTGGCTAAGGCACCCAGCATGATCGTGCCGGCGATCGTTCCGACCATGGAACCCGCGCCGCCAAACAGACTGGTTCCTCCAATCACCACGGCGGCGATGGCAGTCAATTCGTATCCGGTGCCATCATTGGCGCTACCGAAGTTGAATTGGCCGGCGTGGACAATGCCGGCTAGCGCGGATGCAAAGCCTGTTATGGCATAGACGGCGATCTTGATCGCCGAGACAGGAACGCCCGATATGCGGGCGGCACGCTCATTTCCGCCAACCGCATAGACGTAACGGCCGAACCGCGTTGTATTGAGAAGGATCGTGGCGATGAAGGCGAAAATCAGAAAGACGATGGTGGCTACCGGAACGACGTTGCCGAACAGACGGCCGCCCAGGATTGCGAAGATCGGCGGAGCAAGGCCTGGCCCCTCGCCATACGATATATTGATGTATTGATTTCCCGAGACCACGAGTGCCAGGCCTCGAGCAGCCTGCAGCCCCGCAAGGGTCACGATGAATGCTTCGAGCCGAAACTTGCTTGAGATTGCTCCTTGGACCAACCCGAAACAAGTTCCCATCAGGAGCACCGCCACAACCGTCGTAATTAGCCCGAAGCCACCAGAGACCATCAACGTTGCAGTAACAACGCTCGCAAGACCAAGGGTCGCCCCGACCGATAGATCGATCCCGGCGGTGATGATCACAAACGTCATCCCGATCGCGATGATGCCGGTTTCGGATACCGCGCGGACGATGTTGGCGATGTTGTCGGGCTGGAGAAACAGGATAACGCCGTGCCGGCGGGGAGAGAATATGATGCCGCCGGCAAAGACCAGCACAAGGCCGATCAGGCTTTGGAAGCGCACTATCACAGCAAGCGGATCAATACGCTTAGCAGGCTGTATCGCTGGATTGGACGTGATCTGCTGTTCGGACATCATCCCTCCCTCCCGTTGGCAGCGGCCAGAACCTCATGCTCGCCCACGCCGCCGGAAAATTCGGCAACGCTGCAGCCGTCGCGGAGAACCACTATTCGGTCGCATAAGCCGATCAGCTCCGGCATTTCGCTTGAAGCGACAAGAATGCCCAATCCGTCCGAGGCAAATTTGCGCAGGCGAGTGTAAATCTCCCCCTTCGCTCCGACGTCAACACCACGGGTCGGCTCGTCGAGAAGCAACAAGCTGGGATTGCCCAATACCTCCTTCGCAAGGACGACCTTCTGTTGATTGCCGCCAGAAAGAGCACCCACCGCGATCCGGGGGTTCTTCGGACGAATGTCGAAATTCCCGAACGAGTTCTTAATCGCATCGTCCTGTCGACGCGCAGACAACAAGCCATTCGGCGATATCCGCCGAATGATCGACATCACCAGATTGAGGCCAACAGACATACGCAACATAAGTCCGGCACCGCGCCGATCATCGGTTACGAATGCGAGACCAACTCTGCGCGCAGCGGCGATGGATCTGAGCCTTGCCGGTTTGCCGTCAATTGTAACCTCGCCCTGCCATCTTCCCGGCACGCCCGTCCCGTACAGAGCGCTCAGAAGCTCCGTCCGGCCCGCGCCCATCACACCAGCCAAACCGACAATTTCACCGCGGTGAACATCCAGATCAATTTTAGATGGGGCCCGCCACCCGGGTGACGGCCGATGCGGACGGAAGGAGGCCTGCCGCATCCGCAGAAGCACATCTCCGACATGACCGGAGCGAGGCGGGTAAAGCTCGCTCAATGGACGGCCGACGAGAAGCTGTACCAACTTGGCCTGCGGCGCGTTCGGTTCGGTAACGCCAGCTACTCTACCGTCGCGCATCACCGTCACTCGATCGGCAATCTGCGGGACTTCCTCAAGCCGATGCGAAATATAGACGATACCTACGCCTGATGATGCGAGTCCGCGCATGATTTCGAACAAGCGATCGACTTCCCCAGCGGTCAAGGCAGCTGTTGGCTCGTCCATAATCAGAGCACGCGACGCATAAGACAGCGCCTTGACAATAGCGACAACCTGGCGCTGGCCGATTGAAAGTTCGCTTACGAGCTGAGCCGGATCAATTGAACGGTCAATCGCTTCCAGTCTGTTGCGGGCTTCGCGCAACATCGCCTTTCCGTCCAGCATGCCGTGTCGATGGACCAACTCGCGACCAAGAAAGAGATTGGCCGCGACGCTCAAACTCGAAACGAGATCCAATTCCTGGAAGATCGTCGCGATTCCTGCGGCTTGTGCATCGCGGGGGGTGTAAAATCGCGCGGGGTTTCCGTTGATGAAGATCTCTCCCCGATCCGGCGTATGCACCCCCGACATCAGGTTCATCAATGTTGATTTGCCCGCGCCGTTCTCCCCAAGCAGGGCATGGATCTCTCCAACTTTGAGATCGAAATCCACGCCACGTAGCGCTTGAACACCGCCGAAATGCTTGGTGACCCCTTTCGCCGAAAGAACAACCTGATTATTCATGCTGCTTCTCCACACGATTGACGGATACGCAGGACTGGCGACAGGCGCACGGTCTGCCGAGGTAGATGTTTATCGCCGATCCGTTGGATCAGGAGATCCGCTGCTTTGTAACCAATCTCGTCACAAGGCTGGGCCATGAGCGTCAGGCGCGGTTCGAAATAATCCGCCCATTCGAAATCATCGATTCCGAGCACGGATATGTCCACGGGAACGCGTAGACCGCGTTCCCGAATGGCTCTCATGGTGCCGATCATCGCAAGATTATTTGAGGCCAGGATTGCTGTGGGTGGCTCCTTCAGCTCCAGCAACCGGTGCGTCGAAGCCGTGGCGTCTGCGGTGCTGCTATTGCCATTGCTGATGAACGCAGGCGGCACCTCTATCCCCTTCTCCGCCATGGCAGCCCGGAAAGCCTTCGTGCGCTCCACGGTCGTCGCAAATCCGGGCTGACCCAGGATGATTCCGATCCGTTCGTGATGGAGTGCAACGAGATGATCGACCAGCATGCGAATAGCCGCCGTGTTATCGGTCCCGACCTGATCGAAACGATCATCGGAGAGCCTGTCGACGAGCACGCAGGGAAGATTGCAGTCGATAAGGTAGTCCAACGATCTTTTTGGATCGCCCGAAGGGGCAAGAATAATCCCATCGACGCGGCGCCGATGCAAATGCCGGACGAGCTCCAGTTCTCGATCTGGATCGTCCTGAGTGTCACACAAAAATGCGATCAAGCCTCTCTTGGAACACTCGGCTTCGATCGCGCAAATGATGTCGCTGAAATAAGGGTTCGAAATCGCGGAAATCGCCAAGCCGACTGTACCTGTCGAGGAGAGTTTGAGCGAGCGCGCAACGGCGTTTGGAATGTAGCCAATCGCGTCCACAGCCTCCATGACGAGCTTCGCCTTTTCGGGCGACACGTAGCGGGTCTTGTTAAGAACGTGCGAAACCGTGGAGACAGAAACGCCGGCCGCCCTTGCGACCGCGGAAATAGTGGTCATGCGTGCCCTCCGGCTTTCGCCAGCAGCACTACAAGGAAGCTGCTCAAATTATCCTCCCAAGCGGAACTCCAGCTCGAACAGGCTTTCCCGGGATCCGCGAATATGATCACGCTAACGTCATCGAAACGTTTGCGCAATCGATTTCGTATGGATATCTCTCAAGCCGCACCCCTCCTTGGAAGGAAGGTACACGTGAAAAGATGTTCCGCGTTCACGGTTGACCAATGTTGGTCATGGCTTCAATGGTCATGACATGAGCTCCAGAAACGAGCAGGCGATCAACTCTTCGCCGAGTGTGGCCGCATCTATTCCCGGTTAGCAACCACCGGCAAGGTTCCTTCGTTTGGACGACGGGATTCAGTCTGCCGTGCGGCGGAGACGAGGCGTCGCTTTGCGCGGATAGAATGCCATTGTTGGTCGATCAGGACGCCGATGAGGATCACGCCACCCATGACGGCGAAGTTCAGCGACGAAGGAATGCCGAGCAGGTTTACAAGGTTTTGCAACTCTTGCAGTAGGACTGTGCCCAGCACGACCCCGACGATCGATCCCTCACCGCCACGGAGTGAAAAGCCGCCGAGCACGGCGGCGGCGATCGCGTAGAGCTCGTAGAACTGGCCATGGCTCGCCGGCGAGATCGAGCGCGTGTACATGGCGAAATAGATCGCCGAAAGCGCCGTAAGCAGTCCGCAGATGACATAGGCTGTCATAACCAAGCGGTCAGTCCGGATACCTGAATAGCGAGCAGCCTCTTCGTTTTTTCCAACCGCGTAAAGATAACGTCCGAAGACAGAGCGATGAAGCACCAGCCACATGGCCACGGAAATGACGACCATAGCAATGAAGGTGCTCGGAATGCCATAGAACCGCCCGGCGGTCAGAAACTCAAGCTCCGGGAAATTCTGGCCGAAAGCAAATCCCGCCGTTCCGTCGGCCGTATAGAAGCGCGCTGCCCCGCGATAGATCAGGAGGCCGCAAAGGGTGACGACGAAGGGCTGCAAGTTGAGCCGGGTGATGAGCCAACCGTGGACGGCGCCTATGACGGCGCCGAGCAGGAGAATGAGCGGCAGTGCCAGCGTCCAGGGCATATCTTGTACCGCTATGAAATCGACGAACAGTACGCCAAGAAGCGCTACGAGCGAGCCCACCGAAAGCTCGATACCGCCCGTAATGATGACAAAGGCCTGACCCATCGACAGGATGCCGAACAGACCAATCAGGTTGGCGGTGTTCGCGAGGTTGATCGGCAGCAAGAAGCGCGGGTTGATGATGGCGACGACGACGCCGACAACGACGATCAAAAGCAGCAGTCCAAGATCTTTCTTGATCATTCGAGACCCATCTCCGATACCCGTTCATAATGGCTGCGGCCGCTATTTTACGCTTTTGCCGACAGCAAGCAAAAGGACGCTTTCCTGGCTGAATTCGTCCTCTTCGAGAATGCCGGCGATCTGGCCCTCGTGCATGACGGCGATGCGGTCAGAAACGCCGATCACCTCTTCCATGTCGCTGGAGATCATCAGGATCGCGACACCGGCATCAGCAAGCGCTCGCATCAGGCCGTAGATTTCGTTCTTCGCGCCGATATCGATGCCGCGTGTCGGCTCATCGAAGATCATTACCCTCGGGCTCATCGACAACCATTTGGCTAGAACCACCTTTTGCTGGTTGCCGCCGGACAGAGTGCCGGTTCGCGTCGAAACGGAGGGCGCCTTGATCCCGAGACGAACACGCTGCTTTTCAGCGGCCTCGATCTCCCGTTCAGCGGAGACCATGAAGCGGCTAGAAATCCTGGGAAGATCGGCAAGGGTGATGTTCTGGGCGATCGGAAGATCAAGAAGAATGCCATTGCGCTTGCGATCCTCCGGCACCAGAAAGATGCCCCCGGCGACAGCGTCCCGAGCAGAACCGATCGCAATTTGGCGTCCGTCCTGCAGAATGGCTCCGCCGTAACTCCGGTCGATGCCGAAGAGTACCCTTGCAAGCTCGGTGCGGCCAGACCCGACGAGGCCTGCAAGCCCCAGGATTTCTCCGTACCTTATTTCCAGGTCAACGGGGCGGCTGGGATAGGCCTCGGTGCGCACGCCGTTTACCTTCAATGCGACCGGCCCTGGCGAACGCTGCGGCTTTGCCGTCCGGGCCGCGAGCAACCGGCCGATCATCAGCTTGACCATCTGATCATGGCCAATGTCCTTCTTGGCGAGCGTACCGACGAGCGTGCCATCGCGTAATACGACCACCCGATCTGCTACGCGCTCAACCTCGTGGAGACGGTGCGAGATGAAGATCACACTGATTCCATCCGCTTTCAGCGATGTGATGATGTTCAGCAGCCGCTCGGTTTCGGCCAGCGGCAGGCTGGAAGTGGGTTCGTCGAAGATGACAAGCCGAGCCTTGATCGACAGCGCCTTGGCGATTTCCACCATCTGCTGCTCGGCAAGAGAAAGCAACGCAACGGGTGTGTCGGCGGAAAAATGTGCTCCCACGCGCTTCAAGAGCGGGGTCACCATCTCTCGAAGCCGAGCACGATCGACAAACTTGAAAGGTCCCGCTTTCAACGGCTCACGGCCCAGGAAGATATTGGCGGCGACGTCGAGATTGTCAAAAAGGTTGAGTTCTTGATGCACAAAAGCGATGCCGGATGCGATGCTCGTCTCCACAGTAAGGTGGCGAAGCTCTGCGCCATCGAGCAGGATCGTGCCCCGATCCGGAGCGATCACGCCGCCAAGAATATTCATCAGCGTCGATTTGCCGGCCCCGTTCTCGCCGACCAAGCCGATGACCTCTCCCGGCACGATGTCGAGCGACAACCCGTCAAGCGCTACGACGCCTGGAAAAGTCTTGCCAACGCCGGAAAGCGAAAGGAACGGCGTTGCAGGCGCGTTCGGTGACGGGATGTCTGAGCTATGATTCATTGCCTGTCCATGACTGCGGGTGCTGCGGCATGAAACGTCTTTCGCGGCGGGGAGTACCCCCGCCGCGAAAGAGAATTACTTTCCAGCCATGGCCTTCAAGTTGGCGGCATATTTATCGACGTCATCCTTGCCGATGATCACTGTCGGAATGATGATCAAGCCGTTGCTGGGAACACCGGACTTGTCGCCCTTGAGGTAGGCAGCCATCAGCTTCATCCCCTGATAAGCCCATTCGAATGGCTGCTGCACGACGGTTGCCGCGACCGTGCCTTCCTTGACGCCGCCGAGCGTGATCGGATCGTCGTCAAAGCCGACGACAGTGATCTGACCAAGCTTTCCGGCGTCGCGCAGCGCCTCATAGATGCGTGGCGTGTTATATGAGTAGAAGCCGACCATGCAGGTCACGTCCGGGCTGGCAACCAGTGCATCCTCGACATTCTTTTTTGCGCGTGTCTGGTCGATATCGTCACCGCGCACATCTGTCAGCTCGATCTTCGTCCCCTTAAGCCCATCCTTCATGCCCTGAATGCGTTCCTTGGCATTATCGGCTCCGAGGAGCCCGACAAAACCGATGCATTTGCCGCCATCCGGCATTGCCTTCTTCGCGATTTCAGCCGCCTGCAGACCGGCGTCGATATTGGACGAGCCAATATAAGCGACGCGGTTGGTCTGCGGCGCGTCGCTGTCGGTCGTGAAGAGGGCTGTTTGTGAGCCGATCTTGTTCAAGCCCTCGGTCTGCGTCTTGGGATCGACTGCGGAAACCATGATCCCCTTGACGCCAGCACTGACGAGGTCTTCCATCAGGCGCTGCTGGATGGCTACCGATGCCTGCTCAGGGTACTTCAGTTCCAGTTGGTAATCCGGCAATTCGGCCTGGGCCTTCTTCACGCCCGCTTCCGCGGCTTTCCAGAAGTCAGACGCGCCGTTGACGACGAAAGCAAGAGTTGGTTTGTCGGCGGCATCGGATACTGCAATCGGCGCCGCGCTCAGTACCAGCCCGGCAAGGAACAAGGCTGCATTCCGTTTCAGCTGTTTCATAATATACCTCCCGAGGGGCCGCAGTCGCATGGGCCCGTTTGCGATTTACGGCCGGCCGAATGCGCGCCCCCTCCTAAGGGCCGCCGCAAAAGCGACGAGTGGCATAGGTTCCGATCGCCCTCTGACGGTATACAAGAATCTTAATTAGTAAATAGTATTATCAATGCACATCAAAACATTTCATCGCGGGATAACTAGAATCAAGTTTTGAAGTGATGATCGCCAAGCAATGCAGGTGATCGCGCGATTGCCAGCACTTTCGGATAAATGCTAATATTAATTACCTAAAACGCAACTCCTTCCAAGATCCGGAGATCATTCCCCCGCATGCGAAAGCCTAAGACCCAAAAGAATCCTGAAATGGATAAGCCCGCCCGCGTGACCATGATGGACATCGCCGCGGCGGCCGGCTGCTCGCAGGCTGCTGTTTCCTTCGTGCTCAACGACACGCCCGGTACCCGCATCTCACAGCAGACTCGCGACCGCGTATTGGAGGCGGCGCGCGCCCTCGGCTACATGGGGACAAGCTATACCATGAAGGCCACTTATTCGGGCCTGGACAACGTGATCGGTTTCGCAGTGGATCAGCTCGCTACCAGCCCGGAAGCGATCGTCGCAATCGAGGGCGCCCGCCAAGCGTCGTGGAACACGGGCAACGTGCTGTTGGTCACCCAAACGCTGGGTGATCCTGTCATGGAGCCAAAAGCGATCAGGGCGCTGACGAACGGGGGCATTTCCGCGCTCATATACATGACAATCTATACCAGAGAGGTCCAACTCCCTTCTTATGTCTACGAACTCAAGATCCCGACGGTATTGTTGAACTGCTACACGGCGGATCATGCCTTTCCAGCCGTGGTGCCAAGTGAAATCGCCGGAGGCCAGAGCTCCACCCGGCATCTAATCGCGCACGGTCACCATCGCATAGGGACGATCACTGGTGAAATCTGGATGCAGGCTGCACAAGACCGGCTGACGGGATACCGCCGTGCACTGGCGACCGCCGATATACCCTTCGATCCAGAATTAGTCGTTGAAGGCGACTGGTCGGCCGGTGCCGGCTACGCCGCTACGATGCAATTGCTTGCTTTGCAGGACCCCCCCACCGCCATTTTCTGCCAGAACGATCGCACTGCAGTGGGATGCTACGAAGCGCTCAAAGATGCCGGGCTTCGCATTCCCCAGGATATGTCGGTGGTCGGCTACGACGATGAGGAAATTTCAAGACATCTGGTGCCGGCACTGACCACTTCGGTCCTTCCGCACCTCGCCATGGGTCAGTGGGCGATTGAACATCTCAACCTTCAGACCATGCCCGGCAAGCGCTATCCAATTACGAAGCTCGAATGCTCACTGGTCAATCGTCATTCCGTCGCTGCGCCGAGGGCCAAGGCGCGGCATATCTTCGATGGGGCGCATGGGCCGCGATAGACTGGAGGTCGAGCCGGCGGGGCACTGCACCGCTGGAGCATGATCCCCGTTTCGGTCGGCATCATTCTCTGGTTGTTCAATAGAACAGGATTCACCCTTTGACGCGAAGGCCAAACCGGTCGATAGTGTTGGGGCCGCGCAAAAGCTTGAGCCCCGGCTGCAGGGAGATTTATTGGAATCTGCCATAACGCGGGTCTTCGCCTCAGGAACCGGGCGCTATCAATTTCAACGAGGGGAAATAGCGGCGATAGCGGCCGACATCTCGCGTCAGGAGCGGCAGCTCCTGCACGGCGGCATGAGCGCCGATGAAGAAATCGGGAAGTACGCCGGTGCGCGTACCGCCTGCTTTGCGATATTGCGTGAAAACCTTGCCGGCAAGAAACAGGGCGGGTTTCGGCATCGGTATCATCTCGAGGGCGGCCTGTTCCACAAAGGCCTCCAGGTCCTCGATCCTCTCGTATCGAACCGCAAGTTCGGCAAAGACTACATCATTAATGAGCAGGGGACCCTCGATACTCGCGGCTTCGAGTTGCGCAATAGACCAGTCGGACCATTCCGGGTCGTCGGTTACGAGGTCCAGGAGCACATTGGTATCAACCAGGGTCACGTTTCGCCGCGCGTTAAAGCCATGATAGCGTCGGTATCCAGGCCCTTGCCGGCATGGCCGCGCAGCTTCTCGAAGCGGCTCGCCGGCCGTTTCTTGTCGGCGCGCGTCAGAACCACACTGCCGTCGGCAGCACGATGAAAATCGACCTGGCTGCCAGGAACGATGCCAAGCATGTCCCGTACAGGCTTCGGAATGGTCACCTGCCCTTTCGCAGTAACGGTGGTGGTCATAGCGAACGCCTTCTGTAATACTCTCCAAGAAGAAGGTATTACTTCGTTCGGCAAAATTCAAGATGGCCGCTAAGCCGCCATCGACCTATAGAGCCACTCGGAGAGCGTCTGGCTCCCCACGCGCGCGCCGACATGAGGCAGCAACGCATCACCGCTCAGTTCGACGCCGAAATACGAGGTGGAAGGATCGGTTATCACCTGTCGCGGGTCCTCGTTCGCGGACAGATAGATGCGGGCGATTTCGTCGATGCCGAACTGTTCGGGGCCGCCGATCTCGACGATATTGCCCAAGGGATCTCCGGCTGACAATTCCGCCAGGAATGCCGCGACTTCCCGAGCCCAGACCGGCCTGATGGGGGCCGGAGGCAAACGAACGACGTTGCCTTCGGCACCGATGTCGATCACGCCGTTGATGAATTCGTAGAACTGCGTCGAGCGGAGGATCGTGTAGGGGCGAGTCGAGGCCCTGATGAGATTTTCTTGAACCGCTTTCGCGCGAAAATAATCGCTTTCGACGAGGCGCGGCGTGCCGACGACGGAGAGCGCGAGATAGTGCCGGACGCGGGCTTCCGCCGCCGCCGCGAGCAGGTTCTTCGTCGATGCCTTGAAGAAATCGAGCGCCGAACTGTCGCCAAAGGACGCGGCATTGGTTACATCGATGACGACGTCCGCTCCCGTCATCGCCGCATCGAGGCCCTTGCCGATCACCGTATCGACTCCGAGCGACAGAGATGCGGCCGTGACGTCGTGGCCCAAACGCCGCAGCTCCGCCGCCAGTTGCGTTCCGATCAGACCGCTTGCTCCCGCTATCATGATTTTCATCTCGGCATCCTCTGTTGCATCGTCTATATGCCCGCGCGGACGGAGAATGACCGGGACGCCGAACGCCTTCCATCATGCTTGAGGGTCGGATGTCCGAGACGCAGGACATAGCGGAGCCAGCCCAAAGTCTAGGATGCCGGATCGGAAAGATGGAAGGTCAGCCGGCGGTGGAGAAATCCGCCTACATTCCCGCGCAATGCATGGGTTTCCATGAGTTGCGGTTGTGGTGCGCCAGGATTACGGTTCCAATATGAGCGCGCCGGCCCCGAAATGGAAAACAACTGCTGCAGGACATGCTGACAATTCCCTGGCTTCGCCTGTCCAGCCGGAACGATGGATGGAAAGCGTCTGGTCGCACCGCCCGCCATTCCTGCGTCTGGCGCTTTTCTTCCTCGCCTATGTGCTCGCGTGCGGCTTCGCCCAGTCGCTCGCGGTGGTGCCGGAAACCGGTATTTCCATCTGGCCTCCGGCCGGGCTGTTCATCGCGACCCTGATCCTCGCCTCCCGACCCAGCTGGCCATGGTGGATACTGGCCGGCTGCCTGGGAGAGATGTTCAGTAATGTCCTATGGTTCCATAGTCCGCAAGCTGCGGCCTTCCTGATCTATGTCGGCAACGCTCTCGAAGCGATGGTCGCGGCATGGCTCGTCAACCGGACTTTGAAGCTCCCGGTTCGGCTCGAAACCCTGCAGGAAGTGATTGCATTTGTTATCATCAGCGCCGGAATTGCGCCAACCGTCAGCGCGACCATCGGAAGCGCCACGCTTGCCTGGTTCAGCATCCAGTCGCAATCCTTCCTGACGGCCTGGCCCTTATGGTGGATCGGAGACGCGACCGGTGTCCTGATCGTGGCACCGCTTGCACTGGTTCTGTTCCACAGCTGGCCCGGCAAGACCCAACTCTCGGCAGGGCAATGGGTGGAAGCTGCCGTCCTGGCGCTGATCTTTCTCGGCGTCGCCGCTCTTTCGCTGAGTGGCTATCTCCCCTTCGCCTATATCATCATGCCGCCTCTTCTCTGGGCCGCGGTCCGCTTCGAATTCAAGGGGGCGGCAGTGTCGCTCGCTCTCCTAGCCCTGATCACCGCCGTCTTCACGATGACGGGCGCCAGCCAGTTTGCCGGCGATCCGGCGTCCCAGAAATACAACCAGGTCATGCTGCAGCTTTTCCTGGCGATCTCAGCATTCTCAGCGATGATCGTCGCCGCCATATCGCGTCAGCATCAGCTGGCGGTGTTTTCGTTGCGTCAGAGCGTGGAAGCGCTCGGCGAAAGGGAACGGGAATTATCGCAGCTCGTAGACATGGTGCCGAGCCATGTCTGGCGCCTGAGACCGGACGGCGAGCCGACCTTCTTCAACAAACGCATGATCGACTTCCTCGGCATCGACGTTGCGGATTCAGACCGGCCTGATGTGAGCCGGCTGGAGGCAGTCCTTCAAGCCATCGTTCATCCCAATGATATGGCGGCGTTCAGAGAGTCGCTCAGCCATTGCCTCGTCACCGGCGAAGTCTTCGCCATGCGCTATCGGCTGCGCCGCGCCGACGGCGTCTATCGGTGGATGTCGAGCCGCGCCGTGCCCATGCGCGATCAGGCTGAAAAAATCGTCCAATGGTACGGTCTTTGCCACGATATCGATGATCAGGTCCATGCCGAAGAGGCCCTGCGCCGGAGCGAGCAGCAGCTGCAGCAGATGATCGACGCCGTTCCCGTCCGCATCTGGAGTGTGGAGCCGGCGGGCGGGTCGATCTACTTCAACAAACGCTACCAGGATCACTTCCGATCGGTCATCGCCGATTTCGATGCCCTGGCCGAGCCGCGCATCGACGAGCTGCTGAACCAGCTGGTGCATCCCCACGAGGCGCCCGCTGTGCGGCGCATGCTGCGCAATTGCTTCGAAAGCGACGGCGGCACCGCGATGCGGTTCCGCTGGCTTGAAAAAGACGGCGTCTATCGCTGGGCCGAATGCAGGGTGGAGCCGCGGCGCGACGACGAGGGGAAGGTCGTGCAATGGTACGGCGTGTCCCTCGACATCGATGACGAGGTGCGGGCGCTGGAAGCCTTGCGCGATCGCGAGCGCGAGCTCTCGCAGCTCGTGGACATGGTCCCGGTCCAGATCAGGCGCCTGACGCCTGAAGGCGAGCCGGTCTTCTTCAACAAGCGCCTGATCGACTTTTTCGGTGTCGACGTCGGAGATATGGATCGGCCGGGCATGAGCCGCCTTTCCTCAAACATTCACACTCTCGTCCATCCAGATGATGCGCCCAGGCTGCTTGAGACAGTCCACCGTTCCCTCGCCAGCGGCGATCCCTTCTCGATCAAATACCGCATGCGTCGTTTCGACGGTGCCTATCGTTGGGTCGACTGCCGCGCCGAGCCGCTGCGGGGTCAGAACGGTGAGATCGTGCAATGGTACGTGATATCGGTCGACATCGACGACGAGATGCGCGCGCAGGAGGCGCTGCGCAATCGGGAGCGGGAGCTCTCCCAACTGGTGGACATGGTCCCGAGTCTGCTCTGGCGGCTCAATCCGCAAGGCAGTCCAACCTTTTTCAACAAGCGCCTGATCGATTTTCTCGGTCTCGACGTCGCCGAGATGGAGAAACCGGGCATCGGCCGGCTCGCGGCCCTCATCGAAGTCGCCGTCCATCCCGAAGATGCTGAGAAACTCTCCGAGGCGTTCAACCATTCCCTGGTCACCGGCGAACGCTTCTCGCAACAATTTCGCCTCCGGCGCTCTGACGGCGTCTATCGCTGGGTGAAGGGCAGCGCCGAGCCGCTGCGTGACGAAAACGGGCAGATCGTCCAGTGGTACGGTCTGTCGCATGATATCGACGACCAGCTGCGCGTCGAGAAGGCGCTGCGCGAGAGGGAACGGTCGCTCTGGCAGATCGTCGAAACGCTGCCTGTGATGATCGACTGCGCGGCTCCCGACGGAGAGCCGGTCTATCGCAATCCGCAGCTTCGGGATTTTCTCGGATACAGGCTCGAAGACCTTGACGGAACCGGCAAGTCACGGCTGGCCGGCACACTCGATGCCGGCGTTCATCCCGACGACCTGGCCGATGTCAAGGAGAAATATGCCCATTCGCTCGCCACCGGCGAACCCTATGCGCGCCGGCATCGGCTGCGGCGGTTCGATGGCGATTATCGCTGGGTGGAGACGCGGGCCGCGCCGATGCGCGACGGCGAGGGCGCGATCGTGCAGTGGAATGTCATATGCCTCGATATCGACGGTGAGGTTCAGGCGCAGGAAGAGCTGCGCCGGACGCAAGAGGGGCTTGCCCGGGCGGGCCAGGCAGCGAGCCTCGCCGAGCTTTCCGCCTCGATCGCGCACGAGGTGAACCAGCCCCTGGCGGCCGTGGTGGCGAATTCCCACGCCTGTCAGCGCTGGCTGATGGCCGACCCGCCGAATATGGAGCGGGCGCAGAGAACGGTCGAGCGCATCATCCGCGACGCCAATTCGGCGGCTGAGGTCGTCGGCCGCATTCGCGCCTTGTTCAAACAATCCGCCGACAGGAGAGTTCAGACGACTCTTTCCAGCGTCATCGAGGAGGTGCGCAGCCTGATGGCCGACGAAGCCTGGCGGCGGCGCGTCCGCATCGACGTCGATGTTGACGACAGCTTGCCGTCCATCGCGCTCGACCGCATTCAGATCCAGCAGGTTCTGATCAATCTCATCCGCAACGGGATCGAGGCCCTGGACGCCACGACAAGCGACAGGCTGGTCGAGATACGCTCGCACCAGGTCGGCAATGCCGTCCAGACCGAGATCCGCGATCTGGGGCGGGGCATCGAGTTTCCCGAAAAGATGTTCGAGCCTTTTTTCAGCACGAAGGAAAACGGCATGGGGATGGGGCTGGCGATCTGCCGCTCGATCGTCGAGCTGCATGGCGGACGATTGTGGGCGGAGAAGAACCAACCGCACGGAGCGACGTTGATCTTCACATTACCCATCGAAACGAAGGCAGCGTCATGACGACCGATGACCATATCGTCTTCATCGTGGATGACGATGAACGCATCCGGGAGGCTCTCGGCGAGCTGCTGGACTCGCATGGCATACGCGCCATCGCCTTCGAGTCTGCCTGCGACTATGTGCAAGCGAACAAGCCGGATGTTCCCGCCTGCCTCATCCTCGATATCGAACTGCCCGATATCAACGGCCTCGACCTGCAGAGGCAGATCGCCGACGGCGATCATCCGCCGATCGTCTTCATCACCGGACATGGGGACATCCCCTCCTCCGTGCGCGCCATCAAGCGCGGCGCGGTGGATTTTCTCACCAAGCCGTTCAGCGATGAGGACCTCATGGCGGCAATCCAGGCAGCGATCGCCGAGGATCGGGAAAAGAGAGCCGGCCGCGCAGAACTCGGAATGCTGAGGCAACACTATCTCGAACTGACGCCGCGCGAACGCGAGGTGTTGCCGCTCGTCGTCAGCGGCCTCCTCAACAAGCAGGCAGCGGCAGAGCTGGGGATCAGCGAAGTCACTCTGCAGATTCACAGAAGAAACGTGATGCAGAAGATGGCGGCTGCATCGCTCGCCGATCTCGTGCGCATCGCGGAGAAACTGGAAATACCGATAACCCACTCGCGCCGGGTGGGAGGGAATTGAACATGAACAAGACAAGACATGTCGTGGCAATTGTCGATGACGATCCAAGACTCCTCGAATCGATGAGTGACCTTCTGGAATCGGCGGGCTATGTCGCCCGCGGCTTCTCGTCGGCAGGCTCGCTGCTCGTCAATGGGCTGTCGGACCTGGATCTGCTCATCACCGACATCGGAATGCCCGGCATAGACGGCTTCGAGCTTCGTGATCTCGTCAGGAAATCACGTCCGGAGCTGCCGGTTTTCCTGATCACGGGCCGCCACGAGATCGCGGATCAGGGCCGCGCTCAAGGCGCCGGCGGATTCTTCCGCAAGCCATTCGATGCCCAGGCCCTGATCGCGGCCATCGCCCATGCCTTACACAAATCGAGAGATGGAGGGTGACATGAGGGTTGACCAGCCGTTCGTTCGTAGATCGGCGCCTTTTTCAGCGCAGCGTGAATGTGAAGAGGATCAGCCGCTCGTCATGATCGTGGACGACGACGCATCCATTCGCGAGGCGCTGTCGGAGCTGATCCTGTCGGCCGGTTTTCAGCCGATTAGCTTTGCTTCTACCCGCGAACTGCTCGATGCGGATGTTTTGGACAGACCCGGCTGCCTGATCCTCGATGTGCGCATGCCGGGGGCAAGCGGTCTCCACCTGCAGAGCCATCTGGCTGAGAACGGCATTGCCAAGCCGATCATCTTCCTGACCGGCCATGGCGATATCCCGATGACCGTCCAGGCGATGAAAGCCGGCGCCGTGGATTTCCTCACCAAGCCGGCGCGGGATCAGACGCTGCTTGATGCCGTGACCGCCGCTATTTCAATGGACGGCGAACGACGGGCGGAAGCGGCGATCGCCAATCGCAATATCGAACGGCTGGAGACGCTGACGCAGCGCGAGCGCGAGGTTCTGCACGAAGTGGCACGCGGACGCCTCAACAAGCAGATCGCCTTCGATCTCGGCATCAGCGAGGTGACGGTCAAGCTGCATCGCAGCAATGTCATGCACAAGATGGAGGCCGCCTCAATCGGCGAACTGATCCGGGCCTGGGAAACATTGCCGGCGCAGATGCGTCAGGCTGGGGCGCGTTAGCTTTTAATCAAGGAGCCAAGAACGCCGGCTGTCCATTTGATGCACGCCGTATCCGATTCACGCCAAAAAAGACGATGCGGCGCCGGCAATGGGTTCCGACCCCGCACGCTTGCGTTATCTCTAAATTAAAGTTCGGGGATATGACATCGTGCCCGGCTTTGGTTCCCCAAAGGAGATCTCGCCTTGAACAATCAATCGTCAGTCGCGCCTTCCCCTAAAACCAATGCCTTCGACACCGAAGCAAACTTCCTGTCGGCTATCGGGAATTCCAAACGGCTTCACATTCTGCATCTGTTGAGCGAAGGAGAAATGTCCGTAACCGTCCTGGCTGACGAAGTGGGATTGAGCCAATCTTCGACGTCTCAGCATCTGGCAATTCTTCGAGACCAGGAACTCGTGCAGACGCGAAGGGCTGCGCAGACGATCTACTATTCACTTCAATCTGAAGGGGTCAGGGCAATGCTCGATACGCTCGCGGACATCTTCGGATCGCATCGCCGTACGGCGGCAGAACGTGCTCGAGCCGTCGGCGCCTAACTCCAATGGCGGAACGCTGACCTTGCCGCTCATGATTGGTCTTCAATTCTGCTGACATGCGCCTCGACCCGTCGATCGCTGATGTACGTTTGATGTTCGTTTGATGTACGCCTCCTAGACCACGGTGTGATTACGCCTCCATTGCGAATGGAGATAATGAACCACATCAGAAACGGAACGAACGGCCCGGCGCACGGAGGCGATCATGGACGTATATGAGGCAGTCACAAGCCGACGGTCGGTGCGCGGATTCAGGGACCAGCCTGTGGCGATGGAGATACTTGAGCGCGTGCTGGCCGCCGCTGCCTGGTCGCCGTCAGGATCGAACATCCAGCCGTGGAATACCTACGTGATGACCGGTGCGCCGCTGGCCGAACTCAAGACGTCAGCCGTCGAGCGCGTTGCCCATGGCGACGCCTGGGACAAGCGGCAGTATGAGATGTATCCGTCGGTGCTGAAGCCCCCCTACGACGAGCGCCGCTCCGCCTTCGGCAAGGAGCGCTACAGCGCGCTCGGCATTGCGCGAGGACTGGGAGGCGCGCCAGCGGGCAGCAATCGCCAACTGGAATTGCTTCGGCGCGCCCGTCGCCCTGTCCTGCTAAATCGACCGTGACCTGGGTCTGCCCCAATGAGGCCGACGTCGGCATGTATCTGCAGACGGTCATGTTGCTGCTCCGCGCCGAAGGACTGCACAGTTGCCCGCAGATGGCGTGGTCGCAGGTGCGCGAGACGGTCGCCGAGGTCCTGTCGCCGCCCGATGGGCTGATCCTCTTCTGCGGCATGTCGATCGGCTACGAAGACCCTGCGGTTACGCCCGTACGGGCCGCGCCCCGCTGGCCGAAACGGTCACGTTCATCGACGAATAGTTGCTTGCACTCAAAGGACAGAGACCCCGTCGAGAATTCCGCGTATGATGGTCCCTTATCATGCGGGATACTGGAGAACGCCATGACCACGCATAAAGTAGGCTATCTTATCGGCAGCCTCGCCAAGGGCTCGATCAACCGCAAGCTCGCCAAGGCGTTGGTGCGCGTCGCCCCGCCGGAACTTGAAATGTCAGAGATCTCCTTCAAGGACCTGCCACTCTATAGCTACGATTACGACGCCGACTACCCTCCGGCCGGCAGAGCATTCAAGGCGGCAATCGCGGCCGTCGACGCAGTACTGTTCGTGACGCCCGAATATAATCGATCCATCCCCGGCGGGCTGAAAAACGCAATCGACTGGGCGAGCCGCCCTTACGGGACCAACTCGTTCACACGCAAGCCGTCGGCGGTGATCGGCACGTCGCCGGGCGCTATAGGCACAGCCGTCGCCCAGCAGAATTTGCGCAGCGTGCTCAGTTTCTGCAACTCTCCGCAGATGAATGCTCCAGAAGCCTACATCCAATTCACGCCGGGGCTGATTACTGATGACGGCGAGGTCACGAACGCCAGCACCGCCGATTTCCTTCGAACGTTCATGCAGGACTTCCACGTCTTCATCGCGAGGGTTCGCTCAGTGTTGCCGAAAGACGCCTAGAGGCGCTTGGAATGGGATGGCGATGTTCCTGCAATGCCTGCAAACGTCGCCGCGCAGGAGCGGCCGCGTCATCCGGCGGCCAGCTCCGATTAGTGTGTGAAGCCCTCAGGCGAAGGCATAAGAGCCGTCCGGCCGCTTCGGCACGCGCCGTTGCCAATGGATATAGCCTTCCTCCTGCATTGCCTTCTCGTCCATTTCGACGCCCCAGCCCGGCCGGTCGGGGCGCAGTTCGAGATGGCCATCCCTCGGCAGATAGGGGTCGACGACATAGCGGGTTTCCCCCTGCCGCTTCTCGATGTCGAGGCCGCCATAGACATAGGCCTGGCCTTTTGGCAGCCGGTATTCGAGGATGCGGAAATTCTGGGCCGCGGCCGAAAAATGCACATTGACCGCCGTTGCCAGCGGCCCCATCGGGTTGTGTGGAGCAATGCCGACGAAATAGGCTTCGGCAAGCGTGGCGATGCGGCGCATTTCGCTGATGCCGCCAACGACGCAAATGTCGGGCTGGATCAGGTCGGCGCCCTTGACCTGCAGCAGCCGCAGGAATTCGTTCCTGTTATAGAGCGACTCGCCGGTGGCCAGGACGCAGTTGAGCCCCTGTTTCAGGTCGCCCCAGGCCTCGATGTTCTCTGGACGCAGCGGCTCTTCGTAGAACAGCGGATCATAGGGCGCCAGCGCATTGCCGAGTTGCCTTGCGGCGATCGGTTCGAAAATCTTGGCATGAGCATCGAAGGCAATCTCGTATTCGTCATTGACCGTCTCGCGAAGCGAGCGGAAATAGTCGGCCGAGGCTTTTACGACATTGCCCCAGCGATGGGCATGCATGTCGATACGCCAGGGGCTGAGTTTGAAGGCGGTGAAGCCCCATTCCTCCTTGAGGCGATCGAACTCGTCGCGGGCGGCGGGCGCGTCGGGGGCGGTATAGACCCCGGCATAGACCTTGATGCGGTCGCGGACCTCGCCCCCCAGCAGCTTGTAGACCGGGACATTCGCGGCCTTGGCCGCCAAATCCCACAGGCAATGGTCGAGCGCGGAAATCGCGGCAAGGCCGAGTGCACCCGGCGGGAAGCGGCTTTGCTGGATCAGCAGGTTGACGAGATAATCGACGCGTGTCGGGTCCTGGCCGGAGAGAAAGCCGTAGAGATAATCGAGCAGCGGCGGCAGCGCCTTATCGGGGCCGTGATTGTAGCATTCGCCCCAGCCCGTCAGGCCGTCGTCGGTATCGAGCGCGACGATCACGCGGGGTCGGTCCTTGTCGCGGGTCATGAACACCCGCATGCGGTCGATCTTCATCATTCTGTCCTTCTAGCGATTGAAATAACTGCGGCGCGCCACGCGCGTCTGCACGTAGAGATGCTCGTCGTAGGTTCCGGGATTGTAGGAACCGGCGGCCTCCGGCACGGGAACGGAGACGTTGCCGCCGCTCGGAAAGCGGGCGACGAATTCCTCGTCGATATCGCAGCCAAGCCCGGGGGCGTCGGGAACGGTGATCATCCCGTCCACCTGCTTTGGATGCGGCACGATCGTCTGGCGGCGGCCGTCCCAGTCATCGTCGAGCCGCTCGAGGATGAGCGCGTTCGGAATGGCGGCCAACAGATGCAAGGCTGCATATTCCGCCACCGGTCCGAGCGAGCCTGAATGCGGTGCCATCTGGATATGATGGGCTTCGGCCATGGCCGCGATCTTCTTCATCTGGGTGATGCCGCCGGCTCGGCCGGTATCGGGCTGAATTACGTCGACCAGCTCTCTTTCGATGAGCTCGCGCTCGCCAAAGATGGTCGCCGAACGTTCGCCGGCGGCAAGCGGCACATGAGCGGCGTCGCGAATGCGCTGGTAGCCTTCGAGATTGTCGGGCGCGATCGGATCTTCCACCCACATCAGCTCATAGGGTTCGAGCGCCCGCACCAGGCGGCAGGCGTCCGCAGGGGTCAGCCATGGCGGCCCGTGCAGGTCGATGGCGACGTCCATATCGTCGCCGACCGCCTCGCGCAGTGCTGCGACCTTGCGAACCGGATCGGCCACGCCACCGCACTTGATCGCCTTTATGCCGCGCTGTTTGACCGCAAGCGCGCGTTCGGGCGTATTGGCATGCGAATAGATCGGGATCTTGTCGCGCACCTTGCCGCCGAGCAACATCCAGACCGGCACGCCGAGCGCCTTGCCCTTGATGTCCCAGAGCGCCATGTCGATGCCGGTCATCGCGCCGCCTCCGACGGTGCCGAGCATGCCGTGACCCATCATTGCGATATGCAACTTCTGCCACAGACGTTCGATATGGGCGGGATCTTCGCCGATCAGGAGAGGCGCCAGATCATGGATCGCCGTCTCGATCACCCTCGGCCAGCCGGAGCATTCGCCGATGCCGGTGATGCCTTCATCGGTGTCGATCTTCAAAAACAGCCAATTTCTCGTGCCCCGCAGCTGCGTGGATGCACCGTCTCCCGACCGCTCATCCGAGGCCCATTTCGAAGGGTCTGGCTGACCGGCGTGCATGAGAAATGTTCTTATGCCGGTGATCCTCATCGCTGAGCGCTCCCGTTCTTGAGAGTGTCGGGAGCGATATAGCGGAAGCGCCGCGAACGGTCGCGGTCACGTGGATCGGGGCGCGGAATGGCCGATATCAGCGCTTGCGTGTAAGCATGCTCGGGCGTGCGGCAGACCTTCTCCGCCTCACCGATTTCGACGAGCTGACCCTTATACATGACGCCGACGCGGTCGCACATATAGCGGATCACGCCGATATCATGGCTGATGAAGATATAGGCGAGGCCGAGTTCGTCCTGCAGGCGCATCAGGAGATCGAGCACCTGCGAGCGCACGGAGACGTCAAGCGCCGAGGTCGCCTCATCGGCAACGATGACCCGCGGATTGAGGGTGATGGCGCGGGCGATGCCGATGCGCTGGCGCTGGCCGCCGGAGAAGGCATGCGGGTAGCGTTCGCGCGCCCTCGGATCGAGGCCGACCTGCTCCATCAGGTGGCAGACGCGCTCGTCGAGCGCCCTCCCCTTGGCGATGCCGTTGACGAGCAAGGGTTCGCCGATGATCTGGGAGACGGTCATGCGTGGATTGAGGGAGCCGAAGGGATCCTGGAACACCATGCGCAATTCGCGGCGCGCGGCAGCAAGCGTCTGCCCTTTTGCCGTTGCCAGGTCGATGATGCCGCCATCGGCGCGGCGATAGAGGATTTCCCCGGCGGTTGGATCGAGCAGCCGCATAATCGAGCGACCCATGGTCGTCTTACCGGATCCGCTCTCCCCGACAATGCCAAGGGTTTCGCCCGGCAGCAGCGAAATGGAGACGTCGTCGAGTGCTTTTACCTCGCCGAAATCCATCGAAAGATTACGCAATTGCAGGATCGGCGCCGCCGTCCGATCGAGCGGCGCCCGCGCCAGGCGAATCTCGGCCTTCTGCTCAAGCTTCAGCACGGAGCCGATCAACATGCGGGTATAGTCGTCTTTCGGGGCGTGAAAGATCTGCTCGACCGGTGCATATTCCTTGGCAACGCCATTGTGCATCACAAGCACATCGTCGGCGATCTGCGCCACGACGCCCATATCATGCGTGATGAACAGAACGGCCATTCCGTTGGCCTTCTGCAGCCGGGCGATCAGGTCGAGAATCTCGGCCTGCGTCGTCACGTCGAGGGCCGTGGTCGGCTCGTCGGCGATCAGCAGCTGCGGCTTGCAAGCGAGCGCCATGGCTATCATCGCGCGCTGGCGCATGCCGCCGGAATATTGGAAGGCATATCGATCCAGCGCTTTCTCAGGGGCAGGAATTTCAACCTGTTTGAGCAGCGATATGGCTTCCGCTCGCGCTTCGGCCTTGCTCATCCTGGTGTGAAGGCGAAGCGCCTCGATGATCTGGTTGCCGACGGTGTGGATGGGCGACAGCGACGACATCGGCTCCTGGAAGATCATCGCGATATCGCGGCCGCGGATCGCCCGGATCTGGCGCCCGCGCGGATTGAGGCTGGTCAGATCTATGGAGCCGCCCTTCGGGTGGTTCAATGTGATCGAACCGCCGGCGATCCGGCCGGGCGCGTCGACAATCTGCAGGATCGAGCGCGCCGTCACCGACTTTCCGGATCCGCTTTCACCCACCACGCAGAGCGTCTTGCCCGGCTCGATTGTAAAGGACAGGTCGCTGACGGCGCGAAAGACGCCGGTGCGCAGGGGGAACTCGACGGTGAGGTTTTTCACCTCGAGCAGCGGCCTGCCGGCAATGGGAACGATGTCGGTCATGCCGGCCTCATTTGTTGTAGGGATCGGCCGCGTCGCGCAGACCGTCGCCGAGGAGATTGAGCGCCATGACGGCGACCACGACCGCGCAGCCCGGCAGGAAGAGCCAGGGCGCCGTGGCGATCGAGCGAATGTTCTGGGCCTCGCGCAGCAGCACGCCCCAGGAAATGGTCGGCGGCTGCAGCCCGAGCCCGAGGAAGGACAGAGAGGTTTCAGCCAGGATCATCGCCGGCACTGCGAGGGTGATCGAAGCAATGATATGGCTCGCAAAGCTCGGCAGCATGTGGCGAAAGATGATGCGGCCTTCACGAACGCCATCCAGTCTGGCGGCCGCGACGAATTCCTCGGTTCGCAGGGATAGGAAGCGGCCGCGAACGACGCGGGCAAGCTGGGCCCAGCCGGTCAGCGACAGGATGATCGTGATCATCATATATTGCAGCGTCGCCGGCCAATCCTGCGGCAGGGCGGCAGCCATGGCGAGCCAGATCGGTATCGTCGGCAGCGACAGCACGAAGTCGATTACACGCTGCATGAAGAAATCGATGCGGCCGCCGTAATATCCCGAGATGCCGCCGATCACGATACCGAGCATCAATGACAGGAAGACGCCGACGAGGCCGATCGACAGCGAGACCTGCGAACCCTGAACCGTCCGGCTGAAAACATCGCGCCCCAGCCGGTCGGCGCCGAAGAGAAGCAACGGCGTCGTCTTGTCGGGCGAGGCGATCAGATGGATGTTGGTCTTGAACAGGCCAAACACGGAATATTCATAGCCGCGCCCGAAGAACTGGACGTCGACGCGCTTCGTCGTGTCTTCCTTGAAGATGGCGGCGAGCGTTTCCGGATCGCGGCTCAGCTTCATCGGATAATAGTGCGGACCGAAGGAAAATCCGTTCTCGGTATCGATCAGATGCAATTTCTGCGGCGGGTGGAAGGTCGCCCGCGCATTTTGCAGGTTCGGATCGTTGATGGTGAAGAAGCCCGGAACCAGGGCAACGATGTACATCATCACGGTGACGACGAGCGCCACCATGGCCAGTTTGTGGCGGCGAAAAGCCCACCAGATCAGCTGCCACTGCGATGCGACGGCGGCGCGATCCGGCTGAATGTTTGTAACGGCGATGTCGGCCATATCAGGCTCCTATTCCAACCGGATGCGGGGATCGACCAGCGCAAGCAGGATGTCGCTGATCAGAGAGCCTATCAGCGTCAGCGCGCAAATCAGCAGAACGAAGGCGCCGGCCAGATACATGTCCTGGGCCATCAGTGCCTGCAGCAGCAAGGGGGCGGCCGTCGGCAGGTTGAGGACGATGGCGACGACGACCGAGCCGGAGATGAGATTGGGCAGTAGCCAGGCAATCGTCGAGATGAACGGATTGAGCGCGATCATCATCGGATATTTCATCAGCAGGCGGAATTCCGAGAGCCCCTTTGCCCGTGCCGTCGTCACGTAAGGCTTCGGCAGCTCGTCGAGCATGTTTGCGCGCATGACGCGGATGAGGCTCGCCGTCGAGGAGACGGCAAGGATGACGACGGGAAGCCAGAGATGCGAGAAGAGATCGCCCATCTTGGCAAAGCTCCAGGGCGCATTCTCATATTGTGGCGAAAACAATCCACCGACGTCCTGGCCGAATTCGACCGCTGCGATATACATCAGCACCAGCGCCAGGAGGAAGGACGGAACGGCCAGACCGAAGAAGGTGAAGGCGGTGAAGAAATAGTCGCCGATCGAGTATTTGCGCACCGCGGAAAAGACGCCGATCGGAAGAGCAATCGCCCAGGTGGCGATCAATGTCGAAAGAGCGAGAACCAGGGTCAGCGCCATGCGCTCCCAGATCAGATCCGACACCGGCTGCTGCCATTCGAAGGAAATGCCGAAATCGCCGCGCGAGAGGATGCCCCAGATCCATTTGAAATATTGGATGAGCATCGGGTCATCGAGTCCGAAGCGTTCACGCAATTGTGCCGCGGTGTTCTGATCGACGATCTCGTTGGAAGCCGCCAGCGTCGCAATATAGGTCGTGACGTAATCGCCCGGCGGCAGCTGGATCAGCACGAAAGCGAGGAAGCTGACGGCAAAGAGCGATGGAATCATCCACAGCAAACGTTTGGCGATAAAGACCAGCATGGGCGCCTCTTGCATTGAGTACCGCCCTCGGGGCTAACCGGCTCTCATCGCCGGCAAGGCATCGGAAGGCGAACCGAAGAAAGCGCCGTACCGTCGGTACGGCGCTCGATCAAAATCAGCTCGTGAAGGTGAACTGCTGCGGCATCGCAGGTCCCGGATTGGGCCAGGACCAGCTATCCGGCTGCTTCTCGGGAACATTGCGCAGATTATTGCGGATGATGCCGAAGCCGCCAACGGCGAGGCAAAGTCCGACGGTCTCGAATTCCTCCGCGGCGATGTCGAAGATCTGCTTCATGATCGCGCCGCGTTTGTCGAGATCGGCCGTCGAACGCGCTTCGTCGAACAGCTTCATGCGCTTCTTCTGGCTTTCCGGCGGCTCCTCGCCGCGCGCGCCGTTAGACGTATACCAGAGCGTCCACGGAATGGCGTAACGCGAACCCTGCGGATGGAAAGCGAAGAAATCGCGCGGGTCAAGCATCGGATCGAGACCACCCGGCCCCGGCCACACCTGCGCATCATGGGCATTATCGTCGCCGCGGGTATAATAGAGGGCCCGCTCGATCGTATTGACCTTCATGTCGATGCCGATCTGCGACCAATGCGTCTTGACCAGCTCCAGGGCATCGACGAGATCGGGATAAAGCGTCGGAATGACGTCGACCGCGAAGAACACCTTCTGACCGTCGGGCCGAACGCGAAATCCGTCCGGCCCCTTCTTATAACCGGCCTGATCAAGCATCGCGCCTGCCTTTTCAGGATCATATTCGGTGAATTGGCGCGCATATTTCTCATGATACCACGGATGGGTCGGACGCGGCCCGGCCTGGTAGGGCTCGCTCTGCCCGAAATAGACGATATCGATAAGCTCCGGGCGATTGATGCCGATCGAGAGCGCCTGCCGGAATGACTTGTCCGCAAACATCTTGCGCATGGCAGGATCTTTGTGGGTGATGTTGAAGTAGATCTGGCACTGCTGCGAGGCCGAAGGCACGAGCGTCAGCAGGCGATAATCGCCCTTCTGCATGTTCTGGGAAAGCGTCGGCTTGTTGGCCAGCACGCTGATGTGACGTTCCTGAATATCGATCTTGCCCGAGATGACGTTCAGCATCAGCGATTCGACGTCCTGGGAAATGCCGAAATTGATCTCATCGATGTAGGGAAGCTGGTTGCCTGCCGTATCGACCTGCCAGAAATAGGGGTTCCGGGCCATGACGACGCGCGTGGCGCCGCCGACATAAGGCTCACTGACGACCCAGGGATCGAGGGTCGGCTTGTCGACATTGCCCCAGCGTGTCGGGATCTCGATGTCACCGCAGCGGCTGCGGAAGAGCTCCGTCCAGCTGGTGACGCCCGCCTTCTTCGCATCGGCCTCGATATTGGGATTGTATTTCGGCAGGAACTGGCTGCAGTAATGCTTCGGGAAGAGCGTCGGATGCTGGCCGAGCGGCGTGGCGAGATTTTCGAGGTAAAGCGCGTTCGCCGCCGCAAAGGTGAACTTCACCGTATAATCGTCGATCTTCTCGACGGTGACCGGCTTGCCGGCGACAGCAAGCTGCGCCGGTGTCGAACTGTAGAGTTCGGTGTTCTTGACGCAGTCTTCGATCGCGAAAACGACGTCGTCGGCGGTAAAGGGATGACCGTCTGACCAGCGCACGCCTTCGATCAGATGGAAGGTGAATTGCGTTGCGTCGTCGCTGACTTCCCAGCGCTCGGCAAGGTTCGGCTGCACGGCGGTGAATTCCAGATTCCAGCGCACGAGGCTCTGGTTGCCGACCATGCGCAGGATGCCGTTATGGTCGGATGAACCGCGCAGGCCGCGGCGCAACGTGCCGCCATAGGTGCCGACCTTCTCGAACGGCGTTACCACCATCGGCTTCTTCGGCAGGCGCTCGGCCAGCGGCGGCAATTTGCCGTCCTTGACCAGTTGCGCCAGCGCAGGCGCTTCGCCGCCGGCGGCGAAGGCGCGACCGGCGATGGACAGTGCTGCAGCACCAGCCATGCCGCCGAGAACGGCGCGGCGGGTGACACCGCGAGACAGAATTTCATTGGGCATCGATTCCTCCCCTTTTATGCCGGCACAGGCTTGTCCCGGCTGGTGCGGCGGGCTCCCGACCTGCCGTTTTGCGCCCTCCTCGGCGCTGGAACGAAACCATAGACACGTTCTCAAATGATTACAAGAGTTGACAGATAATTACAGATTCGATAGCACATGCCGTATCAGACACAACGCCAAGCCGTTGGCAATCCTGCGTTGGATAGAGAAAGAAGACAGATCTGTCAGAAGCTGTATACAGGCCGCATCGCGGCCGGTGACGGCGCGGCGCCATCCCGGCGCATGGTCGAGAAGGCATATCCGGCTTCTGCTCGCCGGGCGAAGAGCCGACGGGGCGAATTTGCCACTTGGCGGGGGAGAAAAGAGCGATAATGACGTTTGCACTTGATGCCGTTTCGAACCGGGGCGCAACGCGCTTCAGCGACATCATCTACGAGAAGATCGTGGGGATGATCGCGGACGGCAATTTCCCTGTCAACGAGCGGCTGCCGTCGGAGACCAGGCTTGCAGCCGATTTCGGCGCATCGAGACCCGTCGTGCGCGAAGCGCTCGAACGCCTGAGAGCCGATGGCCTCGTCGTTTCCCGCAAGGGCTCTGGCTCCTATGTCCGGCAGCGGCCGGATTCGTCGATGCTGAAAATGGTCCCGGTCGGCTCGCTTGCCGATGTCCAGCGGTTCTTCGAATTCCGCGCCGGCCTCGAGGCCGAAGCTGCGGAGCTTGCCGCGCGAAACTGGCAGCCGGCCGACAAGGAGCGGATCACTGAGGCGCTTCTTGCAATCGAACAATGTTTGAGGAACGGCGAACTCGGCGCCGACGAAGACCAGGCCCTGCACGACGCGATCGCGATGGCGACGGGAAATCAGTTTCACATCACCGTGCGTGAATGGTTCAAGCCGCATTTCGCCATCGGCCATTCCGTAACGCGAAGCCTGAGCCTGAAACGGACTCCGGAGCAGATCCGCAGCGTTCAGGACGAGCATGCGGTCATCGTAGAGGCGATCTTCGCACGTCGGGAAATCGAAGCGCACGACGCGATGAAGAGACACATACTGAATGCGCGCGCCCGCATGTTCCAGGGGGTTTGAGCGACAATGGGAGGAAGGACGATGAGACGGATCGCCATAACGGGTGCCGCCGGACGTGTCGGGACGCTGTTGCGCCCGTTCCTCCGGCAGCATGCGGAGCATGTCCGCTTGATCGATATTCGCGAGCCTGTGGACCTGGCCGGAAATGAAAGCTTCGTCCGCGCCGATCTGTCGAAGCTCGAAGAGGTAACGGCCGCTTTGCGCGGCGTCGACGGCGTCGTTCATCTCGCCGGCATCGCCAGCGGCGTCGATATGAACGCTATTTTGCAGGCTAATGTCCTCGGCACCTACAATCTCTATGAGGCCGCCCGGATCAACAAGGTCGAGAGGATGGTCTACGCTTCCAGTAACCATGCGACCGGCTTTTATCCCCGCGGCGAGGTCATTTCACCGCTCGATCCCATGCGACCGGACAGCCCCTACGGGCTTTCCAAATGTTGGGGCGAACTGGTGGCGGGACTCTATTACGATACGTCGGGCATTCGCTCCCTATCCATCCGCATCGGCAATGCCGGCACCTATCCCAACAGCGAACGCACGATCGCAATCTGGATCAGCGCCCGGGATCTGGCGCAATTGGTGCGGATCGGCCTCACCCATCCGCAGATCGCCGCGACAGTCGTTTATGGCGTTTCCGATACCGACACGAAATGGTGGGACAACGATCTGGCGACGCGGCTTGGTTACCAGCCGCAGGACCGGCCGCGTGATCACGCCCATATCGAGGACGCAGCGGAGGGACGGGTCGCCCGCGCATTCCAGGGCGGCGGCTTCTGCGAATACAATCACGATGGCAGCATCCGCATGCGCGATGCCGAAGGCCTCGTCAAAGATCCGGAGACAGTCTCGTGACGGCACCCCGCATCGTTGAGCCGAAGATCCGTCCTGTCCTGCAGCAACCGCTGACGGTCGGTGAATCGCCGGTATGGGACGAGGAGACCGGCGCGCTCTGGCTCGTCGATATCCTGGCGCCGGCGCTCGTCCGGCTCTCGGCCGAAGGCAAAGCCGACCGCTTCGACATGCCTTCCGCGACCGGTTGCCTCGGACTATGCCGCGACGGCAGGATCGTTGTCGGACTCCAGACGGGCGTGCACCTCTTCGATCCCGTCTCCCGCCAGCTTGAATTTTTGTGCGATCCCGTGGGACGAGAGATGATCGGCCGCCTCAACGACGGCAAGGTCGGCCCCGATGGGCATTTCTGGGTCGGCTCGATCAGCGAGGCCAAGCCGCAGATGAATGACGCCGCGCTCTTCCGCGTCGGCGCCGACGGCAGCACGCGGACCGTCGCAACGGGGCTGACGAGTTCCAACGGCCTTGCCTGGTCGCCGGACGGCCGGCGGATGTATCACTCCGACAGCCGGCAGTGTTTTCTGCAAGCCTTCGATTTCAATCCCGAGACGGGCGAACTCGGCGGGGGACGCCGCCTTCGCAGTTTCACCGAAGAACAAGGCCGGCCGGACGGAGCGACCACCGATCGCGACGGTTTCTACTGGAGCGCCGGCGTCTCCGCCGGCCGCCTGAACAGAATATCGGCCGACGGCGAAATCGTTGAAATCTACATTCTGCCGGTCGCAGCACCGACAATGCCGTGTTTCGGAGGCCCTGATCTCAGCACCCTCTACGTCACGAGCCTGTCGAGCGACCGCACCGGACGTCTCGAGGCGGGGACGGTCATTGCCTTCGATGTCGATGCGGAGGGGCTGCCGCCCTTCCGGTTCGGCTGACGATCACTGGAAGAAGAGCCAACGGGGGAGAAAAATGAGCATCGCGATCATGCGCAAGGCGCTTAGGGGCGTGTCGGGCGTTCCCGTCACGGCTTATGATGCCGGGGGCGAAGTCGAGCCCCGGATTACCGCGAAGGTCTATGCGCGGGTGGCCGCGGCCGGCATTCACAACATCGTCGCGGCCGGCAATACCGGAGAATTTTATGCCCTGACGCCGCAAGAGATCCGGATCGTCCACGAGGCGGCGGTATCGGGTGTGGATAGCCGGGCGCCGGTGACGGCGGCGATCGGCCGGTCGCTGCGCGAAGCGACCGGCATGGCCAGGGATGCGGCCGCGATCGGCGCCTCCGCGGTCATGTCGCATCAGCCGGTCGATCCCTTCGCGGCGCCGTCGGCCCAGATCGATTATTTCTGCAATCTCGCCGATGCATCCACTCTGCCGCTCGTCGCTTACGTCAGGGCCGAGGGTTTCAGCGTCGCCGAGATCGTCCGCCTCGCCAATCACGGCAATATTGCCGGCATCAAGTTCGCCACGACAGATCTGATGCTGCTGGCGCGGGCGATCCCCGCCGCCGATCCCAAAGGCGCGTTGTTCGTGTGCGGCCTGGCGGAGAGCTGGGCGCCGACATTCACCGCGGCCGGCGCGCGCGGCTTCACCTCGGGCCTCGTCAACGTCGCGCCGAAGCTGTCGCTCGCCGTCCATGAAGCGCTTGAGAAAGGCGACTTCGCCGCGGCGAGAGCAATCGTCAACAAGCTCGAACCCTTCGAGCGGATGCGCACCAAGTTCCGCAACGGCGCGAACGTCACCGTCGTCAAAGAGGCCGTCACCTATTCCGGCCTCGATGTCGGCCCGGTACGCGTGCCAGGATTGCCGCGGCTCGACGCGCAGGATCGCGACGAGCTGCATCGGCTGCTTCGAGGCTGGGAGACCGAGGGCGATATCCAAACGGACCGGCAGGACGTGAAGACGGCCGGCTAATTCAAAACATCATTCCCGCAAGCAACAGGATTGGGAGGTCTTGAGATGCTGAAACAGCTACTGACGACGATCGCAATGACAGGCGCGCTGATGGCGGCGCAGCCGAGCCTGGCGGCATCGCCGCCAGCATGCTGTTAATCGGGACGAATCTGACAGGTATCCGCACGCTCGATCCGGCTCAGTACAACGCCCGCACGGTGTCCGAGCTGATCTCGAACCTCCACGACAATCTCGTGCAGCTGTCGCCTGATGACCTCAAGACCCTGAAACCGATGCTGGCGACGAAAACCGTCCCTCGATGGTCCGCCAGCGCACGACCCATGACACCCCCAGTTTTATGTGAAGATGTGCCGGTCTCGCGAGACAACCAGAGTGACATTTGGCCGGCGCACAATGTATCAGTGCGAACATTACTGCGAAGCTGTCACCCGCTTCGATCAAAATTCCTATCCGGCGTATTTCTCAGCTCGAATACTCGAAAGGCGTCCTCCCCCGTGCCTGCGCTCGTTCTTCCCAGCCGCCCTTTATCGCTTGCACCTGATGTGATCTCCACGCCGCGGGCTTACTTCTGGGCCACTCCCGTCATCGCGGCACTGGCGGTGTTTATGGTCACTTGGCAAGCGCCCGGCGTCATCAGGGATTTTCAGGTCAGCCAAAATCCGTTGACCCTTGAGAATGGTGACGTCCAAAATGGGAGATGCACGACACGCAAGCTCTTCTTTACGAACTGTGAGGCGCGCCTCGTCTACAGTTACGACGGACGCAACTACGACACGGAAGTCCAAGTGATGTTCGTCGATTTTCATACCGGCGATTATGAAACCGGCGTGGTGATCTCGGCCGACCATCCGGAATTGGCGACAATGAGCCTCGGTCTGGACAAGCTCTGGAACCGGATCATAACCCTCACCGTATTTGCCCTGTTTCTTGGCGGCATGAGCCTTGGAACACTGTTCCAGGCGTTGCGGATCTGGCGTGTTAAACGGCAGCTGCGCCAACCGGCGTTCTTGGATACCATACCGGTGGAAATTGCTGCGTTTGATCGCAAGCGCAACATTCTTTCCGTTACCTACAATGACAAGATCGCCAACGATCGGACAGGTCGATCAGCCTACACCCAGATGAAGGGAGGTCAGGAGCCTTTGATTGTGGGGGTGGCAAACGGCAAAGCCGTGGGCTTGGCGGTCCGGCATGGCAGGACAGCGCTGCCAGTGCTTCTGGATGATCGTCTGCAACGTATCGGGCTGACGGATGACGAGCGAAAGATTGCGCTTGCGCCATTCGCACAGCACGGCGGTGGACAGACTGTGCCGGTCTTGATCGGCAAGCGCGGGAAGACAATGTCGGTCGGCGCGCGGCTGCGGCTGTTTTTTGGCACCCTCCTCTTGATCCTCGCCGGCTTCATCGGTTTCTGGCTTTGGTACGTGACAAGTGCCAGCACACCTTTCCAGTCGCCGGGGATGGATATCAACAACCTCATGCCGACGCCGTTGAACAAATGGGGATGCCTTCAATTGCGGAAACGGTTCGGTCAGGATCGCGCCCCGTTCGGATGCGTTGCGGACGACTATACAAGCTGGAAATACTGAAGGCGGTCAGATCTCCGCGTTTACGCTCAACTCGACGGAAGTGACGAAGCCGAGAAAAAACAGCGCGCCCGTCGGGCTTGCGCTAGGGCACAGTCGCTCACCCTATCACCCATGTGAAATTCAACGCAGGTGTTTCAAACGGATGGTTGACATCGGCCGCGTTAAGGCCGAAGCCGCACGCACTCGGCCGTGCATGCGCGGCCGTCTTTGCGAGGATATGAGGAATGAAGACGAAGGCGACCGTCGCCAATGCCGGAAACCTGATCATGACGGGCGTCGTGCTGATGCTTCTCGGCGATCTGCTGTTTGCGTTGAACGATGCGATGGGCAAGTGGCTGGTGACGAGCTTTGCCGTCGGTCAGGTGTTGGTGATCCGTTCGGTCGGCGCTTTCATCCTGCTCGGGCCGATGATCCTGCGGCAGGGACCGATGGCGCTCTTCCGCGTCGAGCAGAAGGGCTTGCAGTTCATGCGGGTCGTCATGGCGACCGGCGATGTCGCACTGTTCTACGCCGCCGTCGCCTATCTGCCGCTCGCCGATGTCATGACCTTCTACATGGCCGGACCGATCTACATTGCGGCGCTCTCGCATTTCTTTCTCGGGGAAAAGATCGGCTGGCGCCGCTGGCTCGCCGTTCTGGTCGGTTTTGCCGGCGTCGTCATCGCGTTGCGTCCGTCGACGGCAATGCTGTCGCTTCCCTCCCTCTTCGGCCTCGCTGGCAGTTTGGCCTTTGCCCTATCGTTGGTGATGAGCCGCTATCTCCGCTCGACCAGCGACACCACGCTCGTGACATGGCAGACGGTTGCGGCGCTCGCCACCGGCATCGCACTCAGCATAGGCCACTGGCAGCCGGCAACACCCATCGACTGGTCAGGCATGCTGCTGCTCGGCATCGTCGCCACCTGCGCGCATCTGCTGATCACCCGCTCGCTGAAGCTCGCGCCAGCATCGCTGCTGGCGCCGCTGCAATATACGCTGCTGCTCTGGGCAATCGTGCTGGGCTATATCTTCTTCAACGATATTCCCGATATGCAGATCGTCGTCGGCGCCGCAATCATCGTCTTTGCCGGCCTGTTCATCTTCCACCGGAAGAACCTGAAGGAGACGGTGCCGGCGGAGGCCGTCCCCCCCGACGGCCATTGACGAACCGCATCGGCATTCAGGAATGCGTCTTGCCGGTAAGGATCTACTCTTGCTGGCGCTGCTCCGAATGGCACGGACATATCGCCCGGATATATTCGACTGTCGTTTGCTCGTAAGACTCTTGGTTTTGTCCGATGCGGACTGGACAAGCGTCCTCAGTTCAAGACAAATTGTTCGCCATCCCCTCGTCACGGGAGCCGCGTCTCCGGATAAATACGCCTTCTCGGCCCTCGTCACATGACTGGGACACCGAAATCATCGATTGACCTTCAACAAGGATAGGAAGGCGTCATGAGTTTCAACAACAGCCAAAGTGCGTCAAGATATTCAGGCCGCGGACGGCGGCAAGCGCCCCTGCTCGTTCGGATATTGTTTCGGGCTGCAAAGGCTGTCTTCTGTCTAGCGTTTCTGCTGGCGACCATATGGGCCTCTCTCGCGCTATTCTATCGTCTGCCCGTTTCCGTGCTGGTCCGAGAGGTCGCAGCAGGAGTCCTCGCGTTGGTCGGTGTTGCCGCGGCAGTTTCCATAATCTGGAAGCCACGCCCCATGGTTGTCCTTCCGTTCGTCCTATGTTTTGCAGGCATCGCCGTTTGGTGGACCTCAATAAAGCCGCCAGTGACGGCCGACTGGGCGGGAGACGTCGCCAGGCAGGTGACAGGCACGGTCGACGGCAACATCCTCACGCTGACCAATGTCAGAAATTTCGCCTGGAAAACGGATGGCGGTTTTGTGGAGAAATGGGAGTCGCGCACCTACGACCTGAACAAGCTCAGGAGCCTCGATTTGTTCATGTCCTATTGGTCAGGGCCTGAGATGGCGCACATGATCCTGAGTTTCGGGTTCGATGACTACCAATACCTGGCATGGTCGATCGAGGTGCGGAGGACGGCCGGGGGTAAATTCTCTCCGATCGGCGACCTCTTCAAAAGCAATCCCCTCGTCATTATCGCGGCCACCGAAAGCGACGTCATTCTTGTCCGATCCAACATACGCGGCGAGGACGTTCAGCTTTTTCGCATGCGCGTTCCGCCGGCCAATGCCGCTCGGCTTCTCCTGCAATATGTGAGCGATGCGAACACGCTCGCCGAACACCCGCGCTTCTACAACTCGCTCACCACCAACTGCACCACGACTGCCGCTAAAATGATGCGGGCCGTCGGCGCTACATTTCCGTTTGATTGGCGGCTGATCGTGAACGGTTACCTTCCGGAATTCGCCTATGACCGGAAAGCGCTCGATATGAAGCTGCCTTTTGAGGAATTGAAAGCGGCGGCGCGTATCACCGCACGGGCAAAGGGTGCCGCCGCCTCCGAGGAATTTTCGAAAGAGATCCGCGAGGGTGTGCCTTCACCGGGCGATTGAACAGCGCATCGGCCTGAAACTCCGAATCGATGGCACGATGCCGCCCGAAATGGCTGACACATTCGCCGTCATGGCCTAATCCTCATCCCCGGGCGGCGGCTCCCAGCCGAAGACGCTGCGGCCGCCGAAATCGGCGGATTGGCGGAATTCGCCGGCGATGATCTCCTTGAGATCGGGACCCGTGACATAGCGTTCCATCTGCCGGGATTGATCGTCCAGGCGCTTCAGCGCCTGCAGTTCCTCCTCGCGCCCGAGCCTGCCCTTGCGCACCGCCGATTTCATCACGTCGATCGTTTCGTCATAGACCTTGAGCGGCACCGGGAAGGGATGTCGATCCTTGCCGCCGTGGGCGATGGAGAAGCGTGCCGGGTCAGAAAAACGGCAGGGCGCGCCGTGTACCACTTCCGCCACCATCGCCAGCGCCTTCACCGTGCGGGCGCCGACACCTGGAACGAGGAGCAACTCCTGAAAGTCCACCGGTCCGCGGTCCGCCGCAGCCGCCAGATTTCCATGCAGGCGCCGCATGTGGACATCGCTCTCGCGGACATCATGATGAGTGGGCATGACCAAATGCGGCAGCATCGGCTGTTCGGCAGGTTCGGGCGCCGGCTCCTCCGCACGCATCAGCGCGGCCGCCTCACGGATGATCCTGTCGGGGCCGAGCGTTGCCAAGAGGTCGAGCTGACCACGCCGTGAGCGCTCGGCGCGTTTATCGGCGAGATTGACAATTTCGCCCTGACTTCTGCCTTCAATTGCCGCATGCGGCGAGTCGACGAAACTTTCGAGTCCTTCGGAGAGCCAGTGATAACGCCGGGCCTGCCGCCGGTCGCCATTCATGCCCTGCTGCACCACCACCCAATGACCGTCATCGGCGACGATGAAGCCGTGCAGATAAAGGTCGAAGCCGTCCTGCAGCGCGGCGCTGTCGACCTTGGCGATGAGCCGGCTCGTCGTCGCCAGCCCCTCCCCGTCGAGGCCGACGCGCTCGCCGATCGAGACCAGCTCTTGCGGGGTCTTGCGCGAATGCGCGCCTCGGCCGCCGCAGACATGCAGGCCGAGCTCGCCGGCGCGCGGCTTCAGCCCGCGCTTCAACGCACCGAGAACACTTGTCGTAATGCCGGAGGAATGCCAATCCATGCCCATGACCGCGCCGAAGGACTGGAACCAGAAAGGGTGGGCAAGCCGGCGCAGAAATTCGTCGCGGCCGTAGTGATGAACGATCGCCTCGGTGATCAGCGTTCCCAACCGGGTCATCCTGTCGCCGAGCCAATGCGGCACACGTCCCCCGTGAAGGGGAAGATCGGCGCTGCCTGCCCGCTGTGACATCTCGTTTCCTATATCCTCGCTGTTCGACCCGCTGTGCGGCGACGGCCGGGATCGGGAACCCGGTGAATTTCCAGGCGTTTGTTTTCAGTCAAAACGGCCGAGGCAAACATGACCGCATTCGAAACCATTTCCGATCAACCCTACCTGAGCCGAACAAAAGCGCAACATCGGGGAGGCGAAAAAGAGGGGAGTGCGGCATTTCGGCTCCAGGGACGCGCGGAAAAAGCCGCCTTTCTAATCAACGGCAACAAATATTTTGCCGAAGTTTCAAGGGCGTTGCGGCAGGCCCGCCGCAATGTGTGGATTATCGGATGGGACTTCCATCCCAATATTCGATTGGAGCCCGAGAAGTCGGACGAAACCTTGGCGGACCTGCTGCATGCGCTGGCGGCGGAAAATCCCGAACTCGAAATACGCATTCTTATTTGGGCGCTCGGGCCGATCTACTCGGACAAATCGATAGATCTACTTCGGAAGAAGAATTTCCCCAAGAATGCCAGGATCGATCTGCGTTTCGATCTTCAGTACGCGTTGCGCGGCTGTCATCATCAGAAACTCGTCTGCATCGACGACGCGGTCGCCTTCATCGGCGGTATAGACATGACGTCGCGGCGGTGGGATACCAGGCGCCATCACGCCAAGGACAAGCTGCGGCGCGACCCCGACGGTGCCCCCTACGATCCGCTGCACGACGTGCAGGCGATGGTTACGGGCGAGGCCGCCCGGCTGATCGGCGATATCGCCAGGCGGCGCTGGGAAAACGCCACCGGCGAAAAGCATCTGCCACTTGCCGGCAGCCTGTCCTTCGCCTGGCCAGACGATCTCTCGATATCGCTGCAAGACATCCCGGTCGGTTTCGCCCTCACGGAGCCGGAAACCACCTGGCGCACCGGTATCGGCGACGGCATCGCATCGACCCTGGAGATCATCGCCCGAGCGCGGCGTCAACTCTATATCGAGGCGCAATATCTCGCCTCCTTCCGCGTCGCCGACGCCATTGCCGCACGGTTGCACGAGGAGGACGGGCCCGAGGTGGTCGTCATCTGCACGCGCAGTTCTCACGGGCTGATCGAAAAGCTCGTCATGGGCAGCAATCGCGACCGTGTCATCCGCCGCCTCAAACGCGCCGATCGCGCCAACCGCCTGCGGGTCTGTTACCCCGTCGTGCCCGGGCCGAAAGTGCCCGGGCCTGAGACGCCCGGGCAGTCGGTGCAGGCAGACAGCGAGGTTGAGGTGCTCATCCATTCGAAATTGATAATCGCCGACGACGAACTGGTCCGCATCGGCTCTTCCAATCTCAACAATCGCTCGGAAGGGCTTGATTCAGAATGCGATCTGCTGTTCGAGGCTGAAACCGGCGAGCATCGCCGCGCGATCGCGGAGCTGTACAATCGGCTTCTCGCGGAATATCTCGGAGCGGCTCCCGAGGCTTTCGCGGCTGCCTACGCGCAACGCGGTTCGATGATCGAGGCGATCGACGCGCTAAACCGGGGGGCTCGCGGCCTCAGGGAATTTGCCGTCGAACTGTCAGGCAAAGTCTCGCCGATCACAGGTACGGCGATCGTCGACCCCAGCCGGCCCTTTCTGCTCCTACACCGACTGGGCCTCGGCGCGCTCCTCCGCCTGTTCGCCCGCACTGCGTGACCGCCGGAAGATGAATTCGCTGATGAGGAGAAGTGTCGTGCCCAGCGTCAGCGGGATGAAGAAATAAGCGCAGCGGAAAGCGATCAGCGCGCCGATCGAGGCCTGCTGCGGCACGGCGTAGGAGACGGTCGCCTCCAGCACGCCGAGGCCGCCGGGGACATGGGTTGCCAGGATCGCCGAATTGGCGAGCACGTAAGCCGTGACGGAGCGGAAGAAGGCAACGTCGCCGAAGGTCGCGAGCATCTGGTGCAGGCAGGCGGACACCAGCATGAAGTTGATCGTCCCAACGCCTACCTGCGCCACCGCGATCGGAAAGCGCGGCAGTTGAAACGACCACCGCCACAGCCGCAGCTTGCCGCGGATGAAGAACGCCAACCCCGCGTAGACGGCCGGCACGGTCAGAGCCAGCAGCCCGAACACCCGGGTGCTTGCCGCATCGAGACGCAGCAGACGTGCCGCGTCAGCGGGATTGACGATCAGGGCAAGGCCGCCGAGCGTGATGAGGCCGAGCCCCACTGTGACACCGCAGAACAGGATGATCTTCGCCACGTCCTCCGTCGTCAGTCCCCAGCGGGAATAATAACGATAGCGGAAGGCGCCGCTACTCAGACCTGCAAAGCCAATATTGTGACCGAGCGAAAGGCTGATGAATGAGGCGAGCAAGACCCTCCGGTAAGACAGGGATTTGCCAAGGGAACGGATCGCCAGCAAGTCGAAACAGCTGAGGCATAGATACGATGCCGCCGCGAAGAGCAACGCGGTGGCGAAGGTCGCAAACGGTATGCCGCGGACCGATTGGACGATCTGCTCCAGGCTGTACTGGCGGAAAATCCGATAGAGAAGAAAGCCCGCGACGCAAAGGGCGGCAACGAGCAGTCCATTCCAGATTATGGTTTTCAGATTCATCGATTGTCCGTTTCCGAAGTGCGAGCCCCACGGCTCGATCATTTGGAACGATCAAAAGAGTTCTGTGTTCCCCTGGGGGAGAACGAGTCCCGTCTCTCGAGGGGAGATCAGCTTCAGCGGACCTATGCCGGATAGATCGATCAAACTCCTAACTTATAACGTTCACAGCTGCATCGGCAACGACCGGAAGCTCGACCCCGGGCGGATCGCTTCGGTCATCGCCGAGGCTGAAGCCGACATTGTCGCCCTGCAGGAGGTCGACGTCCTCAGGCGCAGGACCGGCGGCGTCGACCAGGCCCATGCAATCGCTTCCCTTCTAAAGATGCAGGCTCATTTTCACCCTGCGCTGTCGATTGCCGAGGAGCAATATGGCGATGCAATCATCACCGCGTTGCCAACCGGCGCGGTCAAGGCCGGTCCGCTGCCCTCCATCGGCGAAGCGAGGGGCGCGTTGTCCGTCGAAATATTGCTCGGCGACAGGAAGTTGCTCGTTGTCAATACTCATCTCGGCCTTCGAGGGCGCGAGCGCATTCGGCAGATGACGACGCTCTTGAATTCCGGCTGGCTGCGCGGTCCGTCGGACGAACCGGTTCCAAGCATTCTCTGCGGCGATTTCAACGCCATTCCGTCATCGGCGACTTACCGGCTTGCCGCGCGCTCATTGACCGACGCCCAGCTCGCAGGCAGCGATGCGCCGAGAGCGACCTTCCCCTCCCGCTATCCGCTGATGCGTCTCGACCACATCTTCGTCACCGAAGACCTGGTCGTCCAACGGGCAATAGTGCTCCAAAGCCGGCTGACGAGGGTCGCCTCCGACCACCTCCCTCTTCTTGCAGAAATCAGTTTCGCCTGATCATTCGCCAGCGGCGGTGGAGTCTCCGGCAGAAAACGGCATTCAACGTTCACCCATAGCGACATTGAAACGAATATTTCACGAATTAGGCGTTATGAAATATTCATTCCGCGATCCCATAGGTGTCGGGACGGAGACGGATAGAGTCGATTCGAGCGGATCGGGACCTTCACTCGAGATCGGCTGTTTCCTGCAGGGGTGGAGGGGTTTGATGCTGGGAAGGCTGTTATCGCGGGTTCGCATCCAGACGCAGGTGATGCTGTTCATCATTCCGTTCATCTTGAGCATCATGGCCGTGGGCGCGACGGGTTTTTATGCATCGAGTCTGCTTCAGGGGCGGATGGATATTTCCAACTCCGTCCTGCAATCCTTGAGCGGCTTTCGCAATCTGTCGGCGGCAATGGCCGAGTTCCTCGCCAATGCCACGCAGGAAAACCGGGAGGCCGTCAACGCCAGGCTTGCCGACCAGCGCAGCCTTTTGAAATCCGGCATCGAGCGGCTCAGCGCAGATCATAGTGGTCAGCAGGAACTGGAGCAGGTGCTCTCTTCCATTGACCGAATTGCAGCCCGCATGGATTTGCTGTGGCAGCTTCAGGAGAGCAGGGCAGCGCTGCTCACCGATCTTCAGAAAGCCCAGAGCGTCGTCGTATCGTCTCAGACAGATATTGTCGAAGGGACCAAGGCTCTCCAGCGTACCGCCGACCTGCAGGAAGATGAATCCCGCAACACCCTCGCCGACGCACAGCGTATTTCGGACTTCGCGTCCTTCGCCCAATTGCTGAACGACAAGGCCCAGGCCGCAGGCACGATTGCCAGGCCGGATATGGAGCAACTCGCCCGGCAGCAGCGCATCGTGGGAATGGCCCTTGGCGGCGAAGCGCCGGATGCCAAAAAGGCGATCGACGACGCCGTCGCTTCCCTGAAGCCGCTCGTCGAAACCTCTGGCCAGACCGATGAACGCGCAGCCGCGCTTAGCGATAAAACTGGCCAGATCGTCGGCAGCCTGCCCGAATTGCGGGTGGTCGCCACACGGCGGCTGAAGGCCGTGACCGACAAGGCGGCCGAGACAGCCAAAATGGTCGAGCGCGCCAAGACCAGTCAGAGAGATGGTCAGAAGCTGACGACCTCGGCTTACGTGATCCAGATCGTCCTGGCGAAGCTGGCGCTGGCCCCGACGGACGCCAATCTCCAGCGGCTTTCGCAGGAGATCACCGCCGTCAGAAAAGGTCTGGACATGCTGGTTTCCAATGCCGGCGGCGTTAGACAATTCGACAATCTCAAACCGAAGCTTCTGCCGGCGCTGGACAAGATGCAGAAATCCGCTGCCGACCTCGTCCGCATCAGCGCGCAGCGCCAGGACGAATTCCGTGCCGCCGCCGCCGATGTGGATCGGATGTGGTCCCAGCTGACGGCTTTCGCCGAAATGCAGCGGCAGAACGCGGCCGACGAACGCGATGACGCCAACTCCATGTCGCTTGGAACAACGATCCTCGGCGTGGTGATCGCAATTCTAGCCGGCATCGGTCTGACTGTGACGCTTAAAGGGCCGATCAATCAGATCACCTCGGCAATGCGGCGACTGGCGGACGGCAGGCTGGAAACGTCGATCGTCGGCGAAAGTCGCGCCGATGAAATCGGCGACATGGCTCGTGCGCTTGGTGTCTTCAAGAACAATGCGATCGCCAAGGTCGAGATTGAGGAGCGCAGCGAGATCGAACGGACGAGGGCCGAGGAGGAAAGGCACCGTAATGATGAGGAGAAACGCGCTGTCGAGCAGCAGATCGATTTTGCTGTGACGGCACTGGCCGAGGGGCTCGGGCGCCTGGCGCGAGGCGACATCTCCCAGACGATCGCGACGCCTTTCTTCGGCCGGCTGGAGCAACTTCGTAACGATTTCAATTCGTCGCTGCTTCGTCTGCAGGAAACGATTGACCAGATTCGCACCAACACGCGGATGATCGAGGGCAATGCCGGTCAGATGGATCTGTCCGCCAGCAACCTCGCGAAGCGCACGGAACAGCAGGCCGTAGGGCTCGAAGAGATCGCCGCCGCCATCGAGGAGATTACAACGACGGTTCGCTCATCAGCGGCCTGCGCCGACGATGCCCGTGAGATTATCACGGATACCAAGAAGACCGCCGATTCTTCATCCGAGGTGGTAGCCAGCGCCATCGAGGCGATGAGCAAGATAGAGGCGGCTTCCAACGAGATCGTGCAGATCATCGGCGTTATCGATGACATCGCCTTTCAGACGAACCTGCTCGCGCTCAATGCCGGCATCGAAGCGGCCCGCGCCGGCGAGGCCGGCAAAGGTTTTGCGGTCGTGGCCCAGGAAGTCCGCGATCTCGCCCAGCGCTCAGCGGAGGCCGGCCAACGGATCAAGCAACTCATCGGACGTTCGCGAGCCGAGATCACCAACGGCGCGCGGGTCGTTCGCGAAACGAGTGAGGTCCTTGAAAGCATTTCCGCAAAAGTGGTCACCGCATCCGAGCAGATGGATGTCATCGCCCGCTCGAGCCGGGAGCAGTACAACGCGCTGCACGAGGTCAATTCTTCCGTCAACAGGATGGACCAGATGACGCAGCAGAATGCCGCCATGGTCGAGGAAACCAGCGCGGCGACGAAGGAACTTGCCGATGAGACCAGAACGCTCCTGCAGCTGATCGACCAGTTCCAGCTGGATCAAACGGAGGCACGCCGGGTTGCCGCTGCATAGAGCATGTCGCGCAAAAGTGTGCAGCGGTTTTGCAATAACGACATGCGTAAGCACAAGGACGCAAAGCGCGGCAGACGAATCCGAAAGATCGCGACGCGCTTTAGGCCCATCCCATCCTACCCTCGCGATGGTCACGACGCGCGGGTGCGTCAGTGATGGCTGTAGAGCGGCGGCGCCACCTCTTCGTCGGCCAGCTCCGGGTAGAGGTACCTGCGCGTGCGGGCGAGTGCCTCCGCCTCCCGGCGATTCCGCTCCAGCAGCGCGGCAGTAACATCCTTGTACGGTTCGCCCTCCGATAGGGCGACGCGGACAGTTCCGCCCTGCGAGAGGAAGTCGCAGAACGACCGTACCGAGCGAAGACGCGTGGTAATCTCGACGTAGCGATCGTCATGTCCAGCCATGTTCGCCTCCGTTTAAAGCGGTAGGATGTCACGAACACTTCGGCGAGATGATGGCGTCCCTTCATGATTAAGGAACCGGCGCGCGATCTCACGCAGAACCATCTGTGCCTGCCACATCACCGCCGAGCGAGCTTTCTGTTCATCGCCGCGACGGCCAGGGGGAGCGCCGTTGTCGCCACAGTTCCCCAAGGCAGGCGCTTCAAACCCCTGGTGATGACGAAGGCACCCGCCATCGCGCCGGCGAGCTTCAGCCAGGGCTGATCGCCAAGCTGGGCATGGGCGCTGGAATCAGCCCACCGGAGGTTTTCGGTGACAACGGTCGCGGCCTGGCGTCTGATTCCATGAAGACGAGCCTGCAGAATTTCGAGTTCCCACCTCAATTCCTGCAGCCGGCTTTCCAGGATGTGTTCCCCGGAGGTCCGCACCGGTTCTCCCACGTGATCTTCGGTCGGAGCGGACACATCTCTGCCCAATGTGGCAAAGTAGGCGCGGTATTCGGCCTCGCTCGCGAAGCCCTCACGCCGAATGAGATCCGGATTGATGGCTGGTTCCTCTCCATTCGGCATTGAAGCGGCGGCATCGCCTCGGTTATTTTCGGCGCCGAAGGCGGCGGCCTGATCCTTGAACATGTTGCGTCTCCCATTGGTTCCTTTCGGCAGAACGCTCGATGGCTCTAAATGATCCGCGCGCCGATCAGGCTGGCAGCCACCCATATCGCGGACGTCACCGGCACGATGCGCTGAAGCGCTCAGGGCGAAACGCCGCCAGCAGCGGATGGCGGCGGCCCGTGGCGATCTCATCCGCCAACAGCTCGCCGGCAATCAGGCCAAGGGTGGCGCCGCTATGACTAAAGGCGACGAAGTAACCCGGGATCGAGGACAGCTCGCCGAAAACAGGCTCGCCATCGCCAGGAATAGGTTTCGGACCGACCCCATAATCTTCGATCTCAAGGACCGGATTGCCTTCGAGGACTTTCGACGCTTCCCGCAGCAGTCCCTGCAGCGTCGATTGCCTGACATTGTAGCTGCCGTCGGGGTTGACGCCTACCTCTTCCTCCGACCAGGCGGAATCGAGTGCGAAGCCCCCATTGGACATCGGTCGAATGGCAACACGCGGCGTGTTGAGCACGGCCTTCAGCGGGTGGCGGATCGGCTTTGTCCTGACGAGAAGGGCGACAGGCGTTGCATCCTCGATCTGTTGGCCGGCCTCCGCAACGATTGCGGGAACCTCGCTGCCTGCAGCGAGCAGCACGGCGTCGGCGTCGTGGCGCGTGCCGTCCGGTGTGACCACGCAGCTGGCACGCCCGTTGCTGACATCGACCGCCGCGCGTCCGGCATCCGTGATGATCTCGCCGCCCAGCGCCTGGAATTCTTCCGAAAGCCTACCAATCAGGGATGGAAGATCGACCCACCCCTCCCCCGGATTGAAGATAGCGCCTTGCGGCGTCACAGCGCTTGGGTCGACGCCGGGCGTTACCGCAGCGATCTTCTCCGGGGTGAGCCATTGTGCGTGATAGCCGAGGTCACGTTCATAGTCGAAGACTTCGGCGATCTCGTTGCTCGCGTCGTCCGCGTCCCAGGTCAGGCCGCCGTCGAAGCGCAACCACGGCGCATCGGGATATCGAGCAGCCAGCGTACGATAGCGGTCAATGCCTGCCAGACGCAGCCGGTGATAGGCATCGGAGCGCTTTCGCGCCGAGTTCAGCCAGGCGAGCGACCGGCCGGAAGCCCCGTTGGCAAGGGGGCCGTCATTGATGAGCATGGTATCAACCCCGAGCCGGGCCAGATGGAGCGCGGTCGAGACGCCGAAAATCCCGCCGCCGATGACAACGACCTTCGAAGGTTTGGTGGAAGCATTCATGTCGGGTACCCTGTTCCTGCTCTTGCTTGATCGAACCGAATTTGCACGCCTTACGGCTGGCGCCTCACAGAACTTCCGCAAGGAAGCGCTTCAGCCGTTCGCTTCGCGGATTGTCAAAGATCTGCTGCGGCGAGCCGGCTTCGACGATACGGCCCTCATCCATGAAGACCACCTGGTCGGCGACGCGGCGGGCAAACCCCATCTCATGCGTCACGACGGCCATCGTCATGCCCTGACGACCGAGCCTCGCCATCAGGTCGAGCACGCCCTTCACCAATTCAGGGTCAAGCGCGCTCGTCACCTCGTCAAACAGGATGATCTCCGGATCCATGGCCAATGCCCGCGCGATCGCGACGCGCTGCTGCTGCCCGCCGGAGAGGCCTGCCGGCCGGTGATCCCGGCGCGCGGCAAGACCGACATCGGCCAGGCGCGCCTCGGCGACGCGCCGCGCCTCCTGCCTCGGCATCTTCTTGATCTTCGTCAGTGCAAGCATGACGTTTTCGAAAGCGGTGTGGTCGGGAAAGAGGTTGAAGTGCTGGAACACCATGCCGACCCGACGACGGAGCTTTTCCGGCTTCATGGCCAGGATGCTTTCGCCGTCGAGCCGTATGTCGCCACCCTTCGGTTCGACGAGCCTGTTCATGCAACGCAGCAGCGTCGATTTTCCCGAGCCGGAAGGGCCGATGATGCAAGTGACGGTTCCGGCGGCGATATCGAGATCGACACCCTTGAGTACCTCGAGCTCTCCGTAAGCCATACTCACATCTCGGATTTCAATCGTCCCGCCCTTGAAATGCTGATTATCGCAGCTCGCGACGCCGGTGATGGAGTGGGGGCCCACCGCCGCCGCAAGCTCGGTCACCTCGACCAATCCACTCCCGGGACCGGGACCCCGCCCCTGTTTTCCCAATCGCAGCCTCGCATCGATGTAATTGACGAAGTGGGTCAGCGGCACGGTGATCACGAGGTAGAAAACACCTGCCAGGAGCAGTGGCGACAGGTTGCCGGTTACGACCGCGTGGTCTTGCCCGACGCGGAAAATCTCCCGCTCTGAGGCGAGCAATCCGAGGAAATAAACAAGGCTCGAATCCTTGACGTTGCCGATGAACTGATTGACCAGCGCCGGCAGCACGCGCCGCACACCCTGCGGAATGACGATCAGGCGCATGCCTTGCCCATAGCTCATGCTGAGCGCCCGGCAGGCTTCCATCTGGCCGCGCTCGACGCTTTGGATGCCCGATCGAAAAATTTCGCCGATGTAGGCGCCGGCAATCAGGCTGAGCGCCAGTATTCCGAGCGGGAATGGCGACGGGCCGAAGATATCCCGTCCGATCCGGGCAAAGCCCTGGCCGATGATCAGGATCGTAACGATGGCCGGCAGCCCGCGAAAGATATCGGTATAGATGCGCGCCGGCAGCCGCAGCCAGCGAGACTGAGAGATGCCCATCACGGCAAGAACCATGCCGATGACGACGCCGAGCACGGTCGATGCCGCGGCAAGGATCAGAGTATTTTTCAGGCCGACACTGATCATGCTCGGCAGCACGTCCGCCATCGCGCTCCAATCGAGGAAGCTGCGGCGCAGATTGTCTATCCAGTTCATCGTGATCCCCGTGAGGCCTTGTCGGGCATGCAGCCGCCGAGACTAGGCCGTCCGCCTCGGCGGACGGCCTGGCGCCTCATTTCTTCGGCAGATATTGGTCCGGCATCGGTGAGCCGGGGAACCACTTCTCATAGAGCGTCTTCCAGGTGCCGTCCTGCATCGCGTCGTGAAGGGCACTGTTCAGCGCCGTGCGGAAGGCGTCGTTTCCCTTCCTGATCACGAAGCCCGCCGGCGCATCGAAGGATGGAATGTTGACGGCGACCTTCAGCGCAGGATAGCGTTCGCCATATTGTTTGGCCGCCTCGTAGTCGAGGAAATGCGCATCGATCGTGCCGTTGTTGAGCGCGGCGACGGCGGAATTGTTGTCAGGAAATTTAACGAGATCGGTCTCACCGAAATTCTTGGCGGCGTAGACTTCCTGCAAGGTTCCCTGCACGACACCAAGCCGCTTGCCCTTCAGCCCGGCCGCGTCCTTGATGGCACCGTCCGACGTCAGCACAGAGAGATAACCGGCGAGATAGCCGTCGGAGAAGTCGACGGTCTTCTTGCGGGCTTCGGTGGTTCCGATCGCGGCGACGGCAACGTCGAACCGCTCGTTCGCCACCGATGGCAGGAGGGCGGAAAATTCCTGGCCGGTGAATGTCACCTTGTCTTTCTGAAAGCCGAGCCTAGACACGACGTTGAGAAACAGTTCGATGTCGAAACCGGTGAACTGGCCGTCCGCGGTCGCAAATGTATAGGGCTTGGCATCGCCCATCGTGCCAACGCTGATAACGCCAGGCTCGATCAGATTGTAGGGATTGTCGGCCGCTGCTGCGAAACCCACTCCCATCGCCAGAAAGCAAGCCGTGAGGCCGGCTTGCAGAGGCGCAATGACTGCCGGAAGTGATTCAAAAAGTTTCATGTTCGTTCTCCGCTCCGGAAGGAATGCTCTTGTCGGCATTAGCTGTTTATCCGTTGCCGCCGTTTTGCGGCAACACTTTCTGCAAGGAAACCGGTCTCTATCTAAAAGAGACCGGTCTCACAGCCATTTTGATAACTGTCAATTGACCGCCCGTCAATAACTCTTGTAGTGCTGCGGCATGGAAAATTCCGCTGGTCCGAAACGTTCAGTTACTGTCGCCGACGTCGCGAAGGCGGCACGGGTGTCGAAAGCGACGGCCGCCCGCGTGCTCGGCGGCTACGGTGTCGTTAGCGGTAAGATAAAGGATCAGGTCCTGGCGGCGGCGGCCGCACTCGAATACCGGCCGAACGAACTTGCGCGCAGCATGAGCACCGGCCGGTCCGGCATCATCGGGATCGTCGTCGGCGATATCGAAAACGCCTTCTTCAGTCTGGCGGTACGCGGCATCAGCGATGCGGCTCGGCTCGCCGGCTTCAACGTGATCATTTCCAATTCGGGCGAGAAGCTCGAAGCGGAGAAATCAGCCGTCGACCTCCTGATCGGCAAGCGTGTTGATGGCTTGATCGTGACGCCCGCTCGCTGCGACAGCGTCGACCATCTCCGGCACGTCGGCCGCGCCGGTATGCCGCTGGTCCTCTTCGACCGGAGCATCCCGGAACTCGATGTCGACGCCGTGACCGGCGATGATCGCGAGGCTGCCATCGCCGCCGCCCGGTTTATGGTCGAGGCAGGACATCGACATCTCGCTTACGTTTCGGCCATGGACGCCGAGGACGGCGGACCCACCGATGTCGCCCGCATATCGAATTCTGCCGTGCGTGAACGCGTGGAGGGCTTCGTGAGCGTCCTGACAGAGGCAGGCTTGCCCAACCCCCTTCACTATGTGCGGCTCGGCGCGACGGACCAACCGCAGACGGACGCCGTGATCAGACGCCTGCTCTCGGATTCATCACCGCCAACGGCAATCCTCGCATCAGACAGCCTGGTGGGGCTGCGCGTCTTCAAGTCGCTGCAATCACTCGGCCTCTCAATTCCCGACGACATCTCGATGATTTCCTTCCTGGATGCCGATTGGACAAGCGTTACCGTTCCCCCGATCACAGTCGTTGACCAGCGCGTATACGAGATGGGCAAACTCGCCGGCGAGCGGCTCGTCGCCCGCATCGAACAGATCCCCCTAGCCGTTGAACGGCTGCGGGTCAGCACGAGCCTCGTCATACGCAGCTCGGTCGCAAGGATTGGCCGGTGAGATGCGTCCTGAGCCGGATGTGAGCGACGTCCTAATCGAAAAGCTCACCATGGCCGATCTGCTCCCGCTTGCCCGGCACGTCGCTAATCACGGGATCTTCCGCAGGATCGGGATCTTTTTTATTGGCCTCGGTCAAAAACCGCGCCGCCTCAAGGAATGCGACCGAGATTTCTTCGGTTGCCCATCCGGCTTGATTGGCGGCTGCAATCAGCTCCTCCAAAGCGTCGCGCGCAGCAGCGCTCGCTTCTTCGAACCGCTGAGCGGGAGCCTCGGCTTTTGGCGGTGGAAAGGTCATCGGCGTTCCCTTCATGTCTGACTACCCAGGATGAACGCAGCTCCACTGAAATGGATGCACCACCAGCACGATTTAGCGGTGGATGCTCGACTTTCTCGATCAGATGACCGTCCGCAAAAGAAACGGGGAACGCTCCAGCGGACGCTGGGCGAGGATCTTTAGCATCGCCGGACCCTGTATGCCGGTTGTCGTGCGCGAGCGGCCGTCGTGATAGATGACCGTCATAACATGACTGCGAATATCATAGCGTATCTGAGCGATCGTCCGGGTGTGAACCGGAAATACGAATTCGTCGGGCTCGGATATTTGCCCGGATGTTTCCAAAGTCATCGCGATGCCCCAACGATCACAGCGCCCCTGTTCCTCGTCCCCCGTTTCATGCACCCGGTGCCGGAAATCATAAGCGCTAAGCGGCCCAATCAAGCATATATTGCTTCCATGGTCGCGTGACATCGGCGTGACATGCAGTTACGCCTTAGAAAATTCCTTGGAAAACAGTAATTTATGGAAAACGACAGGGAGCCTGTGAAGTCACGCAATCAGTGCAATGTCGTCTGCAGCGCATGGACACGAGCGGCCTGCGGCCAGCGTTCGCTCCTGCGCGCGAGCGACCGGACGGCCTCCTCCACCGCAAGAACCGCGTCCCTCAGCCGCTCGATCTCATAATCGAGTTCATATCGCTCGCCCTCAGCAAGATCATGCCTGTCAAGCAGCCGTCTCGCCGCTTCGATCAAGCGCTCCGCGCGCCGGACAATATCGAGAGCGCTTCGTATAAGGACGTCGAGCATGCATTTTCCCTCCTTGCCTGACAGAGAGTCGGGCAGAATCGGAATGCTGGCAATCCTAAAATCTTGTCAGATCCGCTCGCGCATCCTGTCGTAGAAATCCCTGAGATCTCGTAGGGCTGAGGACTCACGATGGCGTGGTGGGGAGAGCTGACGTGAGGCAAACGTCAACAAACCCGCGACAGCAGCCATGAGGGCAAACGTTGAGAGCGGATAATGCTTCACCAGAGCCTCGGTCTCGCGGACTGCGTTTCGGGCGCCGCCCTTCGCAGAACGCCCGGCACTGATGACCTGTTGCTGTAGCCTATCAACCTGTTGCCGCAGAGCGCCCAATTCAGTGCGCAAATCTTGCTCGGCCTGGCGGGGGACCCCGACAGGGGCGGTGTTGATATCGATGATCGCTTTCGGAACAGGCTCGCCGATCTTGGCTCCCTCGGTGTCGAGCGTCGTCCCAACATTGTTCTTACGGCGCGGCATGATCAGGTCTCCTTCCTAGTCGTCGTCGAGCGAAAAAACCGGTCGGTAGTGGCGCTGGGAAATCAGTAAGCTGCGGTCCGGCTGGATAATATAGATCTCCTCGACTTGCCGCCCCCATTGATCCGTGAAGCTGTGCGGGAACGATGAACCGACCGGCGATTTCGTCAGCTTTGTGCGCGGCTGCCCCTGATAGGTGATGCTGCCCGGAATAGGCTCAAGTCCCGCCGATGTGTAGCTGCCTGCGCTGGTGGTGCAACCCGTCAGCGCGATGGCCAGAACCAGCCCAAGCACAATGCTCCGCCTCATCGTATCCTCCGGCTGCTTCGGCATTCGCCTGTCGCACAAATAACAAGGCGAGGCAGACATTGTTCCAGTACTCGGTGGCGGCAGGCAGGAGTTCCTTTTTCGAACAGGAACACCCGTGCCATGGCGTAGTTCGACCGGCAAAGGAGATGCCATATGGACCATGAAGCACCGATCCGACCAAGGCTCCCGGCCAGGGCTCGCCATGCGTTTGTTCACCCGGGCCACTACCGGACGTTCCAGGACAGCGGCAGGGGCCACCGTCCGAAAGACCATTCTGGATCATATCATGGCTGACGTCATCGAGGTCGATTTCCACCTGGTTTGGTAATATCCAGTTTTCATCCGCACCGCCGAGAGCGAGCAGCAGCGCATAGAAGGTCCGGACGCGGCACTCGACATCCTGAATCATCGCTGGACCAACGTTCGGGGCGGCGGTTATTTCGAAGCGAAGCGGCGCTGCGTCGATGCGCTTCGCCGACGCGGAAGCGCCGAACTGGCGCGCCAACGTTTCATCCAGGCCGCCATTGCCGCGGGTGTCCTTGCCTGAGGCAAAGGAGGCTCGGCACGCCGCTCGAAATAGCTGGTCCGTGCGCTAACGCACCGAAGAAACAAGCCGCTTGGTATCAAACAGGACGGGCATTATCTTGATTAAGTGAAGGCGACAAGCGGCAATCGTGGTGGGCGTTCATGGCGATTTTCTACAGACCGATACTACCGCAGGATTTCAGATGTCTTTCGAAGGCTGTCATGAGCTGGTATCGCCATTTCGGCGTCTCGGTGAGCGAACACGACAGCCAGATCCTGTGCAGCGCCGCCATTCAGCTCTTCAATGACGGCAAGACGGATGTCGACGACCTCGCAGCAGGATTGATCGAGATGTTTCCCGCCCCGGATCTGCTCAAGATCAACGCTCCGACCTCGCAGTCGATCCACTAACGTCTATTCTCCCTTTGCTGCGACGAGACCGGAGCTCCCGCACTGCCGGAGATCCCGCCATCGCGAACTGTGCCACCTAATCTGGGAACAGGGTGCGCTTTACCGCGTTTCCAACGTTCAAAAGGGAGCTGTACTATGGCCAAGACAAAGATTCCGAAGAGGATTGCAGGATACAAGGTACCTAAAGGCATCCGGAAGAATTCTATAGTGAAAACATTACTGGCGAGCTCGACAGGCCGCGATATCTTGGGAAAGGCGCTGATCGCCGGGGCCGGCGCTGCAGCGGCCGTGCTCGTGGAGGATAGCGACGACATTGCCGGCGCCGCAAAATCGGGTGGGCGCAAGGGCGCCAAGACCCTTGGGCTAGTCGGCCGAGCCTTTCACAGCGCAACCGATGCGGCCGTCGGCGTCGTGCGTGACGCCGCCAGTTCGGCGCTCCCGAAGAAAGTCCGGAAACAGGCCGAAGAAAACCCTCGGAAGGGCGTCGCCGTACATTAGATTCGACGCCGCCCCGAAAGCGTTCGAAGCGAAAGCTGGAATCTCTCTTGCGCAAACGCGCTAATAAAGGCGTCCTGTCCCAGGCCAAGGCGGCTGCAGCCGCCAAAGTGCTGGGCAAGCTTGTGCGCAAGCACCCTCTTATCGCCGCTGAACTGGCGCTGGCGGGAACGGCCAGAGGTATCGCGGTCGCGGCCGAGGAAGTGAAGCAGCGCATTCTGCCTCGTCATGATGTCGAGGAAATCGAAGACGACGGTTCGGGGAACAGCTGATCAAGGCGGTGATGAAATCGCATCCGCAGGCCACCAAGAAAGAGATCGTTCGAGCCGCCTTCCATGCTCTTATCGCCCATGCCGGCAGCGAGCCTGAAAAGGCCGGCATCCTCCAGGACTTCGCGATCACCCAGCGCTCCAACGAAGAAGAATGAACCTGCGGAGCCAAAGATACGGCACCCCAAGTATTGATGGCCCGTTGTAACGGACAGCTAAAGCTCGTCGCTGCGACGCTTTACGGCGTGTTTCACAGCCAGCAAATGTCGGCGCCGCTCGATCATGTAGTCAGCATAACCAACGCAGATGTAAAGCAATGTCGGGCCGGCGTAGATGATGAGGAGAGCCAGTGCAACAAGGATGAATGCGGTCGTCATGGTCTGTTTTCCGTCATGTTGATCATGTGAAGCGGTGGACCTGCGACGTTGGCCGATCAGGGTTCCGCCGCCAGGTCTGTCCCTCACTTCTCTCTTGCGTCGTGGGTGTGGTGGCGATCATGCTCGCCGCCGCCGCCGGAAACCTTGCTTCGCGTGCGTCTATCCGGCTCGGCTGCCGGCTTCGGTACCTCGAGCGGCGCCTTGGCGTTTTCGTGGGATGCGCCTGGGCCGCCCTGGCGGATCGTTGACGGGCTCTTCTGCGAGGTAGACATCGATGCCTCCTACCTGTCCTGCTGGTAACCCTGATGGGTAGTGTTGACTTTGGTGTTTCCTTGTTGACCCTTCTTCTCAGGGTTTTCGTTGCCGCTTGCGGTATCCTCCGCCTCGGTCCGCGCCGGCTTGCCGGCTCCCTTGTTGCTGACGTTTTTGGCGGGAATGGGGGGCAATCTGCTGCTCATCACCTTTTCCTCACTTAGGATTCCGATTGGAGCTGTGATCCGCGTATTGCTCAGTTTGGATCGTCTTGCCGTCGAGGCCGCGCTCCTTGGAATGCTGCGTCTTGTCGCGGTTCGAGAGGACCATGTTTTCGGGAAGCTGTTCCCGGTCGAGATCGGTCATCGCGCCGCCGCCGTCGCCCTTTCCCTTCGTGCCAGCACCAATATGTTTCCGGTCGGCATGTGCCATGATTTTCTCCTTCGGTTTATCGAGTCAAACACTCCAGGCCCGCCGAGGTTCCGGGCTCGAATTCAAATCGCCTGCCCGCGTCGAGCTGGTAAGGTGACGCATCCTATGACTTGTCCAGATGCCGGTGCAGTTCGTCCTTGGGAATGAAAATGTCGGTGCTGCCCGGCTCGTGATCAGGATGCGATACCTTCACATCGAGATCGTCAGGAAGCGACAATGCCTGCTTGGCGTTCATGATGCCCAACGGCACCCGGCCTTCCTCGGTCTCTACCGCGACCTCGACAAGTGGTTTTCTGGCTTTCATCTCGGCGATCCTTATCCCTGTCTATTCGAAATCCGCCTGCTCCCTGATCGTTCCCTCGCCGCGTGAATTCGTGGCCTTTCTTCCCGCATCGCCGCCGTAATGCGATGCAGCAGCGGGTTCGACGCCAGCCCCTCCAGCGAAACCGACAGCTTCGGTTTCCAGTTGGGGTAGCTGTCGCTCGTGCCGGGGATGTTGGTGGGGCTTTTCTCGTCGGTCAGGTCGGCAACCCGAACCGCGACGAGAAGCGACGGAGTACGGGCGATGAAGCGGTAGGCGCTGACGGTCAATTCCCTCAAGGTCTCCCGGCTCGCCCTTGCGTTGAGACGGGCCGGCACGTCGATGCCGGCAGCGCGGAGCGCCGTCTTCAGATTTCGTCGCTCGCGTCGGCGGTGCTGAAGATGTTTTGCCGTGAGATCGGGCGGCACGATACCATGGTCGCGGCGATCCTGGATGTCGGCGCTGCGCCACCAACCGGCAAGCGTCTGATGGTCGTGCGTCGAAATGCAGGCCAGGCCGAAAACGGGATAGGCATCCGGCGGCTTGAAGCCTTTCCCGTCCTGTTCATAGGAGAGAATGCGATACGAAAGGATCTGCGCCGCCGCGAGCTCGTCAGGCAAATCCGGCGGTATCACTCCCAGCGCTTCACCGATGACGAGGCATCGATGCTCAGCGGAGGTCTCGGCCAGGATCTGTAGAAGCCGATGCTGGGGGTAGCGGACATAGGCGCCGCCATCCGGCCTGCTGCCGAGCGGCACCAGAAAGAGGCGTCGGAGCGCCGGGGCGTGATCGATCCGGATCGCACCGGCATAGCGCATGGCGGCGCTTACCATGCGCCGGTAAGGAGAATTGTCTCCCGCAGCGATCGCGGACGGCAGATATCCGGCGAGATGCCAGTCCTGCCCCTCTACCGCGAATGGATCGGGAGGGCTGCCGATGGTCGCCTTCGAGATATAGACATCCGGCTCGCTCCACATCGCCGATCCGTCGACCGCCTCGCCCACGGCAAGATCGAGATAAAGCCCGATCCGCAGGCCGGCTTCGCGCGCCCGGTCCGCCGCCTGCAGCAACTGCCGGTGGGCGAGCCACTGCAACCACATATGAAAACGGACCTCCTCCGCATGCTCACGTGCGAATTCGGCGACGGCGGCGCTGTCGAAGCGCCGGAAATCGGCCGGCCATCCCTGCCAACCGGCGCCCCTCCCACGCTCCACCATGGAAAGCGAAAGGCATTCGAAAAGCGCGTGTCGCCGCAAGCTGTCGCCGCCCTGCGCGACGAAGACATCGAAATCGACGGGATTGTAGGTTTCATCGGCGGCATCCGCTTGCAGCCAGGCGCGCCAGCGATCCCGCAGAATTCCAAGCTTGACCCTCGCAACTCCGGCATAATCGACGAGGTCGCTTCCGCGAAGTCCCTCCAATTGCCGTTCGAGTTCGGCACTACTGACAAAACCCGGCAATCGGTCGACCGCGATATAGAGCGGGTTGAGATGCTGACGGCTTGAAGGTTCATAGGGGCTGCAGCGATCGGGATCGGCAAGAAATGGTGCGTGAAGCGGATTGAGGCCGATGAAATCGGCGCCAAGCTTTCCCGCCAGGTCGGCCACATCGGACAGATCCTCGAAATCTCCGATGCCCCAGTTGCGCACCGAACGGAGTTCGTAAAGCTGCAGGCTGATCCCCCAGACCCGCGTCTTGAGCAGGAAGTTCGGCAGAAATGACTTGGGAATTGTATCCTTCGCCGGCCCCGGCTCCTGCTCCCGCCGCGGTGCAACCGTCCCGCGATGGGTGGTTCCTGGCAGATCGACTTCCAAAGCCGAGAGTATCTTGCGTTTGGTGTCGGCGGAAATCGCCACCTCGCCGCCGTCGTCGGGACTGGGCCTGGTCAACCTGATCCCGTATTGGCGGGCGAGCTTGTCGAGCTCGGCAGACTTCATCGTCCGATCGCCTTCATGCGATGCCCTCGCCTTTCGAGATGCGCCAGATCACCGTCCAGGGCGCCAGTTGACCTCCATCGCAGCTGCCGAGGCGGAAGATCGTTTCACCTTGGTCGCACCGCTTGGGAAGCCGCACCGCCTCGCTGCCGAGGTTGGCGTCGAGATGAAGGCGCCAATCGCCGGCCAGGGTCCAATCGACCGCAAGCGTCGCACCCGCCGAGTGATAGGCCGCGTTTCCGCCGCGGGCGCCCTTCAACAAGGGTACGATTCGTCCATGCCGGAGGCTGAGAAGCTCCCGGTAGAATTCGAGCATTTCCGAAGAGGCGCATTTCGACCAGTCGAGCTTGGCGGCCGCAAAGGTCGACGGAGCCGTTGGATCGAGAAGCTCGTCAGCGTCGAAACCCGGCAGACGCGAAAGCTCCTCTCGCCTGCCCTTCCTGACCTTCTCGTTCAGATCCTCGTCGAAGTCGCAGAAAAACGGAAAAGGCTCGCGCGCACCCCATTCCTCGCCCATGAACAGCATCGGTATCTGTGGTGCCAGCAGGTAGATCGACGTGACGGTCTTGACGGCATCGGTCGGGCTCGAAGCCATGATCCGGTCCCCCAGCGCCCGATTGCCGATCTGGTCGTGATTCTGGATAAAGGACACGAAGGCGGTGGGCGGCAGGTGGCCGCTCGGCCTGCCTCGGCTTCCTCCACGATACGGCATGTGCTCGCCCTGGAACACGAATCCTTGCGTCAGCGCCCGACCGAGCTTGCCGGTGTCGCCGGCATAATCGGCATAGTAGCCGAAGGTTTCACCCGTGGCAGCAACATGCAGAACATGGTGGATATCGTCGTTCCATTGGGCCGTGAACAACCTCGCCTCGCCGTCTGCGTCACGTTCCAAAAGGTCGCTGTCATTCTCCTCGTTTTCCACGATCAGATGAACATGCCGGTCACCGGCCGCAGCCCTGAGGCGGCGGGCCAGCGCGTGAAGAAGATGCTCAGAACTGTCGTCCTTGATGGCGTGGACGGCGTCGAAGCGAAAACCGTCGAGCCTGAACTCGTTGATCCAATAGATGGCGTTCTCGATGAAGAATTCGCGGATCATCTCGGAGCCGTCGCCGTCGTAATTGATGCCGTGGCCCCAGGGCGTCCTGTGATGATCGGTAAAGAGCGGCGCGTAGGAGGGGATATAGTTCCCGTCGGGTCCGAAGTGGTTGTAGACCGCGTCGAGGAAAACCGAGATGCCACGCTGGTGCGCCGCATCCACCAGCGCCATGAGATCTTCCGGCCGGCCGTAACTGCTGTCGGGCGCATAGGGAAGCACACCGTCATAGCCCCAATTCCAGCGCCCCGGAAAGTCACTGAGCGGCATGATCTGCAGCGCCGTGACACCCAGCCCCCGCAGATGATCGAGACGCTCGATCGCGGCCTTGAAGGTTCCCTCTGGTGTGAAGCAGCCGATGTGCAGTTCGTAGATGACCATCTCCTCCCAGGGCCGGCCGGACCATTCGTGCGTCTTCCAGTGATAGGCGGAAAGGTCGACCACTTCGCTCGGACCATGCACATCTTGCGGCTGGAAGCGCGAGGCAGGATCGGGAATTTGAAGACCGTCCGGCAGGATAAAGCGATAGCGCGCACCGGGACCGGCGTCCGCGACCGTGCACCGATGCCAGCCATCTTCAGTCGCGTGCATCGGGCGCGGATCACAGCCTTCGATTTTCAACGACACGCTTTCATGCAGAGGAGCCCAAACACGAAACAGAATGCCATCTTGGGTGAACGCGGGGCCGAACATCGTTTTGGTCAAAGGAAAGCCTTCAGTGAAGTGAGACGGATTTGAGTAACTTTTGTCAGGGCAAAAAGTTTCGCCGGGCTGGGGTGCGCTGATCGAGGAAACCTGATCAGCGAGCAGCCTGAATCCGGATTGGCCGCTGCAGTGGCATTTCTGCTGGCGAAAGGTTCACGCAGCGCGAAAGACCACCCTCGGGTTCAGCTTGAAACGCGGTTGTGCTTCAACCTGCGGCTGGAATGAATGTGAGCCTTGAGGCAAAAGGTGAGATGCGAATCGCAAGCTATTTCAACAACTTCACAATCTTTCATTCATGCAGCACACCCTGGTTGTGCTGAGAGCGAAGCAAATAAAAGATGAAGCCGATCCACTTCAATTACGCCAGCTCCCCCGGCGGCGCCCCCATCATCACGCTGCCGCGACCTTGTCCCTCAGCGCCTCGTCCATGGCCGCTTGGAGTTGCTCTTGCGTGAACGGCTTCGCCATCCTGAGCATGCGGCCGAGCCCCTGATCCTCGGCAAGCTCGACATAACCTGAAGCGAGGATCACGGGCAGGTTGGGGAAGGCTGAACGAAGGTGGCGCGCGAGCTCGGCGCCGGTCATCCCCGGCATGGCATGATCGGTGATGACGAGATCACACTCCTGTCCGCCGGCGAGGAATTCCAGGGCCTGGGTAGCGGAAGCCGCCTCCCGCGGCAGATGTCCGAGATCCTCCAGCATTGCCACGGTTCCGGTCCTGACGAGCGCGTCGTCGTCGACGACGAGGATGGCAAGCGATCGCGAGACCGGCTTCAAGGGTTCCGCGGCCGCAGGCACGACCGCCGGCTCCTCCTTGGCAATGCTCTGCGCAACGGGCAGCCAGAGCGAGACAGTTGTGCCCTTCCCTCTTGTGCTCGAAATCTGGATGGAACCGCCCGATTGCGCCGCCAGGCCGTGCACCATCGATAGGCCAAGACCAGTGCCTTTGCCGATTCCTTTCGTGGTGAAGAATGGCTCGGCGGCGCGCAGGACCGTCGCCTCGTCCATCCCTTCGCCGTCATCCGAGACCGATATCTTGATGTAGTTTCCGCCTGCAAGACCGGCGGGCCGGTCTTGCTCCGCCGCCGCGGCGACCGTCACCGCACCGCCACTTTCAAGCGCATCCCGCGCATTGACGAAGAGATTTAGCAGGGCCAGTTCCAACTGGTTGCTGTCCACCAGAAGCGGCTCCAGATCCGCCGGTATGCGCTTTCGGATCTCGACGCGCGGTCCAACCGCCTTTGCGAGCAGATCCTCGACGTTTTCGAACAGCCGGAGGAAGTCGACCGCCTGTGGCTTCAGCTCCTGTCGGCGGGCGAAGGCGAGCAGACGCTGGGTGAGCGCCGTACCGCGTTCGGCCGCCTGGATGGCGTTCGTCACCAGGCGTTCGCTGCGCTCATCGGCCGGAAGCCGCTTCTTGAGCAGACTGAGGCTGCCGAGCACCGCCATGAGAAGATTATTGAAATCGTGCGCCACGCCGCCTGTCAGGTGGCCGATCGTATCGAGCTTCTGCGCCTCGAACAGCTGCGCCAGCGCCTCCTCGCGTTCGCGCGTCCTTTGGTCGATGCGGTGTTCGAGTTCCTCGTTCAGCTGACGCAATTGCGCGGCCGAGGCCTCGAGCTCGGCGGTGCGCTGGTGCACCCTGGCCTCCAGTTCGGCATTCAGGCGCTCGAGTTCCCGTGTCTTCCGGTAGAGATCGGCAAAGACTCTGACCTTTGCCCTCAGCACCTCGGGCACGATCGGGACCGAGACATAGTCGACGGCGCCGACCGCGTAGCCGCGCAGCCGGTCAGGTTCGGCCAGCATCACGGCCGAGACGAAGATGATCGGCGTGTTCTGATAGCGCGGGTGCTGACGGATCATTCCGACGAGTTCGAAACCGTCCTGCTCGGGCATGCAGACGTCGACGAGGATCACGGCGATCTCGGTGCGCAACAGGTGCTCGAATGCTTCGCGCGCCGACTGCGCCTTGATCAGGTTTTCCTCGAGCTCTTCGAGAATCACCTCATAGCTCAGAAGCTTTGCAGGCTGATCGTCGACGAGGAGGATATTGACGGGGCTCATGACCGGATCCTCAGCGGTGCAGCCACATGCGCAGAGCCGACAGCAGCTGCTCTGTGTTGACGGGCTTCGCCAGGTAGTCCGAGGCGCCGGCTTCCAGGCATTTTTCCCGGTCGCCCTTCATCGCCTTGGCCGTCAGCGCCAGGATCGGCAGCCGCCGGAAGCGGGGCTCAGATCGGATCACCTGCATTGTTTCATAGCCATCCATCCCCGGCATCATGATGTCCATCAGCACGATCGCGACGGAAGGCTCATTGTTGATGACGTCGATCGCCTCGCTGCCCGTCGTCGCCGTCAGCACCTTCATGCCGCGACGTTCGAGAACGCTGCTCAGCGCGAAGATGTTGCGCGCATCGTCATCGACGAGCAGCACGGTCTCGCCCACCAGATCCTCGTCCGAGCTGTGCAGCTCCTGCAGCGTCGCTTGTTTTGCGGCCGGCAGGTCGGCGACGACGCGGTGCAGGAAGAGCGCAGTCTCGTCGAGCAGGCGCTCGGGCGACTCCACGCCCTTCACCACGACGCTGCGGGCCATGCTGTGCAGCATCGCGTCTTCGTCAGGTGAAAGCTCCCGGCCGGTGAAGACGACCACCGGGACTTCGGCGATCCCGTCGTCGTCGCGGATTTGCTCCAGCACTTCGAAGCCGGACATGTCAGGCAGCGTAAGGTCGAGCACGACGCAGTCGGCAGAGCCTTGCCGGAGAACGGCGAGCGCCTCCGAGCCGGAGCCGACGCTTGTTATGTCGATGTCGTCGTGCCCGAGAAGGGCGGTGACGCTCACGCGCTCGGCCTCGTTGTCTTCCACCAGCAGCAACTGCTTGCGGCGCGGCTCGGCATAGGCCTTCAGCCGCGACAGTGCCTTGCCGAGGCCTTCCGGGGTCGTCGGCTTGCTCATGAAGGCGAAGGCGCCGCGGGTCAACCCGTGCTGGCGGTCCTCGTCGAGGCTGATGATCTGCACCGGAATGTGTCGCGTCTGGGAATTCTGTTTGAGCTGGCTCAGCACCGTCCAGCCCAGCATATCAGGGAGGAAAATATCGAGCGAGATCGCCAACGGTCTGTATTCCTGGGCGAGAACAAGCGCGTCGCTGCCGCGCATCGCGACCAGCACCTTGAAACCGTTGTCGCGGGCGAGATCGACGAGGACGCGGGCATAATGCGCATCGTCTTCGACGACGAGCAGCACGGAGTCGCCGGGCTCGATCCGGTGACGGTCGTCCGCGACATGTTCGACCGGTTTGTCAGCCCGACGGGCAGCCGCCTCGGCGAACTCGACGACGTTCGCCGCTGCCGGAGTGGACTTCGGCGCCACCGCGCCGGCGCCGACATAGGTGAGCGGCAGGTAAAGCACGAAGGTGCTGCCGACGCCGGGCGTGCTGCGCAGCTGGATCTCGCCGCCGAGCAGGTTCGCCAGTTCGCGGCTGATCGCCAGGCCAAGTCCGGTGCCGCCATATTTGCGGCTGGTCGACGCATCCGCCTGCTGGAACGCCTCGAAGATGATGCGCTGCTTCTCGGGCGGTATGCCGATGCCGGTATCGACCACTTCGAAGGCAATGACCGAAGGCGCGTGCCGCAGAGAAGGATGCTCCGGTGACCAGCCGCTCGTCGCCGATGCGACGCGAAGCGTCACGCCGCCCTGCGCGGTGAACTTGAAGGCGTTCGAGAGCAGGTTCTTGAGGATCTGCTGCAGCCGCTTCGAGTCGGTGATGATGCTCTTTGTCACATCGGCGCCGACCTCGACCGCGAAGGAGAGGTTGCGGTTTTCCGCCTCGTGGCGGAACGGCCGCGCCATCACCTCCAGCAGGTTGCTGACGAAGATCTCCTCGGCATCGACCGAGACCGTGCCGGACTCGATCTTCGAGAGGTCGAGAATGTCGCTGATGAGGTTGAGCAGATCGGTGCCGGCGCCGTGGATCGTCTTTGCGAATTCGACCTGCTTGACCGACAGATTGCCGTCCGGGTTTTCTCCGAGCTGCTGGCCGAGGATGAGGATCGAATTCAAAGGTGTGCGCAGCTCATGCGACATGTTGGCGAGGAATTCGGATTTGTATTTGGAGGTGAGTGCAAGCTCCGTCGCCTTTTCCTCGAGCGCGCGTCTCGCCTGCTCGATTTCCTGGTTCTTCGCTTCGACTTCGACGTTGCGTTCCTCCAGCTGTTGCGCCTTCTGGCCGAGCTGTTCGTTGGTCTGCTGCAACTCGCGCTGCTGCGTCTGCAGTTCGGCGGCAAGCTGCTGCGACTGCTTGAGGAGTCCTTCGGTTTGCATCGTCGCTTCGATCGAGTTGAGAACGATGCCGATCGAGGTCGTCAGCTGGTCGAGGAAGGAAAGCTGCAGCTCGGTGAATTCACCGGCGGAGGCAAGCTCGATCACCGCCTTCACCTGCCCCTCGAAATGCACCGGCAAGACAATGGCGCTTCGCGGCAGCGTCGTGAACACGCCCGAACTGATGGGAACGACGTTGTCGGGAAGATCGGTGACGAGGATGCGGCGGGCATCGCTGGCGCATTGCCCGACGAGGCCCTGGCCGAAATCGAGCCGCGGCGGATGCGCCGCTTCGACGCCCTGCGCATAGACCGACAGCAGCGACAGAAACGCCTGCTCTTCGTCGGCATCCACCTGATAGATGACACCCTGATGCGCGCCAACCAGCGGCGCGAGCTCGGAGAGCATCATCTTGCCGACCAGCGTCAGGTCGCGCTGCCCCTGCAGCATGTTGGTGAAGCGCGCCAGGTTGGTCTTCAGCCAGTCCTGCTCGGTGTTGCGCTCCGTCGTCAGGCGCAGGTTGTCGATCATCGTGTTGATGTTGTCCTTGAGCTCGGCCACTTCGCCGCGTGCATCGACCTTGATCGAGCGCGTCAGGTCGCCCTTGGTGACGGCGGTGGCGACCTCGGCGATGGCGCGCACCTGGGTCGTGAGGTTCGCGGCAAGCAGGTTGACGTTACCGGTCAGGTCCTTCCACGTTCCCGCGGTACCGGGGACATTCGCCTGGCCGCCGAGGCGGCCCTCGACGCCGACTTCACGCGCCACCGTCGTCACCTGATCGGCGAAGGTCGCGAGCGTATTGGTCATGTTGTTGATGGTTTCGGCAAGCGCCGCCACCTCGCCCTTGGAGGCGACGGTGAGGTTCTGCTTGAGGTCGCCGTTGGCGACCGCCGTCACCACCTTGACGATGCCGCGCACCTGTTCGGTCAAGTTGGCTGCCATGACGTTGACGGTGTCGGTCAGGTCCTTCCAGGTGCCGGCCACACCCGGCACCTGCGCCTGGCCGCCGAGCTTGCCTTCGGTGCCGACCTCGCGCGCCACGCGCGTCACTTCGCCGGCAAAGGCGTTGAGCTGGTCCACCATCGTGTTGATAGTGTTCTTCAGTTCGAGGATTTCGCCCTTCACGTCGACGGTGATCTTGCGCGACAGGTCGCCGCGCGCCACTGCGGTCGTGACTTCGGCGATGTTGCGCACCTGGGTCGTCAGGTTGGCGGCGAGCAGGTTGACGTTATCGGTCAGGTCCTTCCAGGTGCCGGCCACGCCGGGAACGACGGCCTGGCCGCCGAGCCGGCCGTCGGTGCCGACTTCGCGGGCGACGCGCGTCACTTCGCCGGCGAAGGAGCGAAGCTGGTCGACCATGGTGTTCAAGGTATCCTTGAGGAGCAGGATTTCGCCGCGCACGTCGACGGTAATCTTGCGCGACAGGTCGCCATTGGCGATCGCGGTCGCCACCTCGGCGATGTTGCGCACCTGCGCCGTCAGGTTGCCGGCCATGGAGTTGACGCTGTCCGTCAGGTCCTTCCAGGTGCCGGCGACGCCGGAGACCTGCGCCTGGCCGCCGAGTTTGCCTTCGGTGCCGACTTCGCGGGCGACGCGGGTCACTTCGCCGGCGAAAGCGTTGAGCTGGTCCACCATCGTATTGATGGTGTTCTTGAGTTCGAGGATTTCCCCCTTCACGTCGACGGTGATCTTGCGCGAGAGGTCGCCGCGCGCCACGGCGGTGGTGACTTCGGCGATGTTGCGCACCTGGCCTGTCAGGTTGGAGGCCATGGAGTTGACGTTTTCGGTGAGGTCCTTCCAGGTACCGGCCACGCCAGGCACCTGAGCCTGGCCGCCGAGCTTGCCTTCGGTGCCGACTTCGCGGGCGACACGAGTCACTTCCGAGGCGAAGCGGTTCAGCTGGTCCACCATGGTGTTCAGCGTTTCCTTGAGCTCGAGGATTTCGCCCGAGACCGACACGGTGATCTTTTTCGACAGGTCACCATTGGCGATCGCTGTGGAGACTTCGGCAATGTTGCGCACCTGCGCCGTCAAATTGCCGGCCATGGAGTTGACGCTGTCGGTCAGGTCCTTCCAGGTACCGGCGACTCCGAGCACGTTCGCCTGGCCGCCGAGCCGACCTTCCGTGCCGACCTCGCGCGCCACGCGCGTCACCTCGCCGGCAAAACCGTTCAACTGATCAACCATCGTGTTGATGGTCTCCTTCAGCTCGAGGATTTCGCCCGAAACCGGAACGGTGATCTTCTTGGAAAGGTCGCCCTGGGCGACGGCGGTCGCGACTTCGGCGATGTTGCGCACCTGGCCGGTCAGGTTCGAGGCCATGGAATTGACGCTATCGGTCAGGTCCTTCCAGGTGCCCGCGACGCCGCGCACGTTCGCCTGGCCGCCGAGCCGGCCTTCCGTGCCGACCTCGCGCGCCACGCGCGTCACTTCCGAAGCGAAGGCGTTCAGCTGGTCCACCATCGTATTGATGGTTTCCTTGAGTTCGAGGATTTCACCCTTCACGTCGACGGTGATCTTCTTCGACAGGTCGCCGTTAGCGATCGCAGTCGAGACTTCGGCGATATTGCGCACCTGCGCCGTCAGGTTGCCGCCCATCGAGTTGACGTTTTCGGTCAGGTCCTTCCAGGTGCCGGCGACGCCACGCACGTTCGCCTGGCCGCCGAGCCGGCCTTCCGTGCCGACTTCGCGCGCCACACGGGTCACTTCCGAGGCAAAGGCGTTCAGCTGGTCGACCATCGTGTTGATGGTCTCCTTCAGTTCGAGGATTTCGCCCGACACTGTCACCGTAATCTTCTTCGACAGGTCGCCATTGGCGATGGCTGTGGAGACTTCGGCGATATTGCGCACCTGCGCCGTCAGGTTCGAGGCCATCGAATTGACGTTGTCGGTCAGATCCTTCCAGGTGCCGGCGACGCCGGGCACCTGCGCCTGGCCGCCGAGGCGGCCCTCGGTGCCGACTTCGCGCGCCACGCGCGTCACCTCGCCGGCAAAGCCGTTCAGCTGATCGACCATCGTATTGATGGTTTCCTTCAGTTCAAGGATTTCGCCCGAGACGTCGACCGTGATCTTGCGCGAGAGGTCGCCGCGCGCAACCGCCGTCGTCACCTGCGCGATGTTGCGCACCTGGGCAGTCAGGTTGCCGCACATGGCGTTGACCGAGTCGGTCAGGTCCTTCCAGGTGCCGGCGACGCCAGGCACCAGCGCCTGGCCGCCGAGCTTGCCTTCGGTGCCGACCTCGCGGGCGACGCGCGTCACTTCGGAAGCGAAGGAGCGCAGCTGGTCGACCATGGTGTTGATCGCTTCCTTCAACTGCAGGATCTCGCCGCGCACGTCGACAGTGATCTTCTTGGAAAGGTCGCCGTTGGCAACGGCGATGGTCACTTCCGCGATATTGCGCACCTGCGCCGTCAGGTTCGACGCCATCGAGTTGACGCTTTCGGTCAGGTCCTTCCAGACGCCGGTCACTTCAGGCACCTGCGCCTGCCCGCCGAGTTTGCCGTCGGTGCCCACTTCGCGGGCAACGCGCGTCACCTCCGAGGTAAAGACGCTGAGCTGCTTGATCATCGTGTTGACGATATCGGCCGAGCGCAGGAATTCGCCCTTGAGCGCCCGCCCGTCGACATCGAGCGGCACGGTCTGCAGCAGATCGCCCTTGGCGACCGCGGTGATCGTGCGGGTGACGGCCGTCGTCGGCCAGAGGAGATCGTCGATGAGACCATTGATCGAGCCTTCCATCTCGGACCATGAACCATCCGACAGGCCGAAGCGCACGCGCGTGCTCGTCCGCCCGTCGCGGCCGACCACCTGGCCGACATGTTCGAGCTGCTTTGCCATGCGCTGGTTGGCGGCGATGATATCGTTCAGCGCATCAGCGACCTTGCCGGTAACACCGGTCAGGTCGGAGCGCATCCGTACGGAAAAATCGCCGCGCCGGACCGCGACAAGCACCTCCAGAAGCGCGCTGGCATCGTCAAACGCCATGCTTTTATGGTCACGTCCGTTGAGGCTCTCTGCCGCAATGCTATCGGCCGAATATTCACTGGTCTGCTTGCTCACGGAATCCCCCTTATTCGACAGAAGGTAACTAGTGCTCGGCTGGAAAAAGGGTATGGGTGTGCGGCAGGGTTGCAGAGATAGGCCTAACCCATCGTCAACGCCCAAACTTTGCCTGCGCGGGAACAGTTTCCCGCCGCCCGTCGTTTCCGCCCTGACAAGGAGAGCGACATGTCGAACGTCTCAAGGACAGGCAAAGACGAGATCAACAACGCGATCAGCCCGACGACCTTCGGGCGCTCGGTCGAGAGTCAGGCGCAGATGCAGGATGCCGCCGCGGAGGCATCGCCAGAGGCCGGCGGCGAGGTGCTCAACATCTATCGGCTGGAACCGATTGCGAAACCCGATGATCCCAGATGGGGCAATGCCACCAATCACGGCACGATCGTCGTGGCCGCCCGAACGCCAGGCGATGCCAGGATCGTCGCGGCCGCACGAGAACTCGATTTCATGGAAGTCGATGCGGCGCCCGCCGAGGACGTCACGACCGCCAATGCTAGCGCCTTTCGCGACGATAAACTCTACACCGTGATAGAGATCGATCGGAACAGACATGATATAAAGCGCGGTATACTCGAGGGTACGGTCTCGGTCGAAACAATCCGGCCCGTCGAGCCAGACTAGGATCCTTTCTTCACCTGGGAGTTCTCATGAATACCGCCAATCTGCAGCTCAAAGGCCTGATCATGGCGATGGCCTCGATATTCGACGCCATCGTGGAAAAGGAACTGCTCACGCGCGGCGAGATCGACGCCGCGCTCTCGAAAGCTCAAAAGGCGATTGAGGAAGACGATGACCACGAGCTGTCCGGCGCCAACTTGGCGGCAATCCTATTTCCGATCCGCGTACTGCAGCTTGCCGGCGAAGCCGGCGGAAAAGGCGAAGGCGCCACTTTTTCGGACTATGCCAAGCTTGTGGGCAAGCTCAGCTAATCATGTTCGAAGGCTTTTCGCTCGACACCGGCGAGCACTGTTCCGGCGGCAATGTTCAGTGCCGTCGATTTTTGCGATAAGTTGATCTTTTTTGTCTTGTTTTCCGATCGTTCCTGTGGCTATACCCCGGCCGCATATATTCACGCACCGGGATTTTCTTCGTGACCAGCCTCAAATCACTTCTGGCCGCCTGCGGCCTCTCCGCCCTGATCGGCCTTGCCGCAGCCCCGTCATTCGCCGGTTCGACAACCTACCCGCTGACGCTCGAAAACTGCGGCGCGCAGGTGACCTTCAAGAAAGCGCCCGAGCGGGCGATCGGGCTTGGGCAGAACAGCGCGGAAATCCTGCTGCTGCTCGGCCTCCAGGACAAGATGGTCGGCACCGCCTTCTGGCCGAGCAAGGTCCTGCCGCAACTCGCCGAAGCCAATGCCAAGGTCAAGCTCCTCACCGTGGAGATGCCGACCTTCGAATCCATGCTTGCCGAAAATCCCGATTTCGTGGCCGTCGCCCTGCCGAGCCTCGTCGGCCCGAACAGCAAGATCGCCAAGCGCGAGGATTTCGACAAGGTCGGCGTTTCAACCTATCTCTCGCCGAGCACCTGCCTCAGCACCAAGGATGTCAAGGACCAGTACGGCAGCCGCGGCGAGCCATGGAACATGGATCTGCTCTACAGGGAGATCGACGAACTCTCGCAGATTTTCGATGTCGCCGATCGCGGCCAGGCGCTGATCGCCGATTTCAAGGCGCGTGAAGCCAAGCTCCGCGGCAGCGTTGCCAAGGACGGCCAGAACCTCTCCTACGTTTTCTGGTTCTCCAGCCCCAGCCCCTCGGCCGATGCCTATGTCGGCGGCAAGTACAGCGCTTCCGGCTTCATCGCCGACCTGCTTGGCGGCCACAATGCGATCACCGCGGACGCCGAATGGCCGACCGTCGGCTGGGAAGGCATCATCGCCTCCAATCCCGCCGTCATCGTCGTCGCCAGCCTCGACCGCAACCGCTGGGAGCTCGACAAGCCCGAGGCCAAGATCAACTTCCTGAACACCGATCCGGCCGTCAGCCAGATCCCGGCCGTCAAGAACAAGGCTCTCGTCGTGATGGACGGCCAGGCGATGAATCCGACCATCCGCACGATCTACGGCGCCGAGCAGGTTGCCGAGCAATTGAAGGCCCTTGGTCTGCTGAAGTGACCAACGCAGGCCGTCTCTTCCGGCGGCTGGGAGCGGTCACCGCACTGCTGCTCGCTTCCCTCTGCCTCATCGCTGTCGCCATTGGCGTCAGCGTCGGGATCGGCGACCTGCCGATCCCGCTTGCGACCACTTTTTCGGCCGTCACCAACCGGCTCGGCTGGACCGCGGTCGAGCTGAACCGCATCCATGAGACCGTCATCTGGGACTATCGGCTCAGCCGCGCGCTCGTCGCCGCCTTCTGCGGCGCGGGGCTGGCGCTGTCGGGCGCCATCATGCAGTCGCTGCTGCGCAATCCGCTGGCCGAACCCTATGTGCTCGGCATCTCCGCCGGAGCCTCCACCGGCGCCGTCGCGATCGTCATCTTGGGCGTCGGCGCGGGCGCTGTATCGCTCTCGGCAGGCGCCTTCGCCGGCGCCTTCGCGGCCTTCTTCTTCGTGGCGCTGCTGTCGAACGGCACGCGCGGCGGCGCGGACCGCACCATCCTTGCCGGTGTCGCCGCATCGCAGCTCTTCAACGCCTCCACCTCCTATATCGTCACCACCTCGGCCAACGCGCAACAGGCCCGCGACGTCATGTTCTGGCTGCTCGGCAGCTTCAGCGGCGTGCGCTGGCCGGAATTCGCGCTGGTCTCGATCGTCGTCGGTTTCGGCCTCGCCGCCTGTCTGTTCTACGCCCGCGTGCTCGACGCCTTCGCTTTCGGCGACGAAGCGGCGTCCTCGCTCGGCGTCAATGTCAGCCGCGCCAGAATGGCGCTCTTCGCGCTGACCGCGATGATGACGGCGACGATCGTCAGCATGGTCGGCTCGATCGGGTTCGTCGGCCTCGTCGTGCCGCATGTCGCCCGCTTCGTCGTCGGGCCGCTGCATATCCGTCTCCTGCCGGCCTGCGCCATCGCGGGAGCGATCTTCATGGTGCTCGCAGACATTGCCGCGCGCGCCCTCATTCCCAACCAGATCCTGCCGATTGGCGTCGTCACGGCGCTGGTGGGCGTGCCCTTCTTCTCAATCATCCTCTACCGGTTCCAGCGCGCGCCATGAGCATCAAGGCTGACAACCTCACCTGGAAAATTGGCAGGAAGACCATTCTGGACGGTGTTTCCATGGAGGCGCAGCCCGGCCGGATGCTCGGCCTGCTCGGGCCAAACGGCTCGGGCAAGACCTCGCTGCTGCGGCTTCTCGCCGGCCTGAAGCGGCCGCATTCGGGTCGCGTCATCCTCGCCGGTAGCGATATCGGTACCATCAGCCGCCGGTCGATCGCCCGGCGCATCGCCTTCGTCGAGCAGCACGCGACGACGAACGCCAACCTCAAGGTCGTCGACGTCGTCAAGCTCGGCCGCTTCCCGCACCGGTCGATGTTCTCGGGCTGGACGAGAGCCGACGAAGAGGCGGTCGAGGCCGCACTCGCACGCGCCGGCATGGCCGAAAAGCGCGACGAGCGCTGGCAGAGCCTGTCGGGCGGCGAAAAGCAGCGCACCCATATCGCCAGGGCGCTTGCCCAATCGCCGCAGGAGCTGATCCTCGACGAACCGACAAATCATCTCGACATTCAGCACCAGATCGGCCTAATGCGGCTCGTTTCCGGCCTGCCGATCACCAGCATCGTCGCGCTGCACGATCTCAACCATGCCGCCATGTTCTGCGATGAGCTTATTATAATGCAGCAGGGCAGGATCGTCGCCTCCGGCGCGCCAGAGGACGTGTTGAGCGAGAAACTGCTGCGCGAAGTCTTTTCGGTCGAAGCCCGCATCGAAGCTTCACCCCATCATTCGCGCCCGCATATCCATTATCTCAGGTGAAAGCGGCCGGAGCCGCCCTCACGTCACGATCTGCAGCGGCAGAGCGGTCGTTTTTTTGATCGTCTTCAGGACGATGCTCGATTTCACCGACGCCAGATTGTCGGTGACCCGGATCATTCTTTCGAGAAACTGGCTGAGATGGTCGAGGTCGCGCGTCATGACCTTCATCAGAAAGTCGGCGTCACCCGTCTGCGAATAACATTCCAGGATCTCCGGCGCAGTCTCGATGAAACGATGGAGCCGCTCGTTTCCGCCTTCTGTATGCGCGCGAAGGCTGACGAGCGTATGCGCGACGACGGTGAAACCCAGCTTCACCGGATTGAGGATGGCGACGACGCTCTGAATATATTGCTCATTGCGCAGCCTTTCCAAACGGCGGGCGCATTGGGTCGCCGAGAGATTGACCTTCTGAGAGAGTTCGCTCTGCGTCAGTTCGCTGTTCTGCTGGAGAGCGGCGAGCAGTTTGATATCAAATGGGTCCAGCATGGTCATCGGCCTCGATTGCGGTGAGTTTCTGCGTATTATACCGATTTGACGCAGATTATCTGCACAATTACGCTTAAACAGGAAGATAATCGCAGAAATTCGTCGCGATAGTTCCGTTAATCTTCGGCCTCTGACATGCAAGTGGAGGTGACAGTGTTTGACCAACTGAACAGCCGGCCGGCCGATAGCCTGCTCGCGCTCATCAAAGCCTTCCAGGCCGACGATCGTCCCGGAAAGATCGACCTCGGCGTCGGCGTCTATCGCGATGCCATGGGACGCACGCCCGTCATGCGGGCCGTCAAGGCGGCGGAGCAGTTTCTCCTGGAGACCCAGGACAGCAAGAAATATCTCGGCCCCGAGGGTGATCTGCAATTCGTGCGCCTGCTTGAGCCGATCATCTTCGGCAACTCGCCGAAATTCGCCCAACGGCTCGCCGGCATTCAGACGCCGGGCGGCAGCGGCGCGCTCCGTCTCGGCGCGGAACTCATCCAAACGGCAAATCCATCGGCAAAGGTTCTCTTGGGAACGCCGAGCTGGCCTAACCATGCACCGATCTTCGCTTCGGCACGCTTGGACGTAAAGGAATATGCCTTCGTCGACCTGACGTCACAGCAGGTGACGTTCGAAAGCGTGGTCTCCGCTTTGTCTTCCGCCGGGGAAGGCGACGTCGTGCTGCTTCACGGTTGCTGCCATAATCCCACGGGTATCGATTTTACCGTGGAACAGTGGCGAGAGATTACCCAACTTCTCGTTGCGCACAGGCTCGTGCCCTTCATCGATCTTGCCTATCAGGGGCTCGGCGACGGTCTTGAACAAGATGCAGCACCGACGCGCATAATCCTCGATGCGGTCGAGGAAGCGCTGATCGCCTATTCCTGCGACAAGAACTTCGGCCTCTATCGCGAACGCGTCGGCGCGCTGTGTGTCGTGGCTCGCCATGCCGATGACGCCAGAAAGGCGGAAAGCAACATGGCGGCGCTTGCCCGCGTCAACTGGTCCATGCCGCCGGATCATGGGGCCGCCATCGTCAGGGCCATTCTCGAAAACCCGGAAATGACGGCAATGTGGCGCGCCGAACTCGAAGAGATGTGCGAGCGCATCAACGGCAATCGCGCGGCGCTGGCTGCTGCCTCGCCCGAACTGGCTTTCATCAGCCGTCAGCGCGGCCTGTTTTCCAATCTCTCCATGCGCAAGGAAACGGCGGTCGCGCTCAGGGCAAACCACGGCATCTACATGGCGGATTCCGGGCGCATGAACCTTGCCGGCATGCAGCCCGCCGATGCCGGCGCCATCGTCGCGGCGCTCCGGGCCGAAGGCTGCCTGAAATCATAACCGATCGCACCATTGGAGCCTTTGAATGAACAGGAAAGAAACGACCGGCCAGGCGATCACCCGATCGCTTGTCGCCCATGGGATCGATACAGTCTTCGGCATCCCCGGCGCCCACATGTACGATTTCAACGATGCCCTCTACGACGCCGGCGACAAGATCCGGTTCATCCACACCCGGCATGAACAGGGCGCGGCCTACATGGCCTACGGCTATGCCAAATCCACCGGCAGGATCGGTGCCTATACCGTCGTGCCCGGCCCGGGCGTTCTCAATTCGGGCGCCGCCCTCTGCACCGCTTACGGCGCCAACGCGCCGGTGCTCTGCATCACCGGCAACATCATGTCGCACCTCATCGGCCGAGGCAGAGGACAGCTGCACGAACTGCCGGATCAGCTTGCGACGATGCGCGGGATTACCAAGGCGGCAGAACGCATCAACCATCAGTCCGAAGCCGGTCCGGTCATGGCGGCGGTCGTCGGCAAGATGCTCTCCGGCCGCCAGGGCCCGGGAGCGGTCGAAGCCCCTTGGGACGTGTTCGGACAATCCGGCCCTGAAATCGACATTCCCGTTGGCGCGAGAGCGCCTCATCCAACCGTCGATCCCGATCAGATCGCAGCCGCGGCAGCACTGATATCAAGCGCAAGCAATCCGATGATCATGGTCGGCGGCGGCGCGGTGGATGCCGGCGCGGAGATCGCCGCGTTAGCGGAATTGCTGCAGGCGCCGGTGACATCGCATCGCTCCGGCAAGGGCATCGTGCGCGACGACCATCCGAACTATATGAATTTCGTGGCCGCCTATGAATACTGGAAGAAGGTCGACGTGCTGATCGGGATCGGCAGCAGGCTCGAATTGCAGTTCATGCGCTGGAAGTGGCTTCCCAAGGGGCTCAAGATCATCCGCATCGATATCGATCCGACCGAGATGGTCCGTCTCAAGCCGGATGTCGGCATCGTCTCGGACGCCAAGGATGGGGCCCAGGCTCTTACCGACGCGCTGGCGGGGTACTTCCGAGGGGATCGCAGGCACAAATTTGCCGAACTCAATGAAGAAGCAAGATCTCGTTTCTCGGCGGTGCAGCCACAGCTTGGCTATCTCGAAGCCATTCGCGAGGCCCTGCCGAAAGACGGCTTCTTCGTCGAGGAAATCAGCCAGACTGGCTTTGCCGCCCGCTTTGCCTTCCCGACCTACGGCCCTCGCCAATACGTGACATGCGGCTATCAGGACAATCTCGGTTTCGGCTTCAACACCGCCTTGGGCGTGAAAGTCGCCCATCCCGATAAGGCAGTGGTCTCCGTTTCGGGCGATGGCGGCTTCATGTTCGGCGTCCAGGAACTTGCCACAGCCGTCCAGCACAAGATCGCCGTCGTCGCCATCGTCTTCAACAATTCAGCCTACGGCAATGTGCTGCGCGACCAGAGGCAGATCTACAAGGGCCGCACTCTCGGCTCGGATCTGACCAATCCCGATTTCGTCGTCCTTGGCGAGAGCTTCGGCATCCGATCCTTCCGGGCGACAAGCCCCGGCGAATTGAGAGAGGTGCTGGAGAAGGCACTCGCACTCGACGAGCCCGTTCTCATCGAAGTTCCGGTTGGAAGGGGATCTGAGGCGAGTCCCTGGCCTTTCATTCATCCGGCTCCGCATGCCGAATGACCGCAAGGGGCCGAGACCTTTTCACGGCGACGGCCCCTTGAGAAATATCGTCGCCAGCGGTGGCAGTGTCAGCGCGAGGGAATGCGGCCTGCCGTGGGCGGCCACGGGTTCGCTCGACACTGCGCCGTTGACGAGACCGGACCCGCCATATTCGCGCGCATCCGTCGTGACCCGTTCGACCCACACGCCATCCTGCGGCACGCCGATCCTGTAGCCGTAACGGGGCACCGGCGTGAAGTTCGAGAGGACGAGAACCGAGGACGAGCGATCGGGGGCATAACGCAGCATGCCGAGCACTGAATTCACCGCGTCGTCGGCCGCCGCCCATTCGAAGCCTTGGTGATGGAAATCGCCGAACTGCAATGCCGGCTCGTCTTTGTAGAAGCCGTTCAGATCCTTGACCAGCCGCTGGATTCCCGCATGCGCGGGCCGATCCAGCACATCCCAGCTGATTGAGGCGTCGTGGTTCCACTCGCCGAGCTGAGCGATCTCGCCTCCCATGAACATCAGCTTCTTGCCGGGATGGCCCCACATGAAGGCGAGGTAGCTCCGCAGATTGGCGAATTTCTGCCACTCGTCGCCCGGCATCTTGCCGAGCAGCGAGCCTTTTCCGTAGACCACCTCGTCGTGCGAAATCGGCAGAATGAAGCGTTCGGAATAGGCATAGATCATGCCGAAGGTCATCGTGCCGTGATGGTAGCTCCGATGGACGGGGTCCTTCTCGATATAGCTCAGGCTGTCATGCATCCAGCCCATGTTCCACTTCATGTCGAAACCGAGCCCACCCTCTTCCGGCGGCTTGGTGACGCCGGGCCAAGCGGTCGACTCCTCTGCGATCGTCATCGCATGCGGGCAGCGCTCATGGACGATGCTGTTCAGGTGCTTGAAGAATTCCACCGCTTCCAGGTTCTCACGGCCGCCATACCGGTTCGGAATCCATTCCCCCTCGTTGCGGCTGTAGTCGCGGTAGAGCATCGAGGCGACGGCATCGACGCGCAATCCGTCGATATGGTAGCGTTCGAGCCATTCCAGCGCGCTGGCGATCAGGAAGCCTTTCACCTCGTTGCGGCCGAGATTGTAGATCAGCGTGTTCCAGTCACGGTGAAAGCCTTCACGCGGATCCTCGTGTTCGTAGAGCGCGGTGCCGTCGAAGCGGGCGAGCCCCCAGACGTCGGTGGGAAAATGAGCCGGCACCCAATCGAGGATGACGCCGATCCCGGCGCCATGGCAGCGGTCGATGAAATAGGCGAGATCCTCAGGCGTGCCATAACGGCCGGTCGGGGCGAAGAGGCCGAGCGGCTGATACCCCCAGGAGCCGCCGAAGGGGTGTTCCATGATCGGCAGCAGCTCGATATGGGTGAATCCCATATCGCGAACATAGGGAACGAGCCGCTGGCTGAGCTCGACCCAGTCGAGCGACCGCCCGCCATTCTCCCGCAGCCAGGAACCGGCATGCACCTCGTAGACGGAGATCGGCCCTTCCAGTCTTTGCTGTCGCGACCGGCCCTTCATCCAATTGTCGTCAGTCCACCGGAATCGCATCGACGATGCGACGATCGAAGCGGTGGACGGGGCAGCTTCGCTCGCTCTCGCCACCGGATCGGCCTTCTGCGGCAAACAGTTTCCATGCGGATCGATGATCTCGAACTTGTATCTTTCGCCGGGCGCCAGCCGGGGCACGAACAGCTCCCAGACGCCGGCGGACTGCCTCAACCGCATCGGGTTTCGCCGCCCGTCCCAGGCGTTGAAATCGCCGACAACCGAAACGCGGCGGGCATTCGGCGCCCAGACGGCGAAGCGGACGCCTGCGACGTCGTCGACCGACATTTCAACCGCGCCGAGCGTCCGGCTCAGGCTATAATGCGTGCCCTCGGAGATCAGGTGGAGATCGAGCTCTCCAAGCAGAAGTCCGAAACTATAGGGATCTTCGGTGATCTGCTCGCCATCCGGCCATGTGATCCGCAACCGGTAGGGCATCCTCGAACCCATCGCCGCCGCAAACAAGCCTGAGGGGTGAGCGATGCTGAAGGGTGCCACCACCCTGCCGCTCGCCGCTTCGATGAGATCGACGCCTTCGGCACCCGGCAAATAGACGCGCACGATCGTCATGCCGCCGCTTTCATGCGGGCCGAGGATCGAAAAGGGATCGCCATGGCGTCCCTCGATCAGCGCCCAGAGCGCATCATGTCCGATGCCGGCGAGAAGTTCCGAGCGTTCAACATTCATGCCTCGACCCCCGCTAAGCGCGATACGATTTCGGTAAGGCCGGCAAGCGGGATCGGCAGCCATTTCGGCCTGATGCGGGCCTCATAGGCGATTTCGTATGCCGCCTTTTCGAGAAGAAAAGCATCGAGAACCCTCCGTCTTTGTTCGGTCGGCATGGCGAGCGCCTTCGAGGTCGAGACCGCCTGCCAATAGGCATCGAGAAAAGCCTGCTCGGCATTGCGCCCGAAACGGGCGATGGCGTCACGGCGCACCTCGTTTTCGTGTTCGGTGACCGCGTCATTGTCGAGCTGGGCGGTGGCGACGAGATAGCTGAGCGACCGGAGAAGCCCGGCGACATCGCGCAGCGGAACTGTCTTGGCGCGGCGTTCAGCAAGGTTTTTCGCGGGTTCGCCCTCGAAATCGATGATGACGGCGTCGCCCTCACTGACCAGGATCTGACCGAGATGGAAGTCGCCATGCGTACGCGTCATCAGCGTGCCGCGGGCGCTCTCCGCCAGGCGCGCGCCAAGTTCAACCAGTTCGGAGCGGCGTTCCAGAAGCGGACGGGCGAGCAGATCGATAGCGGGCTCGGCATTTTCCTCGCGCTCGGCAAGCTTCGACATGGCATAGGCGACTTCGCCCGCCACCGCCTTCTTGATCGCCTCGACCTCATCGTCGCCAGCGACCACAGGGCTGAAAGCCTCGTCCGCGTTTTCCCCGGAGAGCACGACGTGTAACTCGCCGAGCCTCATACCGACCATGGCAACGAAGCTGATCAGCGGCCGGAAGACGTCGTCGCCGGGCTCGACCGCCGGATCGTTCAACACGAGCTCGTCGGCCGCGCGGCGCAGATTATTCAGCATCCAGTTCCAGGCGTCGCCCTGGTTGCGGATCGCGCCCTGGACGATGATCAAGGTCGAGCGACGCCCACTGGAATCCGTATGCGCGACCTCGCCGAGGAGTGGAGCGGTGTGATGGTAACCCGCGCAGGTCAGAAACCGCGTCATCTCGACTTCCGGATGGACGCCCGGAAAGATGTGCCGGATCAGCTTGATCATGGCGACGTCGCCGACGATCAGCGAACTGTTGGATTGTTCGGCCGATAGCCAATGAACCGGCATGCCGTCGGTAACCTGTAGGCGGTCGAGCCGCTCGGTGCCGAGAAATTCGAGGGTGCCGGTACGTCCGGTGATGCGCGAGCGGTCGGTCAGCCCGCGCAGGATACCGCGCGCCATCGGCTCGACCGCGAACCCATCTGTCAGGAAGCCGACCCGCCTGCCCTGACGAACCCGCCCGAGCGCAAGCTGCTGTGTCAGAGCGGAGGGTTGCGCATCATCCCAGGCGACCGCCAGCGGCAACTGATAGGATTCGCTGTGATCCGGCAGCTCCACCTCCAACTCGCCGAGAACGATCCCATCGGCATAGGGGATCGGCGTCGCCGAAATCAGTCGAGCCGCCTGAAGCGGCTGATCCTTTGCGCCGAACCACCGCCGTTTGGAGAGGTAGGCGGGCAGAATTTCGTTGCTGAGGACGCGTCCCAGCCGCGGTTCATCGACGAGGTCGAGCAGACCGCGGCGGAGGACCATCGTCATGAGATCGGGAAGCTGTTCGGGCGGAGCAGTACGCCATGCCGGCGGATCGGCATCGGCCTCCAGCTGAAACCAGAAGAAGCCATAGGGCGGCAGCGTCAGGAGATAGGTCAGTTGCCCGATCGGCGGAAAGGGCGACATGCCCGTCAGTTCGATCGGCACGCGGCCCTCGAAGGCCGAGAGGTCGAGCTCGACCGCCTGGGGCAGTCGCGAGAGGTTTGCGACGCACATCAGCGTCTCGCCTTCATATTCCCTGAGATAGGCCAGGATCTTGCGGTTCTCAGGCGAGAGGAAACGCAGCGAACCGCGTCCGAAGGCCGGATGCCGACCGCGCAGCGCCAGCATCTTGCGCGTCCAGTTAAGCAGCGAATGCGCATCGGTGCTCTGGGCTTCGACATTGACAGCCTCGAAGCCGTAGAGCGGATCGGCGATCGGCGGCAGGACGAGGCGCGCCGGGTCCGTTCGGGAGAAGCCGCCATTGCGGTCGGGTGACCATTGCATCGGCGTCCGCACCCCGTCGCGGTCGCCGAGATAGATGTTGTCGCCCATGCCGATCTCATCACCGTAATAGATAACGGGCGTCCCCGGCATCGACAGAAGAAGCGCGTTCATCAACTCTATGCGCCGGCGGTCGCGTTCCATCAGCGGCGCCAGGCGCCGCCTGATGCCGAGATTGATGCGGGCGCGCTTGTCGGAAGCATAGGTCTCCCAGAGATAGTCCCGCTCGGCGTCGGTGACCATCTCAAGCGTCAGTTCGTCGTGATTGCGCAAGAAGATCGCCCATTGGCAATTCTCCGGGATTTCAGGCGTCTGGCGCAGGATGTCGGTGATCGGGAAGCGGTCTTCCTTGGCAATCGCCATGTACATGCGCGGCATCAGCGGGAAGTGGAACGCCATATGGCATTCGTCGCCTTCGCCGAAATATTCGCGCGTGTCCTCCGGCCATTGATTGGCTTCGGCAAGCAGCATCACGCCGGGATGAGTGGCATCGAGGGCGGCACGGATGCGCTTGAGGATTGCGTGCGTCTCGGGAAGGTTTTCGTTGATCGTCCCCTCGCGCTCGACGAGGTACGGAATCGCATCGAGGCGGAAACCGTCGATACCGGTCTCCAGCCAGAAGCGCATCACCTTCAGCAGCTCCTCCATAACAAGCGGGCTGTCGAAATTGAGGTCGGGCTGGTGGGAATAGAAGCGGTGCCAATAATAGGCGCCGGCGACGGCATCCCACGTCCAGTTCGATTTTTCCGTGTCGAGGAAGATGATGCGCGTTTCCGGAAATTTCTGATCGCTGTCCGACCAGACATAGAAATCCCGCTCCGGCGATCCCGCAGGTGCATGACGTGCCCGCTGGAACCAGGGATGCTGGTCGGAGGTGTGGTTGATGACGAGCTCGATGATGACACGGATATTGCGCTGGTGGGCGGCGTCGACGAAGGCGCGGAAATCCTCCATAGTCCCGTAATCCGGGCTGACATTGCCGTAGTCGGCGATGTCGTAGCCGTCGTCACGACGCGGTGAGGGAAAGAAAGGCAAAAGCCAGATCGCGTTGACGCCGAGCGCTGCGACGTGATCGAGCTTCTGGTGCAGGCCGGCAAAATCGCCGACGCCGTCGCCATTGGCGTCGTAGAATGACTTGATGTGCAGCTGGTAGATGATCGCATCCTTGTACCAGAGCAGCGGGTCGACGCTACCGGGATTCATCGTGTCCATTCATGCCTCCGCTGCGCGAACGCGCCAGATCGCAAAGGGCAGGATCTGAGGATTGAAACCCACTCTCTGCCGCTTGCCGTTCCACCTGAACCGGTGCCCCGTGACCAAGTCCTCGGCGTCGAGCGCGCTGCCATCATCCAACGACCACTTCCAAAGCGGCAGTTCGACATCGCTTTCCTGAAAATTATGGGGGTCAAGGCTGATCGCGATCAGCAAGACATTGTCGCGGGCTTGGCTCGCCTTCTCGAAGAACAGGATGTTGTCATTCCAGGCGTTCAGCAGCGTCAGCCCGAGATGCGAATGCAGCGCGGTATTTTCGTTCCGAATGCGGTTCAGCATCCTGATTTCGGCGATGATGTTGCCCGGCCGGTCGTAATCCCAGGCGCGGATCTCGTATTTCTCGCTGTCGGCATATTCCTTGCGCTTGGCGTCGGGACGGCCCTCGCAGAGTTCGAAGCCGTTATAAACGCCCCACAGACCGGAAAGCGTCGCGGCGAGTGCCGCGCGGATCAGGAAGGCCGGGCGCGGCGCGTTCTGCAGAAACTCCGGATTGATGTCATGGGTGTTGACGAAGAAATGCGGGCGGAAGAATTCCTTCGGCGCCGTCTCGGTCAGCTCTCGCATATATTGCTCGAGCTCCCACTTGGTATTGCGCCAGGTGAAGTATGTGTAGGACTGGGAGAAGCCAATCTTCGCCAACCGGTACATGACCTTCGGCTTGGTGAAGGCTTCCGACAGGAAGACGACGTCGGGATGGCGCGCCCTGATATCGCCGATCAGCCATTCCCAGAACGGAAATGGCTTTGTGTGCGGATTGTCGACACGAAACAGCTTGACGCCCTGGTCGACCCAAAGCTGGACAATATCCCTGAGTTCCACCCATAGAGAGGGCAGCGCGTCTTTCGTATAGAAATCGACATTGACGATGTCCTCGTACTTTTTCGGCGGGTTCTCGGCATATTTGATCGTGCCGTCGGGCCTCCAGTCGAACCAGCCGGGATGTTCCGTCAGCCAGGGATGATCGGGCGAAGCCTGGATCGCGAGATCGAGCGCGATCTCCAACCCATGCCGGCCCGCCTCCTCGACCAGCCGGCCGAAATCCTCGAAATCGCCAAGCTCGGGATGAATGGCATCATGGCCGCCCTCCTCGGAACCGATGGCATAGGGACTTCCGGGATCATCAGGCGCTGCCTTCAGGCTGTTATTGCGTCCCTTTCGGTTGGTCGTTCCAATCGGATGGATCGGCGGGAAGTAGAGCACGTCGAAACCCATGTCGCGGATGGCAGACAATCTCGGGATGACGTCGTCGAAGGTGCCGTGCCGATTGGGATCGCCGCTCTGTGAGCGCGGGAAGATCTGATACCAGCTGGCGAAGGCCGCCGACTTGCGTTCAGCATCGACGGCGCTTGTCGTGGAGCGAAGCCGGAAGGGCCGCCTGTCAGCCTTGTTCATCAACTCGGAGGTCTCGGGGTCGAGCAGGATTGCCGTGCGCTCGGCATCCGAGGCGTTTTCCAGACCGTCGATGAGCGCCTGCAAGTCGGCGCCGAGTGCCGCCGGCGCTTCGGCCCTCGCGGCGCGCACGAGGTTCAACCCCTCCTGAAGCTCCAGCTTCAGGTCCAACCTGGCATCGTTCTTCTTGGTCAGTTCGTAGCGGAAGATCGCGAACGGATTCTTCCACGCTTCGACCGCGAACTCGTAGCGTCCGATGCGCTCCAGCAGGAATTCGGCGCGCCAGCGGTCGTTCTCGACCAGCTGCATCTCAGTCTCGTTCCACTCCGCCATGGCGTCGTGCGGCCGCCAGAGCAGGACGGCCGCGATCGGGTCGTGACCGTCGGCGAATAGATCGGCCTCGACGGTGACGGTCTCGCCGACCACCCGCTTGACAGGAAAGCGTCCGTCATCGACCCGCGGCATGATGTTTTCGATGGCAAGCCGCGGCGAAGCGATCGCCTGCTCAACGTCGAGGGCGGGTCGGGATGTGATCGGCTCCGGCGCTCTGGCTCCGATGATCCGCGTCTCCCCGGCCCGCAGGCGCAGGATTGCGCCATCGGCCGCGACGGGAAGATAGCCGGACACCGCCTCGCGAACCGCCGTCATCGGCGCGGGCGCGCTTCTCCGGAGGTCCCGGTTAATCAGGACGAACCGCACATTCGATGCACTGCGGAGATCCTGCTCCTCGGATTGCACAAGCGCGGAGACCGGCCCGTTGGCGTTGCGGATCAGGCGAAGCGACGGAGCGCGCGCGTGGCCGGGCCTGCCGATCTCGGCATTGGCGGCGCGTATTTCAGAGGAGATGTCGAAGGCGAGATCATGGCGCAGCTTCCGCAGCCCCGAACCATCGCCGTGGGTTGGATCGAGCGGCGTCGCCGCACCATATTCGAAACCAATCGGAACCATGAGGCCGCCGCCGAGCGAGGCGGCGAGCCGCAGCGCTCTGACGGCACGCCGCTCGAGAATTTCACGGCTCTCGGTCCCATGCGCAATCCGTCTGGCAAAGGGCGGTTCGGGAAAGGCAATTTGCCAGCCGAGCGCCTCCTGAACGCGATGCTCCTCGACGAACCATCTCTCGTCGAGATCCCACCAGGCCATCGATGAAAAACATCCAGAAAAGCCCGCATCCGCGATCCCTCTTCTTACCGCAAAGTCGGTGCCGGGCGTCCAGGCGAGGAATTGCGCGTCAGCCTTCTCGCGCACCGCAGCGATCAGCGATTTGAAAAGCGCCGGTTCAGCGCGATCGATCCCGAGCACTCGGTAGCCGGAGAGGCCGAGCCCGGACAGCCGCCACAGCCGTTCGGTCCACTCCCCCAACAAACGCAATTGCCGCTCGGACCCGATCGTGTTCATCGGCTCCGCCGGATCGAGCGGCGAGCGTCGAGGATCGATCGGACGAAAGCCCACTTGCGCATCGCCGACTTTCCCGTCGAGCATCAGGTCCATCATCAGGCCGACGCCGCTCTTGTCAGCGGCCTCCGACAGGCGCGATATCCCATCATCGACCGCGCTTCCGAGCTGCAGTTCAGGATCGAGCCGATCGAAATCCCGGGAGGTAAAGACGCTGCAGTCCCCGCCTCGGTCGAAGAGCGGCGCCGTCAGAACATACTCAAAGCCGGTATCCGCCGCATGGTCGAAAACCTCGCGCCATGCATCGATGCCTTGGAGAAGTAGCGGGTTGACATAATAGATCCGGGGTGGGGTGCTGAACGCACCCTGCTTCGCAGAGAGTAACATCGGCCGCCGCCTCGTGTTGCTTTTCAGGCAAACTTCTTTTGGCGGAGGTTGTTCCACTCAAACCGTCAATTCACGGCTGCATGGGGCACATGGCTAAAGGCTGAACGCGCCTGCGCGCGAGGTGGGAGACGACGTGATCCGGCAGGCCGATCTCGCTCAGCGAGAGAAGGAAGTCCTCACGATTTGCCGGTAGAGATATTGCCGCCATGCGATAAAAGATCGTCCGACTGTTTCCGATCCGGAAATCTCGAGCGGTTGAGAGCCCATCAATGCTTCGATCAATAGTCTTCATCACCGCCCTCACGGCTTGCATACCCTGCCTCGCCTCCTGGAGCATCGAGACCGATCGCTCGACGCCGGATAAGCACGGCCTGTTCGAAATCCGCGAAAAGGCCAGGCGCTTCATCGCACAGGAGAACGCCAAGGCGCACGAGCAGTGGAACGTGCTAGAACCCAATGCGAAGGTGCTTGTGCCCCGATGCGCGGTGCCCCTGCAGGCACGATGGACGCCGAAGAGCCTCGACCGCTCGAAGCCCAGCGTTATAGTGATCTGCGCGGCCGCTGTGCCGAACGCCGTGATGGAACGGTGGGATGTGCCAGTGCCGGTGGAGCGGAAATCGGGAAGCCCTTAGAGGGCGAGCATCCAAACGAGATTTGATGTAGTAGATGATATCACTGCGATTGCAGCGAAGGCGGGCAGACGTGAACCCAGCGGTAGAATTGTGCTCCTATCCCGGACTTGACGAGCGCATCATTATCCTCCGGGCGGGAGACGAGGTCGATGCCGTGTTTGTGCGGACCGAGAGGTTCAATGTCCTGATCGATACGCTCGGCACGCCGGAACTGTGCCGGATTGCGCTCGATCTGGTTGGGGACAGAGGCGAGGATCGCCCGCTGATCGTCGTCAATTCGCATATGGATTGGGATCACTTCTGGGGGAACACTGCGGTTTCAGGGCGTGCTCCGATCATCGCGCATGCCGCCGCGCTCGACCGTCTGCGTGATGCCTCTACGCAGCAGATCCTGAAGGACAAGGCGAGACAGGAAACGCGGTTTGCGAACGTCGAACTTATCGGCCCGGATATCACCTTCTCCGGCTCGATGGTCCTTAACGGCGGCGATCTGACGCTGGAACTCATTCACACGCCGGGACACACGCCTGACCATATCGCCGTCTGGATTCCGGAACTCCGCATCTGCCTCGCCGTCGACGCGGTGGAATATCCCATTCCCGAAGTCTGGAGCAGGAGTGCCGATGATCTTCGCCAGATCCGCTCCTCACTCAGGCTTATCCGTGACCTTGATGCGAAACTGGTCATTCCCGCACACGGCAGAACATCGACGCCTTCGGCAGTGGACGAGAACCTCGCTTATTTCCAAGACTTGGCCGTTCGCGTCGGCGCCCTGAGTGAAAGCCAGCTGGCTGACCCGCAACTCGGCAGTACAAGTGGTTTCCGGCTTGACGACTTCGTCGCCATTCCCAACGGGATGCCGTCGGACACGGCGGCGTTCTACCGGAACTGCCATGAGACGAACCTTGGCGCTACGGTTCAGGCCCATATCGAAAAACTGAAATCTGCGTAGGAGGCCATGCGTGGAATTATTGGAGGGCGGTCGAACCGGGCAGATCTGGCGCGACGGCGATACCGTCATCAGACCATCAGGAGCATGGACGCCGACCACGCACCGGTTCTTGCGTCATCTCAGAAGCAACGGCTTCCCGGCGGCTCCGCAGCCCATTCAAATTATCGGCGACGATCAGGAGGTCGTCAGCTATGTCGACGGGCGCGTCTGCGAAGACCTCAGTGATCCCCTTGTCGGATCGGAGCGCATGCTGATTTCCGCAGCAAGACTTCTGCGCGATTTTCATAGAGCATCTCAAGGCTTTCTGGAATCGGATGACGATGCTCAGATATGGATGCTGCCGCCGCAGGAGCCGCGGGAGATCGTCTGTCACGGAGACTTTGCGCCCTACAATGTCGCCACCGTCGATCAGGAAGCTGTCGGGATCGTCGATTTCGACACTGCCCATCCCGCCCCGCGCCTTTGGGATCTCGCCTATGCGGTCTATCGCTGGGCGCCCCTCTCCGATCCTGCCAATGCCTCCGTGGCATTCGGTCTCGACGACCAACTGCGGCGGGCGGAAATCTTCTGCACCGCCTATGGCGCGACGATGGCAGAACGGCGTGGGCTTCCCGAAATGGTCTGCACGCGGCTCCAAGCCCTTGCCGATTTCATGTTGGCAAAGGCTGCGGCCGGCGACGAGACCTTCGCGGAAGACGTCGATGCAGGAGACGCCAGGCTCTATCTGAACGACATCGGCTATATGGGGATACACCGAAATCGGCTGCTGAAAGCGCTGTCCTGACTAAAGCCACTTTCGCCGGCGGAAGAAGCCGAAAAGGCTGAGGCACAGGACGGCGATGACGCCCAACACGACGAAATAGCCATATTGGAATTTTAATTCCGGCATGTCGCTGAAATTCATGCCGTAGATGCCGGCGATCGCGGTGGGAACAGCGAGGATCGCCGCCCAGGCGGCGAGCTTGCGGGCGATTGCCGTCTGTTCCGTCTGGCCGATCATCACGCTGGCCTCGAAGGCGAAAGCGAGCACCTCGCGCAACGCGTCGATATCCTCCTGAACCCGGCGCACGTGATCGGTCACATCGCGGAACAGCGATTGCAGCGTCGGATCCATGCCGGGAAGATCGATATGCTCGTATCGCCGGCAGACGTCGACGAGTGGCACTACTGCGTTGCGCAGCCGCAGAAGCTTGCGCCGCAGCATGTAAAGCCGCTCGATGTCGGATTTTCCCAGCTGTTCGCGCAGCACGAGATCCTCGAGCATCTCGACCTCCTCCTGCACCACCTCGATAACAGGCATGTAGTTGTCGACGATGAAGTCGAGGATGGAATAGAGAATGTAGTTCTCGCCATGGGCAAGGGCGGCGGGCGTCGCCTCGCATCGCTGCCTGACGGCCAGATAGGAAGACGATTCTCCGTGGCGAACGGAGACGACATAACCGCGGCCAACGAACAGATGCGTTTCGCCGAAGATGATCTCGCCATCCTTCATATGGGCGGTCCGGGCGACGATGAACATCGCGTCACCGTAAATCTCCAGCTTCGGACGCTGGTGCGGCTGCGCCGCATCCTCGATCGCCAGCGGATGGAGATTGAATTCGGCCTGGATCTGGTGCAGCAGCACTTCATCCGGCTCGTGCAGGCCGATCCAGACGATCGCATCCTCCCGGTTCCGCCATTCGCCAGCCTCCTCTATCCTGATGTCGCGAATGCGCTGCCCATGCTGGTATACGGCTGCGGCCACGACGCCGCGCCGCTCGTAGGGAGACGACGCCGACCCGCTGCCAACCCGCGCGGAAACACTGTCCAGATCCTTCAGCCGTTCCAAATCCTGCCGTCCCCCCCGTCCTGCGGATCACGTGTCCGAAACCAACGCCGGTCAGGCGATGCGCCGATCATAATGCCATTTCGCAAAACATGCATCCACTTCGGCACGGGGGCCGACTCCCCCGCCTCAATCCTCGACTTGGGCAGGAAGTCCACACTCGTCACGTATCGGTGGAAATATCATCCCAGTCCTGATTCAGGTAACCGATCAGCCAGTTGAGGGCGTAGTGGCGCTCGTAAACCACGCCCTTGTCCAGTCCGGCCGGCGCCTCCTCGCCCTTCAGCCGTGCATTCACGGCCGCCCAATCGTAGCGGTAGATCAGGTCGGCGGCGTCGAGCAGTTCTTTCTGCGGACGCAGCCTGGCGCGGCGCATCAGCCCGTCGGTGCCGAGTTCGCGAAGCGTCCCGGCGATGGATGGCACATCGCAAATATGGTCGGGACGTTCGAGATCGGCCGTGATCCCGAGCGCCCATAACATGACGTGCACGCCCTCATAGCGCCAAGCGAAGTTCACCCGGTCCTGCTCCGAAGGATCGGGGTCGTCCATGAACGCCTGTTCCTTGGGGGTGAAGAAACTTGCTGCATCGAATTGCCGGATGAGAGCCTGGCCCATCGAGTGATCACCAGTCTCGCCTTTTACGGCAACGATCGCAAGCGCGATAGCGCGCTGAACGACTGCTCTTTTATCGCGGCGGGTACTGTCGCTCTCTGCCTCGATGGACGGCAGATGATCGATGGTCGGCACGCCTTCCGACTGAAGCTGGGCGACAGACCGGGCTTTGCGTGCCTGTGCGTCATCAGGGGGTTGAGAAACGGCTGCCTGTACCGGCAGGACCAACGCAAGAAGGGCGGAAAATATGCGCTTCACCATGTCTGGCTCCTATTGTCCCTGAGCCGTCGATTAAGCGTTTTCCGGTTGGAGCGGGAATCTGAACACGAAGAGGGCGGCGAGTTTCGCGTAAACTGGTAAACGGCGTTTTACACTCCGGAACACATCGTTAAATTTTTTCCGTTACAAACATGCCTGGTCAAACCGGCACGACACCGGACTGTTCGATGGGGACTTTGATGCGCCGTCCAAACATTAAATCGAGTTTGCTGTTCATTGTCAGCGGCATAGCTCTCCTTTTCGGGCTCGTTGCCTATCTCGCGGTCGACGGCCTGCAAAAGACGAACGGCTCCACCGAAGAAATCGCCGCCAACTGGCTGCCGAGCGTGCAGGCTTCGCAAGCGATCAGCCTCGCCATGACAAATTTGCGCCTCGCTTACCGCGATCACATTATCGTCCAGGCGGAAGCAGAGAAGAAATCCCGTGAAGAGGCCATTAAGGCCGCCGAAGATGCAACTCGCAAATCGGCAGACGCTTATCTTCAGCTGGCTTCATCCGATCGCGAGCGGGATCTGATCAAGACGATCAAAGAAAGTGTCGAAGGCTACGTCGCCAGCAGTTCGCAGTTGCTTGCTCTTTCCCGTGCAAACAAGACCGAAGAAGCTGGCCAATATCTGGGCGGCGAGATGCGTTCCTATTTGGACAAGCTCAAGGAGGCCACGGCGGCCCTGGTCGAATTGAACGTCAGCGGCAGCAAGAAGGCTGCCGATCTCAGCAAGGAGACCTTCGCCTCCATCGAATCCTACCTCCTTGCAACGATCGCCTTTGCGGGATTGATCGTTCTCGGCGCGATCGTCTTCGTACTGAAGAGCATCGCCAATCCGATTACCAACATCACCGCCTCGATGCGGCATCTCGCCGAAGGCGACACCGGCTCGGAAATTCCTTTTGCCGATCGCGCCGACGAAATCGGATTGATGGCGGGAGCGGTGGAGATTTTCCGCCAGGCCGCGATTGCGAACAAGCGCCTGGCGGTGGAAGCCGAGGAGAACCGCAACAGGGCGGAGGCAGATCGTGTTGCGGCGCAGATGCAGGCGGAAGCCGACGCATCAGAGCGGTTGCGCATCGCCACTTCCGGTCTGGCCGCCGGTCTGAAACGGCTCGCTTCGGGCGATCTCGCTTTCCAGCTCAATGAGGCCTTCGCCCCCGAGTTTGAAGCACTCCGCCATGACTTCAACCAGTCGGTCACGCAGCTTGGCGCGACGCTGAGAGCAATCTCCGAAAGCATCGGCACGATCGACGAAGGCACCCGGGAAATCTCCTCGGGCGCCGGTGATCTTTCGAAACGGACAGAGCAGCAGGCGGCCTCGCTCGAAGAAACGGCGGCCGCATTAGAACAAATCACAGCGAACGTGTCGAACTCCAGCAAGCGGACCGAGGAGACGCGCGCAGTCGCCACCGAGGCAAACCGGAGCGCCGGGATTTCGGCGGAAGTCGTCTCCCATGCGGAGGAAGCGATGGAACGCATCGAGGCCTCGTCGCAGCAGATTTCCAACATCATCGGCGTCATCGACGAAATCGCATTCCAGACCAACCTTCTTGCCCTCAATGCCGGCGTCGAAGCGGCGAGAGCCGGCGAAGCCGGCAAGGGTTTTGCGGTCGTCGCCCAGGAAGTGCGCGAACTCGCACAGCGCTCTGCCGGCGCTGCCAAGGAAATCAAGGGGCTTATCCAGAACTCATCGAGGGAAGTGGAAAGCGGCGTCAAGCTGGTGCGCGATACCGGCCAGGCCTTGAAGACCATCGGCGGCTTCATCACCCAGATCAATCACCACATGGATTCGATCGCCACCTCTGCGAAAGAACAGTCGATCGGACTGAGCGAAGTGAACGTCGCGGTCAATCAGATGGACCAGACCACACAACAGAACGCAGCGATGGTGGAAGAATCGACTGCAGCATCCGATTCACTGGCGCAGGAGGCCCAGAAGCTTCGCGAACTTGTCGCACAGTTCAGGCTCGACGAGGTGGTCTCCAGCCATTCCGCAGCCCTCCGCTCGACGGCAAAATCCATGGCCCAGCCCATCGGCCGTGGGGCCATCCATGCGGTGGCGGCACGCCGTTGAACCGGGCGAAATGACCGGCTCCCTCGGGCCGGCAGATTTTCCAAACAGAACATGAAGGCGCCTGGCGATGGCCAGGCGCCTTTGTTTCGTCATGCGGCGAAGGCCGGATTGCGCCGTGCGCCCATCCTCAGCACGAAATAGATCGCTCCGCCGATGGCGACGCCGAAGAACCAGCCATAGGTGCCCCACCAGTCCGGCAGGATGGAGGTGAAGGTCGGCAGGATCGACGAGAACAGCGCACCGACCGCAAAGGCGATGAAGGCATTGCCGTGCCAGCCGTTCTGGAACCGGAACTCGCCATTCTCCTGGTAGAGAGCCTCGACGTTCAGCTGGCTCTTCCTGATGAGATAGTAGTCGACCATCATGATGCCGAAGATCGGCCCCATCGTCGAACCGATGAAGTTGACGAAATGCGCAGCACCCGTCTCCCAGGGAGCGAAGGGATAGAGCACGAGGGCGATCAGCGCGGCGATATATCCGCCGCGCTTGAAGTTGATCTGGCGCGGGAAGACATTGGCAAAGTCGAAGGCGGGCGAAACGAAGTTCGCCACGACGTTGATGCCGAGCGTTGCAATCGCGAATGTCAGCGCCGCAAGCAGCGCCAGGAACCAGCTGTCGAATTTCGCCGATATCATTTCCGGATGCAGCAGGACCTCACCGTATACGGTGAAGGCTGCCGTGGTCGTGACACCTGCGACGAGGCAGAATGCCAGCAGGTTGATCGGTAGGCCCCAGAGATTGCCCTTCCTGAGCGCCTTCTCGCTCGTCGCGTAACGCGAGAAATCGCAGAAGTTCAGATAGAGTGCCGCGAAATAGGTGATCCAGGTGGCGGCCACCGCGGCAAGCGCCGCAATCGAGCCCGGCTCGCCCGGCACGCCGGCATCCTTGGTTTTTTCGATCAGCACGTCGCGCGGGATTTCGGAACCGAACGAGAAGGTGCCTGATTTGACGACCAGATAGATGGCCAGGATCAGCATCATGATCCAGACGGCGGGACCTGCCCAATCCTGGAACTTGCGGACAGTTTCCATGCCGCGCTGAATGATCAGCAGCTGCAGCGCCCAGACGATGACGTAGCAGATGAGTTCGAGGGTCGAATGGCCGAGCATGTGGCTGTTCTGGTGGAAGGCGAGCAGGCTTTCGTTGCGGATCAGCAGGGCAACGATTGCGCCGGAGGCGGCGGCAGTCTGCGCGCCGTACCAGAAGCAGGCGACCACCGCCCGGACGAGTGCGGGAACATTGGCGCCGAAGGTGCCGAAGGAGGCGCGCGCCAGAACCGGAAAAGGGACACCGGTGCGCACGCCGGCATTTCCGACCAGGCTCATCAGGAAGAAGATGACGAGAGAGCCGATGCCGATGGCGATGACGAAATTCACGAAGCTGCCGCAGAGCAGAAACAGGCTCGCCGCTAGATAATAGCCCCACAGGCTGTGAACGTCCGATGTCCAGACGTTGAAGATGCTGAATGCACCCCACTTACGCTCCTCGGCGGGTGCAAGATCCTCGTTATATAACGAGGGAGACGGATTTCGTACGCTCATGAATGCCCTCCCATATCCCCTGAGGCCGACTCGGCCACAGACGGAAGTCTGCTCCTCATTTGGGCACCTGACAATTTAAGAGTCACATTGTACACAATCCTGATCGACCAGATGGACAGGCCATCAGCCTATTGCGGGCGAAGGACACGCCCGGCCAGGCCATGCTGTGCCCGAACAGGATGATGTGCTTCACCTTGCCGCGGCGGCCGTAGGCGATGGCCATCGAAGACCGCATCATGCCTCTGCCGTGGCTTCGGCCCGAGTACCCTCATCCCTTGGAATTCTGAACCATGCGACGTAGAGCGCCGGCAGGAACAGCAGGGTGAGGGCCGTGCCGATGACGATGCCGCCCATCATGGCGTAGGCCATCGGACCCCAGAAGATCTCGCGCGAGATCGGGATCAGCGCGAGGGTTGCCGCCGCCGCCGTCAGCATGATCGGCCGCATGCGGTGTTCGGTCGCCTCGATGACCGCCTGCCATGGCGTCACACCTTCGGCACGCAGATGCTCGATCTGCACCACGAGGATGACCGAGTTGCGGATCAGAATGCCGATCAGCGCCAGAATGCCGAGGATGGCGACGAAGCCCATGGGAGCATTGCTGAGCAAGAGCGCCGCCACCACGCCGATCAGGGCCGTCGGCGCGACCGCAAAGACCAGGAAGAGGCGGCTGAAGCTCTGCAGCTGGATCATCAGGATCGTCGCCATCGTAAACAGCATCAGCGGAGCCACGGCCGCAATCGGCCCTTGCGCCTCGGCGCTGGATTCGACGGCGCCGCCGATTTCCACCTTGTATCCGACAGGAAGGTTCTTCTGGAATTCCTCCACCTTCGGCTTCAGCTGATCGACAATCGTAGCCGGCTGTGTCGAACCGATGACGGCCGCCTTGAGCGTGATGGTGGGCTGCCTGTCGCGACGCCAGATCGTTGGCTGCTCAAGTTCGAAGCGGAAATTCGCCACGGCCGAGAGCGGCACGACCTTGCCATTGGAGGTCGAGAGCTGCAGATTCTCAAGCGTCTGGACGGAATCGCGCTCGGACGCCCTGGCCCGGCCGATGACATTGACCAGGTAGATATCGTCGCGGATCTGCGTCGCGGTCGAACCTTCGACAATGCCGTTGAGGGCGGTCGCGATGTCCTCGGAAGAGACGCCGAGCTGGCGCGCCTTGTCCTGCAGCACATCGACCTTCACCACCCGCGAAGGCTCGTTCCAGTCCAGCACCATGTTCGACAGCAGCGGATGAGTACCGACAACGCCTGCAAACTGCTGGGAGATATCACGTACCTTTTGGATATCCGGGCCGCTGATCCGGTACTGGACCGGTTTGCCCACCGGCGGGCCGATATCGAGAAGCTTCACGAAGGCGTCTGTGCCGGGGAAGGTCTTCGTCAGATAATCCTGCAGTTCCGCCCGCACCTTGTCGCGCACGTCGAGGCCTTTGGTGACGATGATGGTCTGTCCGAAGGTGACATCGGGCGTTTGCACGTCAAAGGACAGGATGAAGCGCGGCGCGCCCTGGCCGACATAGGTTGTCCAATGATCGATATCCTTGTTATCGGCCAGCATCTCCTTTTCGAACTTGGCCATCTGCCTGTTTGTCTCGGCGATCGAGCTGTTGTGGGGCAGGTTCCAGTCGATGACGAGCTCTGTTCTGTCCGAGTTCGGGAAGAACTGCTGCTGCACCAGCCCCATGCCCCCGACCGAAAGGGCGAAGACGACGACCGTCAGCACGATGGTGACCCAACGCCAGCGCATCGCCAGCCCCAAAAGCCAGGAGAACACGGCGGCGAAACGACCCTTCTTCTCGTGATGCGACTTCATCGTCTTCGGCAGGATCGTGACGCCGAGAAGCGGCGTGAACAGCACGGCGACGATCCAGGACACCACAAGCGAAACCGCGATGACGACGAAAAGCGTGAAGGTGAATTCGCCGGCCGCACTGCTGTTGAGACCGACCGGGATGAAGCCGGCGACGGTGACAAGTGTTCCAGTCAGCATCGGAAAGGCCGTCGACGTATAGACGTGGGTGGCGGCTTTCCTCAGATCGTCACCTGCCTCCAGGCGAGCCACCATCATCTCGACGGCGATCATGGCGTCGTCGACGAGCAGCCCGAGCGCAATGATGAGCGCACCGAGCGAGATGCGCTGAAGCGAAATGCCGGAGTATTCCATCACCACAAACGTGATTGCCAGCACGAGAGGAATGGAGATCGCCACCACCATGCCGGCGCGCAGGCCGAGGCTGATGAAGCTGATGACGAGGACGATGACGATCGCTTCGAAGAGCGCGCGGGTAAAGCCGGAGACAGCCTCGTCGACGACGTGCGGCTGATCGGAGACGCGGTGGACGTCCACCCCGATCGGAAGATCGGCGACGACCTGTTTCATCCGCGCGTCGAGCGCCTCGCCGAACTCCAGCAGATTGGCGCCCTGCTTCATGCCGATGGCTAGTCCGATCGCCGGCTCGCCGTTGAAGCGGAACAAAGCCGAGGGTGGATCGACATAACCGCGCTTGATGGTGGCGACATCGGTCAGCGGGAAGAAGCGGTCGTTGATGCGAAGGTTGATCGAGCGCAGGCTTTCCTCGGAGGTGAACTGTCCGCTCACCCGCAATGCGATGCGCTCCGGACCGGCATCGACGAAGCCGGATTGGGTGACGGCGTTCTGGGCCTGCAACGTCTGGATAACAGACTGCTGGTCGATGCCGAGCGCTGCGATCTGGCGCGTGGAGAATTCAAGATAGATCGCCTCGTCCTGGGCGCCGATCACGTCGACCTTGCCGACATTGGGTACCGTGAGAACTTCGGAGCGCGCATTTTCCACGAGATCGCGAAGCTGGCGCTGGGTCAGCCCGTCACTGGTGAACGCGTAGATGTTGCCGAACACGTCGCCGAAGCGGTCATTGAAGAAGGGACCAACGACCCCGCTCGGGAAATCTCCCTTGATGTCGGCGATCATGTTGCGGATGCGCAGCCAGGTCGGCGCGACATCCTTAGCCTTTGTCGTCGGCAGCAATTCGACGAAGACGGTGGTCTGACCGGCAACAGTCTGGCTTTTGGTGTAGTCGAGCGATTCCAGTTCCTGGAGCTTCTTCTCGATCCTGTCGGTCACCTGCCGCGTCACCTCTTGGGCGGATGCGCCGGGCCACTGGGCGGTGATCACCATCGTCTTGATGGTAAAGTTCGGATCTTCCTCGCGGCCGAGGTTCAGGTAGGAGAATGCGCCTGCGAGAATGAAGACAATCATGAAGTACCAGACGAGCGAACGGTGCTCGAGCGCCCAGTCGGAAAGATTGAAGGACTTCACTGGCTGATCTCCTGGTCGATGCTGATGGCTTGGCCATCTTGAAGTTTATGCACGCCGGCAACGACCACCCGCTCTCCGGGAGCGAGTCCTTCGGTGACGCGAACGGTGCCGCCGTCGGTTAACTTGCCGTCGATCGTGACGCGCCGTAGCGTCACCTTCTTGCCGGCTACGTCGACGATCCAGACACTGGCGCCGTCGGCACCGGCAAGGATCGCCGAGGACGGCAGCATGATCTCGGGATCGGCAACGATGGTTGCGGAAGCCGTGATGACCGCGCCGAGCCTGAAGGCTTCAGGCGGATCGGCGAGCGCGATCTTGGTCCGACTCGTTCGGGTGGCGGTCTCCGCCTCCGGCGCGATTTCGCGCACGACGCCCCTCGTGCGGATCGAAGGCTCGAGCTGCAGCGTCACCTCAAACGGCGCGCCGATCTCCAGTTTCTGCGCAGCGGCCTGGGGCACGTCGACGACGGCGTCTCGCTTGTCCGGCCGGGCGATGGTCACGACCGTCTGGCCGGCCGACACGACCTGGCCGACCTCAGCCGAAGTCGCCGTGACGACCCCATCGAATTCAGCCTGAAGCTGCGCATAGCCGAGCTGCTCCTTGGCCTTGTCGAGGTTGGCCTGCGCCTTGGCGACCGCGGCCGTGGCCGTCCGTCTCGCCTGCTCGGCTTCTTCGAGCGAGGCTTCCGTGCCGGAGCGCGATTCAACAAGCGCGCGCTGGCGCTGCTCCGTGGTCACGGCGTTTCGGAGCTGAGCGTCGCTGTTCTCTACATCGGACTGGGCGCTGCGCACGGCAAGCTCCAGCGCCAGCGGATCGATGGCGGCAACCACGTCACCCTTCTTGACGACATCACCGACATTGACGTTGCGGGCGATCATCCGCCCGAGGATCCGGAAGCCTAGATCGGTTTCTATGGTCGGCTGGATCGTGCCGGTCAGGCCGAGGCTTGTGGCGGGCGTCTGCCTGACCGTCATTGACAGCACGGGACGGGGCGCTTCCTGCCTGCTTTCCTCCTGCTTCGTGCAGGAGGAGATCAGGGCCGCACCCATCAACAGGGCGATTATCTTGGGACGAATACTCACTTGGATGCTTCCTTGACATAAGACACGGTTTCACCGGGCCTGAGGAATTTGGTCCCGTCGGTCACCACGACATCTCCCGCCGACACGCCCGACTTGACGACGAAGCTGCCGGTCTCGTAACGGGCGACCTCGATCGCTCTCACCGCAACCGCAGAGGATGCAGGATCGACGATCCAGACGGCCGGTTTGCCGTCCTTTGAGGTCATTGCCGACCAGGGCAGCTGGATCACGTCCTGCGGGACGTAGTTGAATTTTCCGACGACGGGAGCGCCGAGAGGAATGGGAGCATCGCTCGATATCGCGACCTTGACCCTGATGGTGCCGGTGGAAGAATCGATCGTCGGCGATATCTCGCGCACCTTCGCCGTGATCTTCTGCGAGGGGTTCGCAAGCAGGTTCACGGTGCCGTCGCCGTCGATCGGGCGCAGGAACGCACTCTCGACCACTTCGAAGACGGCGTCCCTGTCGCCGTCATGGGCAAGGGTGAAGACAACCTGGGCGGCCTGCGCCACCTGCCCGACCTCGGCATTGCGGGCGGTGATCACGCCATCGGCATCGGCTTTCAGCTCCGTATAGGACAGGGTGTCCTGCGCGGTCTCGAAGAGCGCCTGCGCCGACTTCGTCGAGGCCTGCGCGGTCAGAAGCGCCTCCTGTGCCTGGTCGAGTGCGGCGCGCGTCGTCACCTGCGTCCGAAACAGGCTCTGCTGACGGTCGAAGGCGAGCTGTGCCTGGGTCTGCTGGGCTTCAGCCGACTGAAGATTGGCCGCGGCCACATCGAGATCGGCCTTCTGCTCTTCGGGATCGATGCGCGCCAGTACCTGCCCCGCCTTCACTGACTGACCGACTTCGACCAGCCGTTCGATGATCTTGCCGCTGACCCGGAAGGACAGATCGGTCTGGACCCGGGCGCGCACCTCTCCCGTCAGCGCACCGCCATCACTCAGCGGCTCAGACTTGGCCACGACGACGCCGACCTGCCGCGCGCCGGGTTCTTTCGGCCCGTCCGATTCGCTGCAGGAGACGAGACCGATCGTGCATACGATCGCTGTGGCGAACAGAATGGTTCTCATAGTTGACCTCTTGCTCTCAACGGCAGCTGCTATATAATTGACTGACGGATTAGTCAATGAAACTTTTGCACAGGACCGATAGCGCAAGACAAGGGAGGCGAGGCACGAATGACAGCTCAGAAGAAACTCACACGCGCGGAACAGAAGGCGCTGCGACCCATCCAGATCCTGGATGCCGCATTCGAGGAATTCGTCAGAAACGGGTTCACGGGCGCCCGCGTCGACGACATCGCAGACAGGGTCGGCGTCACCAAAGGCACGGTCTACGTTTACTTCGAGACGAAGGAAAAGCTCTTCGAAGCCATGATCAGTCACTTCTCCGTCCCCTTTCAGGAACTGCTTGAAATCACCGCTGGCCTCAGCGGCAGCGCCACCGACAGGCTGATGTCCATTCTCGGTCTGCTTTACGACCAAATCGCGGAGGATCGTACAACCCGCGAATTGACGCGTCTGGTCATTTCGGAAGGACAGCGCTTCCCCGACCTGATCGATCGCCACCACGATGAATTCATCGCGCCGATTATCGCAAGGATCGACGCTCTCATCCTGGAAGGTGTTGCGTTGGGGGAATTTCGCGAAATTCCTGTCGAATTTTCCGACATCGTGGTTGCGCCGATTCTGACGACGACGGTTCTGCGGCTGATATTCGATGATCGCCGGGTGCCGACGCCCGACAAGGACGCCTTCATGCGCGCCTATTTCGACCTGCTGTTCAACGGGCTGCTTGCCGAACGTCGCTGATTGCGAATGACGAAAATATCGGCGCAAGCACATAGCTTTTTTAAAGTCCTTTATGTGAAAACATCAAGTTAGCTTATGCTTCGAAGGTACGATCTGAATTCGCGGCGGAAAAAGTGGAACGTAAAGTCAATCTCAAAGATGTCGCACGCGATGCCGACGTGTCGCTGAGCACGGCCTCGCACGCCCTGAACGGAACTGCGCCGCTCACGATCGAGGTGCGGGAAAGAGTGCTGGATTCGGCAAAACGGCTCGGTTATCTCGATCGCCGCAGAAAAAAGGCGACGATTGCCGCCTTGCACGTTCTGCTTCTCGCCATTCCTGTCGATGCCGCCCCGGAGAGCGACCTCAATCTGGTGAGCTGGACGATTCTCAACGGTCTTCGCAGGGAATGCGAGCGTCGAGGCATCCGGATCGTACCCTATGTCAGCAGCGGCCGGCGCATCGACGGCGCCGAAGTCAGGCAGATTGCGATAGCAGAACGCGCTGACGGTATCGTGGTGCTGAACGACGATCAGCCCGAACTCATCCGCAGCCTCGCCTCGGCTGACATGCCCGTCGTCATCGTCAACGGCGAGGATCCCGCCATGCTGGTCGATACGGTGACGCCAGAAAACCGCTTCGGCGCACGGCTCGGCATCGAGCACCTCCTGGCGCTCGGCCACCGCCGGATCCTGCATCTGACCTGGAAGGGCCGAACGACCATCCAGCGCCGGTATGACGGTTTTTCCGATGCTTATTTGGCCGCACAGCTTCCGGTGCCGAAGGACATGATCATCGAAGCCGAGGGATATGAGCCCCGGCATGGCGAAGCGGCCGTCAACGCGCTGCTCGATCGCGACGCCGCGCTGAAAGGCGCAACCGCCGTCTTCTGCGCGGCCGACAATCTGGCGCTCGGCTGCCTGAAGGCATTGGCCGATCGCGACATACGCGTGCCCGACGCGATATCTGTGCTCGGCTTCGACGACATCGTTCCCGGCGAGTTCAGCCGCCCGCCGCTCTCCACCGTGAGCGTGCCGACCGACCGTCTCGGGGCGGCAGCGCTCGCGCTCATCGAACAGCGGCTGATCGCCAATGATCCGCAACGGCCGGCCCATCGCCTGGAGCTCGGCTGCCATCTCGTCCTGCGCGGCAGCATCGCGCCGCCTCCGTGATCCCAGCCGTCGGAGAATGCAGAAGGCGCGACCTCTCAGCAATGCATCGAGCTCCGCCGCGTCGAGAAGAAACATCACGCCATAGGGACTGCCCGGGAGACCGGGGATTCATGTATGTGCCGGCTCCATCATCTCACCTGGGAGAATGTAGAAACTCATTCACCGCAATCGCTCAGCCCGTAACCGCGTATCCCTCGGACTTTCACCAAAAGTGCTGCGGTAGATGATGGAGAACCTGCCGGCATGCGCAAAACCCCAGATCGCGCAGATTTCGCGGACAGATTGCTGGTTTGTCGGATCCCGCAGCTGCTCGCGGGCCGCCTGCAGCCGGATCGTGCGGAGGTAGCCGGCCGGTGAGGTTCCCCTGAAGGCCTTGAAGCCCGTTTGCAGCGCCCGTAGCGAAACGCCGACGCCATCGGCAACCATCGTCATGGTGATAGGTTCCGCGATATTGGCATGCATGTAGTCGATAGCGCGTCGGACATGCCAAGGTGCAATCAACGGTACTTTCTTTTTTTCCAGATGATCGGAAAACCGATGCCGGCCAAATCGGATCACGAGGTGAGCAAGAGTTTCGCTCATCGCGGCTGCGGCAAGAGGCGAGGATAGCAACGGACCGGCGCCGCGCATGCCCTGCACGATCGTCTGGAGCAGATTGCCGATCAGTTGGCCTGACTGCGTCGCGCGATCGAGAATCGGGTCGAGATCGAACGACTCCGAGAGGGGCTTTTCCACCAGCGAGGCGAGGACCCTTTTCACAACCTTCCAGTCCAGAAAAAGGGCGTCCGAGCGGTGCGGTCCTCCCTGGACCACACGATCGCCGACTTCGTGATTGTTGGCCATGAGAAAGTAACCGGCGCCGCTTTCGACCGTTCTCTTTCCTATCGACAGTCGAAAAGAGCCTGTGTGGGGCATGAAAAACGCGAGATGCTGCGGAGAGTCATCAAGCGTCCGGATCGTCCAGGAACTCTGATAGACCGAATGAAGCACCGTGAGCGCCTCGGTCCTTCTCAGATCCGCGGCCCAGGCGAATTTTCGGTCATCCTTCAACGGCTGTGCGCCGAAAACGCCGTAACCAGCCGTAAAGGCCTGAACCATTGATTCGAAGCTGGTGCCTCCATGCGTGGGCTCGAATCCATAACCACGATGCTCGGCAATTGCCATTTTCTCCCGTGTTAACGCATCCATGCCGCTCGGTTCTTTTCTTCTGCCGCCTGACATCATCGCGACTGGTCTGGCCAATCTTGATGGGTTAAGCAGGACCGGCAAAACCACGGATGATTTCGTTGCCCCGCAGAAGCAAAGCGTCCCCTCCACCTGCTTCACACTTACAGTGTAAATCAATATGTTTGGAAAATGAAGTACGCTCCGCTGGACCACGTTGCCCCACATTTCCTGCGAGACACAGAGCCCGCGAGAGTGGCCTCCCGTAACGAACGGGACCTTTTGCGGTTGATCTGGAAGTCGCCCGGCATCGAGCGCTCCAGCCTGACCGACCCACTCGATCTCACTCAGCAATCGCTGCACAGAATCGTCGGCCGGCTTCATGATCGGGGAATGGTCGTCTTTTCCCAATCGGAAAACCGGCGCGCCGGTCCACCAAGTCCGGAGCTGACACTGCGAAGGGAGTGGTGTCTGACGCTCGGCATCTCCATCAACGTCGGAACGATTGGCCTTTGCCTCATGGGTTTCGGCGAACCGTTGGACAATATGGAAATTCCCCAGGCCGGCTCGTCGCTATCCCTGGAAATGGAGCGGATCGAAGCAGCCGTCGAACAGATCCTCGCCCGGCGCGGCGCCAAGCGGCGCGACATCCTCGGCGTCGGCCTTGCAGTCTCCGGCCATCGCATGCTGGATACGGCTTTCAATTGTCCCCTGCCGCTGGCCCATTGGTCGCTGATCGACCTGGCGCCATTGCTTGGGGAGCGGCTTGGCCTGCCGGTCTGGGCGGACAATGTCGCCAGGACTGCGGCCTTGGCGGAAGCAATTTTCGGCGTCGGGCGTGACGTTGCCGATTTTGCCTATATCGCCCACCTTCATGGCTATGGCGGCGGCCTTGTCTCCGGCGGCATGCCGTTTCGCGGCAGTTTCGGAAATGCCGGCGAAATCTCCGTTCTTTTCGGGCGTCAGGACTACGATGATCGCCCCGCTCTCAACCAGCTGCTCGAGCATCTTCGCGGCAAGGGGCGCAGCGGCCTGACCCTGAGGGATCTGAAGGACGAAAATATGGTGGAGTGGGATGGTGTCGAGGAATGGATCGACCGCGTCACTCCGGCCCACAATCGTGCCATCAACGCGATCTGCGCGATCTTCGACCCGGCATTGATCGTGCTTGGCGGCGAGCTTCCACATTCGCTTGCGAGAATGTTGATCAAACGCACCGAATTCAACAATCTGCCTCGGCATGGCGCCTTGCGCGACATCCCGCAGCTCGCAGTGGCCCAGATCATCGATGCCCCCGGCGCGATCGGCGCAGCATTGATCCCGCTATTCGAAACCGTGTTGTGATGGCCTCTGCCAGTTAATCCTGCACGGCTCCGATCCAAATAGGACTGAAGCTGGCGCGACGAAATCGGAAAGGCAGACTTAAATCCTTGGAGGTTTCCTCGCCTCGACCCCAATCGGTGCCGCGCGCCAGGATTCGTTCACTTCATTCCCGTACCGGCAATGCCTGTGGTGATGTATTTCTGCAGGAACAGGAAGACGACGGTGACCGGCAACAAGCTGAGGAACGTCATCGCCAGGATATAGTGCCACTGCACCGAGAACTCTCCCTGGAAGGCGTTGAGCCCGACCTGCAGGGTGAAATTCTCGCGGCTGTTGAGGACGATGAGCGGCCAGAGGAAATCGTTCCAACGCCAGAGCACGGAAAAGATCGCCAGCACGGCAAGCGCCGGCGCCGTCAGCGGCAGGATGATCCGCCAGAAGATGCAGAATTCGCTCGCCGCATCGACGCGTGCCGCCTCGATCAGTTCGTCCGGTATGGTCAGCATATATTGCCGCAGCAGGAAAACGGCCGTCGGCGAGGCGACGGTCGGCAGGATGACACCCCAGAGATTGTCGGCGAGCCCGACCCCGACAATGACGAGATAGGCCGGGACCATGACGACGGCGAGCGGGATCATCAGCGTCGAGATGATGATGACGAACACAGTCGTGTCACCGCGAAATTTGTATTTCGACAGCGCAAAGGCAGCCATGGCGTTGACAACAAGCGTCAGCAGCGTCGCAACCACGGTGACGAAGACCGAATTTTTCAGGAAGGTCAGGAAGTTGAAGCGCGTCAACGGATCGGTGTAGTTCTCGGTGGCAACGGTCAGATGCTGCACCGGCGTGATTCCCTTGACATCGACACCGATCGGTTGCCCCGGATTTGCAGGATCGACCATCTGCGCCTTGAGACCGATGCGCCGCACCATGGCCATTTCACGCTGCTGGCCATCAATCGTTACGTTCCAAAGGCTGAGAGGCTTGTCGAATCCGGGCACGGTCTGCTCCACGGCCGCCCGCGGAAGCAGCGACGGCGGAAAGCGGGTGATCTCGGCCGCCGGCTTCAGCGAGGAGAGGCCTGCCCAGACGACGGGAATGAGCACGGCGAGCGTTCCGCCGATCAGCCAGACCCATGACAAGATATCGGTGATATCGATGCGTCCGGCCCGGCGTGTGCGTGAGAGAAAACTGATCGGGTTCATCTCAGGACTCCATCCGCTTGCCGAGGCGCAGCTGTATGAGGGTGAGAACCAGAAGCACCAGCCCCATGAGAACCGAGGCGGCGGAGGCAAGCCCGAAGAGACGAAGATCGCTGCCGAAGGCCATCTGGTAGATATATTGGACGATGAAGCTGTTGGCCGTGCCCGGGCCGCCGCCATTGGTCAGAACCCAGGCTTCGTCAAAGATCTGCACCGACTTGATCATCAGAAGGATGAATACGACCAGCAGGTTCGGGGCAAGAAGTGGAAGCGTGATCCTGAACAGCGTGCGGCGCGGTGAAGCGGCATCGATGGACGCGGCTTCATAGAGATCTTTCGGGATCGCCTGGAGGCCGGCGAGCAGGATCAACGTGTAAAAGCCCATATGGAACCAGACCGACACGACCACGACAAAAAAGCGCGACCAGCCAACGTCGAGCAGGAAGATCTCGGGCGGAACACCAAGCATCTGAAAGAAGGCGTTCAGCAGGCCGTTGCGATCGAGGAACCACTTCCAGATCAGGCCGATGACGACGGGAGACAGCAGAACCGGATAGAAGAACATCGCTCGGAAGAAGCCACGCGCCAAGATCGCCCGATTGAGGATCAGCGCCGTGATCAACGCCACCAGCAATGTGGCGATGACGTTGAAGGCCACGAACCAAAGCGTGTTCCACACCGCCGTCCAGAACAGCGATTCCTGGCAGGTTCCGGGCTGCAGATAATTGCCGCAGGAAAGCAGGGTGCGGAAGTTGTCGAGACCGACGAACGGCCGGTCGGAGACGAAGAGATTGGTGCCGCCCGTGAAGGCGTAGCCAACGGCGATGGCGATGGGAAGGAAGGTGAAGATGGCGAACAGGATGAGGTTCGGCGCCAGGAACAGCCATGGCATCCGCTTGCGGCCGAACAGACGCTCGATCGCATTCATCGGCGCCTCGACCACCCTCATCGCCGTTTCGCCTGTCTGAGACAGCAACGTACCGGCCGTGAGCTCTGCCATATCAGCGCCTCCTCTGCCCGGACCGTCTGCCAAAGGCCAGGCCGCTTTCGGGATCGAACAGATGAACGCGGGCCGGATCGGCATCGATCATGATCCGGTCGCCGGAAACCGGCGCGAAATGGCCGGCTTCATGGATGATGATCTGATCGTCTTGCCCGGCGAGATTTCCATAGACATAGGTCTCGGTCCCGAGCCCTTCGTGATACTGCACGACGAATGGCAGGCCGCGCTCGCTGGAGCGGGTGAAATGCGCTGGCCGGATACCGGCAACAACCGACCGACCGACCGCAATGCCGGCTGGATCGACACTGCTGACGATTGTGCCGCCGTTGCCGACATCGACGACGACGCCGCTTTCGCCGACGCCCGAGACCTTGCCCTTGATGATGTTCATGCGCGGCGAACCGAGGAAGCCGGCGACGAAGAGATTGCGCGGATGATCGAAGAGCTCCAGCGGTGCGCCGACCTGCTCGATCCGACCGGCGCGTAAAACGACAATCTTGTCGGCCATGGTCATCGCCTCGACCTGATCGTGGGTAACGTAGATCATCGTCGTCTTGATGTCGCGGTGGAGCTTGGTGATCTCGGCCCGGGTCTGGACACGCAGCGCCGCGTCGAGGTTCGACAGTGGCTCGTCGAAGAGGAAGATGTCGGGCTCGCGCACGATCGCCCGGCCGATCGCCACGCGCTGGCGCTGGCCGCCCGAAAGCTGCTTCGGACGTCGGTCGAGATACGGTTCGATCGCCAGCATCCTGGCCGCCTCGGCAATGCGCGCCTCGATTTCGGCACGTTTGAACTTCAAATTTTCCAGGCCGAAAGCAAGATTCTTGCGTACGCTCATATGCGGATAGAGCGCATAGGACTGGAAGACCATCGCGATCTTGCGCTCGGCCGGCGACAGCGCGCTGACGTCGCGTCCACCGATCGCGATTGCGCCCGAAGTCACCTCCTCAAGGCCCGCGATGATGCGCAAAAGGGTTGACTTGCCGCACCCCGACGGACCGACGAAGACGACGAACTCGCCGTCCTTGATGTCGAGTTCGACGTCATGCAGGATTTTGACGGCGCCATACGACTTGTTGACGGTGGAAAGTTTCAGTTCTGCCATGCCCCACTCCCATCAGATGCCGCCGTTTCCATGACGACGTCGATTGCGTTCCAGCCTTGCGGCAGCGGTGCAGGCCTCGTAATCCGCACCTCGTTCATCAATATCCCGGCGACATCGGCCACGTAGACGGCCGGCATTCCGCCGGGATACTCCTGCAGGCCGATCACCCGTCCGTCCGAACCTCGGGTCCAGGCATTGGCACGCCCGCCGCCACCCGTCTTCGGCGCGAGGTCGGCATTCGTCGGGCGCAGATCGTAGGTCCGCCCGGTGCCAAGCTGCCCCGGCTGCTGATCGACGGTGATACGGGCCAGCGACACGTTCCGGATGCCTGACGGCACCGCCGCAATGATGGTGATCGCGCCTTCCATCCGCCCGGTCACATCCTCGACGATCAGATTTTCGATGGCGCCCGCAGGGCGTTCGGCGATGCGATCGACGACATTGACGGTCAGCGCCTCCCCCGAACCCCAGAAACCATCCGGCGTTTCGCGGCACTCTACCGAAATTCTGGAAAACCTCACATTCGAGATCCGGCCGCCGTCGCGCGAGAATATGCCGAGCGCCCGGCTGGAAGCCGAGACGCTGCAATCCTCGAACAGGACATTGCTGACGTCGCCATGTGTTTCCGTGCCGATCTTCAGCGCGCAGCTTAGGCTCTGAACGGAGCAGCGGCGCACGAGAATGTTCTCGCACCGGCCGATGGCGACGCCTTGAGGACCGATGCTGGTTTTCAGGCAGATGCCGTCGTCGGCGGTCGAGATGTTGCAATCCTCGATGACGGCGCCGCGGCAGGCATCGAGCACGATGCCATCCGTATTGGGAAGGCGGCGGTCGTTCTCGATGGTGACGTCGCGGACGACGACATCGGTGCAGTCGACGAAATGCAGTGTCCACATCGGCGAGCGGCTGACATGAATGGAACTGATCTCCACGTCGTCGCAGCCTTCGAAGACGACGACGCGGGGGCGGAATTCGGCGGGGATGAAGGTTCCCACAGTCTCATCGTCGCCAATGATGAAGCTCTCGCAGCCGGCTTCGATGCGCCCTTTCCCCGTCAGGCTGATCCGCTGCGCATCCTTGGCGACGATCATGCCGCGATCCGATTTCTCGGCGATCACCGAAACCGTCGTATGCGCGTACGCGGCATAATCGGGAACCGGACGCAGGATCGCCCCGGCGGCAAGATGCAGATCGACGCCGGAGCGCAGCCGGAGCCCCCGGCAGAGGTGGATGCCCGCCAGGAGTTCCAGGCGTCCGCCGCCGGACGCCGAAAGACGGTCGATCTCCGCTTGCAGACCGTCGGTATTGTCGCCGTCGAGCGCCTCGATCGCGACGAGGGAGGTGGCGCTCATTGGCGGCGGCCGCCTTCGATCAGGACTTCGGTCAGCAGCAGCATGGTCAGCGCCTGGCCGTAAGGCGTCGGCAGGTTCGGGATGCGCCGGTAGAAATCGAGGTCATGGCCCATCGGCGTGCCATCGGAAACGCCGTGGACGACGCCCTCGTCGTCGATCTGCGCCATCACGGCCTTGAGCGCGCGCTCCGCATGAACCCTGTCGCTCTCGTCGAGAATGCCGGCATCGATGGCGCGCAATATGCCATAGGCGATGCCTGCCGTGGCCGAGGTTTCGATCGGCGAGGACGGATCATCCAGAAGCGTCGTGAACATGCCGTCCGGCCGCTGATAGACTTTCAGGGAGCGCACTTGGCTGACGAGGACGTTCGAGAGGTAACGCCGATCCTTCTCGCCGAGCGTCGGCACGAGATCGAAGAGCTCGGGAATGGCAACAGTGATCCAGGCGTTGCCGCGCGCCCAGAAGGCACTGGCGAAGTTGTGCCGGCCGTTGAAGGTCCAGCCGTGATACCAGAGCCCGGTCACGGGATCGGAGAGATAGCGGGTGTGGATGACGAACTGATAGACGGCCTCGTCGACCCAGTCGTTGCGCTCGCAGAGCACGCCGGCGCGCGCGAGGAAGAGGCAGGCCATGAACAGCGTGTCGTCCCACAATTCGCCGTCGTTGAGGCGTTCCTTGACGACGTGCTGGAAGCCGCCCTCCTCGGTCTTCGGCAATTCCATGATCAGCCAGTCGGCCCAGTCCTCGACGAGGGCGCGGAAATCGGGGCGGTCGACATGCTCAACGAGGATTGCGAGCGGCAGCATCGGCGCCGTGCTGTTGATCTGGCGCGGCGGAAGGCCCCGTTCGATCTGTGCGCTGTACCAGGCGACGAGCTCCTCCAGCGCCTTATGGTCATTGGCGGAAATCGCGCGGCGCAGAAATCCATAAAGGCCAACGCCGACTTCCCAATCCCATTCGTCGAACTGGATGCCGGAGGCGGCATCGTCCGTCACGAGACCTTCCTTGATGCCCCGGAGCCGGCTGAAAGCCGTCGCCACGCGATCGATCGTCGTCAGGAGGGCGGCGTTGTCGACAGATGCTGTGTTCATGCTGAAGAACCTATGTTTTAGCAGTAGAACGGCCCGTCAGCGCCGGCTTGGCAAGCGGCGCTGTCGTGGGTGAGGATCGGGTGCGGCTGATCATGCGTGAACGCCCGGGGCTGACCGGCGATCGAAAAACCCTCCGCATAGGATAGAGCGATCGCCGGACCGCACGGCGGCGTCAGGGAAAGACGCCGAAGGGTCGGATCGAAGGACACCGCCGTCTGGCACAGGCGCTCGATGAAGCCCTTGAAAGCATCGTCATTGCCGGATGCGACGATGGCCGCCCAGCCGCAGAGCGATCCATGCGAGCGCGCCTCGCGGCCCGCGGTCGACCCGTCGGTGATCAGCTCCAGGCCGTTCGAGGCCCAGAGGGCGGCAAATCCCCTGCCCGACCGGGCGATCAGCCATTTGTCCTCGACGATCAGATCGTCGAGACCGTCGCGGCCGATATAGGCGTGCGTCCAGGCATGCCGCGCATCACCCGTGTCCTCGATCAAAAGGGCGACGTCGCGATGCTGGGCGACACGCGGCAGGATGCCGTTGCCGGCCCAATAGGACGGTCGTTGGTTGCCCCACGGGTCGTCTTCGCCGGGATGGTTGACCCAGAGCCTCGCCATCGGATGGCCGGCGAGCCGGATATCGAGAACGTGCTGCTGATGCCCCTTCCGGCCGGTCTTGTGATCGACGACAGTCGAAAGCTGTGCGGCCTCGTTCTTGAAGAGCACGAGCTTGCCGCTCTCCAGGCCCTGGCTGTAACGCGCCTCGACGCTTCTTCCCCGCGAAAGCGAAGCAAGCTCGGCGAGATCGGCCGGAGGCTCATAATCGCCGGCGCAGAACATGGTCAGCGCCGCGACGCCGTTGTTGAGCCAGCCCGTGCCGAAGGCGACCTGGGCGAAGGGCGCAAGCTCGGTCAGCGGGCCGGCGCGCAGTTCCTTGTCATAGGCGCGCCCCTGCGACCCCGCCGGAACGCCGGCAAGCGTATGAAGGGCGATCATGCGGAAGATGAGATCGATCTGGCCGCGAGCGCGGCCGGCGATCCCGCTCTCCGCCCAGCGCTCCAGTGCCAGCAGGCCGATGAAATCGATCGGGTAATAGGCGGCCGAGTTCCACTCCGCCAGGCCATGCGCTTCGACGCTGTCGAACCAGCGCCCGAGGCGCTCGGTGGCGAGCGCCGCCTGCTGACGGCCCGTGCGCCCCGAGGCCGAGAACATTTCGTCGGGCAGGAGAAGTCCGGCCAGAAGCTGGCTGGTATGGAAGCAGAGCACATGGTTCTCGCTCCAGAACCACATCGCGTCGTTGCCCGGCTCGTCGACCCAGTAGCGGTAGGAGAGAACGGAATGGCGGATGCGCTCGACCGTGGTCTTGGGCATCCGGTCGCCATAGGCGCCAAGCAGCCACAGGAGCGGCACCATGATGAAATCCGAGCAATCCTCACGCTGATCGATGGAGGCGAGCGTCGCATCGACGATGCGGTCGAAGCTTTCCTGGTCGCCGTAGCCGGTTTCCATCATGGCGATCAGGCGGCCGGCGCGGTTGACGCCGAAGCGGGCGCTGTATTCCAGCGCCTGCCGCTTGCGGGCGGCAAGCGATGCCTCTGCCGGCGATGGCGAGATGCTGCTCATGAAGGCGGCATCGATGACGCGGGTGACCGAGCCCGTCCCGGAGCCGATCGTCATATGGATGCCGTGATAACCGTCGGCAATGGCGCAGACATCGTCGGCCGTCAGCCGGTTCTGGCCGGCGTGCAGGGTCAGCTTCGCATGGGCGAGAACCGGCCGCTCGTGACCATGGCCGACCACCTTGAGCTCCACCGGCAGGTCGCGCTCGGGCGCCGTATCGAAGATGATCTCCAGCGGCTCTTTGACGAAGACGTCGCGGGCCGGGCGCACGCCGCGCGAAAGCGCTTCCAGCTCCCGCACCTCGTCCTGATCCAGCGATACTGGCAGCAGCACGCAGAGCGGCTCCTCGTCCAGCATTTCGAGCTCGAAGAACCAAGTCGTGTCGCGCTCGGCAAGATCTTCGGTATGGACGAGAACCTCGTTGTCGCCCGCCTCGAGCTGCAGCCTTATCTCGGTTGCGCTCTCGATGTTACGCTTGAAAGGTTCGAAGCGCACCGCCTCCTGCCCGTTGACCCATATGCGAACGCCGCCGCAGGTCTTGAGCGCGAGATTGAGCGTGCGGGGCGCCTCCGTCCTGAAGGTGCCCTTCAGCCATTTCCTGACATGCGTCGGCACATGCCAGAAGCTGGTGAATTCGACGCGGCGGTTGGAGCCGGGAAGATTGAGGCTCTCGGTCTGCCAGGATGTGTCGGGCATAAGCTCGCGGCCGACCATGGTGGACCAGAAGGCCTTGCGGCACGGCAGGTCGCCGACATCGACAAAACCGTTGATGAAACGATAGTTGACGCGGTCTTCGGCGGGCGCGGGCTCGCCGGGAAAATAGCGCGCGATGAGGGCGGACACGGCCCACGCTGTTATCGTCTGCCTCTGGCCCACGCCATAGGCTGGCGCCATGTCGTCCGGCTGCTTGATGCTTTCCGTTTTCACAGATCGCCTCCTCCGCAATCCAATGAAAATATTTTCATCAGGTTATTTGGTGCGTGATTTTTGAAAATTGCTCAAGAACGCCGCTATTGCTGCAGGAAATAGCTTGACGAGATGAATGTCAAGTATATGAAATTGACTTATCGATGGCCAAGGCCGCGATTGATGAAAATGTTTTCATGGGAGGATGAAAATGAAAAACTATCTATCAGGGGCTTTCGCACTGGCGTTGACGACTGTTTCCCTCGCTTGGTCCAGCACTGCCATGGCGGAAACCAAGACGATCACCTTCTTATTCACCGACGACGATCAGGCTTACGTCGAGCGGATGGAAGCCCTGAGCAAGGAATTCGAAACGGCGCATCCCGACATCAAGGTCAACTTCGTCTCATCGGGCTATGATGCGGTCGCCAAGCAGTTGCCGGTACAACTTGCCGTCGGCGAGGGTCCCGACATCGCCAAGATCACCGATTGGCAGCTGGCGCCCTATTACCTCGACATGCGCCCGCTGATGAAGGATCCGGATGGCTTCGCCAAGCTGCACGGCGACAGCCTGAACACGCTTCGCTTCCCCGGCGTCAACGATCCGAACTCGATCAACGGCTATGTTGCGTCACAGACCTTCAACCTGCCCTTCGTCAACAAGACGCTCTTCGAGCAGGCCAAGGAACCGCTTCCCCAGCCGACCGCTACACTGAGGGACATTGTCGAAGCCTCCGCGCGCGTCGCCAAGGCCACGGGTGCGCAGATCCCCTTCACGATGGACCGCTCGGGCCATCGCTTCTCGGGCGCTGCCTTCTCCTACGGCTCGAACTACGTCAAGGACGGCAAGTTCTCGTTCCCCGACGATGCTGCCAAGCGCTACATCACCGACCTCTACAACTGGACGAAGGACGGCTCATTCCCCAAGGAAATGTGGGGTGCGGCCGGCGGAACCCAGTACAAGAACATGGGTGACGAGTTCGTCAACGGCAATGTCGTGACCTATCTTGCTGGCAACTGGATGGTCAATCCGTTCCAGAAGAAGATCGCCGACGCTTTCGACTGGACGGCGATCAGCGCGCCGTGCGGCGATGCCGGCTGCTATGCAATGCCGGGCGGCACCGCGATCGTCGGCTTCAAGCGCACCAAATATCCCGAAGCCGTGGCCGCGTTCATCGAGTTCCTCGGCTCTGAAAAGATCCAGCGTGAAATCGCCGAAAATTACGTCATCCTGACCGGCGCCGACATCAAGGATCCGCAATACAAGCTCGAGAGCAAGAACGCTAAGGAAGCCATGGCCGTCTTCCTTGCGGCCCGCGACAGTGCGCCGCAGGCCGCCCGCGACCTGGAACGCCTCAAGGGATCCGGGGCCATTTATCAGCTTATCGTCCAGCGGATGAGCCAGCTGATCGTCGGCGAGCTTTCCCTCGACGACACCTTCAAGGCCATGAGCGCCGACGTCGACAAGATCAACGGAGCGCTTGCCGCCAACAAGTAATCGGCCGCGCCTGTCTCCCACAGATTGCGCGCTGCATCAGCCACGGCCTCGCAGCGGGCCGTGGCTGATCGTTTTTGGCCCCTTTCTCACAGATCCGTTTCCGAGGATCGGCGGCAGCGTTATTTCAACTGCCGTCAACCCGGCTCCTCGCCGCCTTCGCTTCCTTCCAGCTTCTGGAGAAGCGCCTTCATGACCCGATGGGTGATTTCGATGTCGGTGATTTCGAGGCCCTCCGCGAGGCCGCTTGCCCATGGGGCCTGGAGGCGCATAGCGGCGTTGAAGGTCTCGCGGCCCTTCTCCGTCAGCACCACGAGTTGGGCGCGCCGGTGATGCGGATTGGCCGCGAAGGCGACAAGGCCCTCCTTCTCCAGATCGTTGACGATGCGCTGCACATTCTGGCGGTTCGCGCCCATGTCACGCGCGAGCCAAGCGACCGGCTGAGGGCGCGCCGACGCGCCGACCGTGCCGAGAACCTGCCAGCGCGCACTCGTCAGCCCAAGGCCGGCAACCAGCCTGTCGCCCGACGTCAGCATACGGTTGTTCAGCCGGAACAGGTCGAGAATGAGAATGGTCAATGCGGATCCAGCAGCTGCTCGCTCAGGTTTACCCATTTGTCACCATGCAATATATTTGACATCATAATGTCAATATCATATGTCTCGTTTATGTCGAATTGACATCACGCAACCATACAGAATGGAGTGTACCATGTCACGCATTCGCCCGATGGACCCTGCCTTCCCGATCGAGCGCCAAATCGGCATCGATGCGTTCCCGGTCGTACTCGTCAACCTGTTCACGCTCGACAAGGCCGATGAAAAGGCATTCCTCGAAAACTGGCAGGACGACGCAACCTTCATGAAGAAGCAGCCGGGCTTCATCTCCACCCAGCTGCATCGCGCATTGGGCGAGAACCCGACCTATCTCAATTACGCCGTCTGGGAATCGAACGAACATTTCCGCGAGGCCTTCACCCATCCCGAGTTCCGGGCCAAGATTTCGGCCTATCCCTCCTCGGCGATCGCCTCGCCGCACCTCTTTCAGAAGGTTGCGGTGCCAGGCATCTGCGTGGCTTAGCCGAAAGAGCCAGGAATTCGGGCCCGTGAAGGAAGGTAGACGCGGCTCCCGCCGGCTTGCCGGCGGGAGCGGTTGGATGTTTGCATCAGCAGGACATCAGGACGCCAATGCGTAGTATCGCTGCTCCGACCCCCTGCCGCTGCCGGTCTTGAAGCGGCGCAGCAGTTCGGCGAGGCTTTCGGTTTCCTGGGTCAGGCTCTGGGCGGCGGCCGTGGTCTGTTCGACCATCGCGGCGTTCTGCTGTGTCACCTTGTCCATCTGGTCGCCGGCGGCCGAGACTTCGCGCAGACTCGTCGCCTGCTCGCGGGCGGCAACCGCGATTTCAGCAACGGTCTCATTCATCGAAGAGACCTGCTCGACGATCTGCTCCAAGGAGACGCCGGATTCGCCGACCAGCTCGACACCCGTCTTGACCTGCGCCGAGGAGGTGGAGATCAGTTCCTTGATCTCCCTTGCCGCATTGGCCGAGCGCTGGGCAAGCTCGCGGACTTCCTGGGCGACGACGGCAAAGCCCTTGCCGGCTTCACCGGCTCGAGCCGCTTCGACACCGGCATTCAGTGCAAGCAGGTTGGTCTGGAAGGCGATCTCATCGATGACGCTGATGATGTTGCCGATCTTCGACGACGAATTCTGGATTTCCGTCATTGCGGCGATGGCGCGGGAGACGATCTCGCCGCCCTTTTCCGCATTGGTGCGGGCCGTCGCCACGACAGCCTGGGCGCGGCTTGCACCCTCGGCCGTCCCGTTGACGCCCCGCGTCACGTCGCCAAGCGCCGCGACGGTTTCTTCCAGCGACGCAGCCTGCTGCTCGGTGCGGCGGGCAAGATCGTTCGAGGCGGTGGAGATTTCCGCAAGGCCGGAGCGGATCGTCGTAACCGCGCTGATGACGGAATCGACCGCCTCCTCGAGGCTTGCGACCGAATTGTTGAAGTGATCGCGGATTCTGACGTAGCGGGCGTCCACTTCGCCGACGCGGACGGATAGGTCGCCTTTCGAGAGCGCGTCGAGACCAAGCGAAATCTGTCGGAAGGCATGTTCCATCACCTGCGCGTCGGAAAGCCGCTCGGCCTCCTGGCGCAGCCGCTCTTCTTCGGCCGCCAGGCGGGCGCGCTCGGCATTGGCCTCGGCGATCAGCTTGGCGCGACCCGTTTCCTGGAACACCTTCAGCGAACGCGCCATGGCGCCCAGTTCATGGCGGTGCTCGTCGCCTGTGATGACGATAACGTCGTCGCCGCGGGCGAGCTGTTCCATGGATTGCGCCATGCCCCGGACAGCCGAGGAAATCAGCCGGCCGACGAAATAGGAGAGCACGAGGCCGATGACGATCAGCAGGCCGCTGATGACGAGCGTCGTGCTGGTCGCCGAGGCAACCGTTGCTTCGACCGAGCCATCAAGGTTCTTCTGCGCGCCGGTCACCGTCGCCTGCAGATCCTTGAATTCGCCTGCGATCTTCGGCGCCAAAACGTTGAGCTGCGTCTGGCGGATATTGCCGGAGGCCTGCAGCACCTCCTTCATGTCGCCGAGGCGCGCGGTGTAATTCTGCATGAGCTGGCCGGCGCCCATCAGGCGTTTCTTCTGCAGCTCGTTCTTGGCAGCCTTGGCAGCGGCGTCGTTCAACGCCACTGCCTGGGCAAGTGCTGCCTGCGCCGTGTCATAGGCGGCGAAGTCATCGGAGTGAACGAAGCGCTCGGAGAAATAGAGACTGCGGTTCAGGGCCTCCAGCGTTTCCGCTGTCATGTGCAGCAGGGCAACGTCGGTCTGGCGCCAGGCGCTGCGCATGACGTCGTTGAGCGCGATGCTGGTCCAGGGGCCGAATTCGGTGACCTTGGAGATCAGCAGGTCGCGCCGGGCCTGAAGGGTGACAATCTGTTCGAAGGCCTTTTCGTAGGCAGCGATATCCTGGCGGATCATCGCAAGGCCGGACTGCAGCTCCTTGTTGCCGGCAAAACGCGGGTCATCCGCCTCGAAGGCCTTCACGCCGGCGCGGAAACCATCGACGACGGCCTGCGTCGGCGTCGAGCGGAAGGCTTCGGCCGACAACTGGATCTCGTGCAGCTGGTCGCTGTAATCCGAGATGGCGAGGCTCTGGCCTGCCGTGGCGCGATAGGAGGCGAAGATGGCGGCAAGCCCGTTCATGCCGGAGATCGCGCTGACCGTGAGCAGGCTCATCAGCAGGATCAAAGGCACGAAGCCCGCCGTGATCTGCGCGCGAATGCCGAATTTATTCCAGAAATGCAACATTATAGGCCTCTTATGCTCACTGGCTCTTCGGCAGGTATTTGGAAAGGTTCTCAGACGTCACGAGTTCAAAGGGAACGTTGTTTTCGCGCGACACCTTCTCCTTGTTGACGAGCTTCACGGCAGCGTCGACTGCGGCCGCGCCCTGCCCGACGGCGCTCTGGAGAATGGTGACGTCGAGATCGCCGGCCACCATTGCGGCAAGCGCATCGTCGGTCGCGTCGACGCCGGCGACGACGACATCTTTCATCGGCATGCCGGCCTTCTTCATGGCGCGGATCGCGCCGAGCGCCATCTCGTCATTGTTGGCGATAACGGCGTCGAACTTGACGCCGGCCGCAAGCCACTCCTGCATCTGCTGGTCGGCATAATCGCGCGACCAGTAGGCGGCCTGCCGCTCGACGATCTCCAGGCCCTTGCATTCCGGCGTGGCGATGACATCCGATATATCCTGGGTGCGGGCGCGGGCGGCCGCGTGGAAAGGCTCGCCCATCAATACGACGACGCGGCCCTTACCCTTGAGCAGCGCGCAAACCTGCTTCGTCTCCAGCGTCCCCGATTCCTTTTCGTTGGAGGCGACCACGACCTGATTTTCAGGAAGATCGAGCAGGTTGGAAGGAACGTTGTTGATGTAAACAAGCGGAATGCCCGCATCCGCCGCCATCTTGGTCATCTGCGGCCCGAGATCGCCATCCGAAACCGCCAGGATGATGGCGTCGACCTTGTCGGCGATGAGCTTCTGGACCTGCTTCTTCTGCAGCTCGTTGTCGCCCTTGGCGTTCTCGGTAACCAGCTTGAGGCCGGAGACCATCTGCCCGTGCGTGACGACGCCATTGAGAAGCGCTGTCCTGAATTTGTCGAGATCGGACATCGAAACGCCGATCGTCTGAGCATTGGCAACAGAGACCGACATCGCCAAGGCGATGGATACAAGCGTGGCCGTTTTCATAAATTCCCCTGCGCAATTCGGATAGAAGCGCGTTATTTCAAATTTTGGTTAAATTTTACTTTTCGCGCCGGAGCTGGAAGTATCGGCGGGGGACTTGATGCCGTGGCGGCAGCCCCTTCTTCGGCTCCGGTCACGTGGACTTGAGAGGCGCTGCGGCAAATTCGGAACTGATGCCTCAAGTCTTTGTTTCATTGACGTTATCTTCCGCCGAATCCGGAGCCGACGCTGATGCCCTTGTAGATTACTCTCTGCAGCACGATGGCGAGGATTACCCCAGGCACCATGGAGATGGTGGCGCCCGCCATAATGTAGTTCCAGGCGGTGCCCTGCTGCGTCTGGAACAAGGTGAGCCCGAGCGGCAACGTGGCCTTTTCGAGCCCACTGGTGGCGATCAGCGGCCAGAGGAAACTCTTCCACTGCGCGATGAAGGTAAAGAGCGACAGCAGGCCGATCGCCGGCATGGCGAGCGGAACGATGACCCTGACCAGGATGCGCAGGCGCGAAGCCCCGTCCATCATCGCCGCCTCATCGAGGTCCTTGGGAATGCCGAGAATGAACTGCCGCAGCAAGAAGGTGCCGAAAGAGGAGAATGCGACCGGCAGGATCATGCCGTGATAGGTGTTGATCCAGCCGAGCTTGCTGACCAGAAGGAAGAGCGGGATGACCAGCATCACCTGCGGGATCATCAGCGTGCTGAGATAGGTGAGCAGCAGCCCTTCACGGCCGGGGAACCTCAGGCGGGCGAAAGCGTAGGCCGACAGGCAGGAGACCACGATGACGATCACGGTCACGCCGCAGGCAACGACGAAGGAGTTCAGCAGGAAGGTGCCGAAGGGCAACGACACCAGCGCCTCGATGAAATTACCCCACTGATATTCCTCGGGCAGGATACGGACCGGCACGGCCAGCACTTCGGTGTTGGAACGCACTGCATTCGACACCATCCAGAAGAAGGGAAAGAGAAAGAGCAGCGCGATCAGCGACAGTCCTGCGTAGCTGACGAAGCTGCCGATCCGCCGCAGGATGCGATGCCGGTTCCGGGACTGGGAATGCGGATACCGCGAGGCCGGGTCAGTCGTCATAATGCACCCATTTGCGCTGCATGTGGAACTGCAGGATGGTGAGCGCCATGATCATGACGAACATCACCCAGGCGAGCGCCGAGGCGTAACCCATCTGGAAATTGGTGAAGCCCTTCTGGTAGATGGCGAAGCCGAGGGTGGCCGTCGCCGAGCCCGGGCCGCCACGCGTCATCGCAAAGATCTCGTCAAAGACCTGCAGCGAGGTGATGGCCGTCATGACCGTGGCGAAGAAGACCGTCGGCGAGATCAGCGGCAGGCGGATGCGCCAGAAGCGCCGCCAGGGACCGGCGCCGTCGATCATCGCCGCTTCGAGATAATGCTTCGGCACCAGGTCGAGCGCGGCGTTGAACATCACGACGTTGTAGCCGACATTGGCCCATAGCGTGACGAGCACGACCGCCTGCATGGCCCAGCTCGAACTCAGCAGGAAGTTCGGCAGGCCGAGGCCGAGCGAACGGATGACGCTGTCGGCGAGCCCGTCCGGCGTGAAGATCAGCAGCCACACCACAGAGGCTGCGATCGTCGGAGTAAAGGTCGGCAGAAAGAAGATCACCCGAAAGATCGCCTTGCCGCGCTTCAGGCTCGATATCCAGACCGCGAGCGTCAGCGAAACGATGATATTCACAGCCAGATACTCGACGGCGAAGAACAGCGTATTGCGCAATATGGTGTAGAGGGCTGGATCGACGGTGAAGAGCTTGATGTAATTCTGCAAGCCGACGAAGGATGGCGTCGAGATCAGCTGCCAGTTGGTGAAGGAGAGCGCCAGCGACGCGGCGATCGGCAGGGCCATGAAGATCATGAAGCCGAGGAAACTCGGCAGCAGGAACAGCATGGCCGTCTGCGTCTCGAGTTTCAAGAAGTGCCTGGGATGACCGGGCTGCAGGGCAATTTCGGCAACGGCGCTTTCCGACATCTCTTCCTCCATGCGCGGCAGCTCCCGCCGCCGCGCTCTAGCACGGCACGCTCTATTGCTGCGCGAGGCTCTGGATGGACTCCATCGTCTGCTTGGCGTCGGCGCTACCGCCGAAGGCGGGCGGGAAATACTGGTTGAAGAGATTTTCCACGGCCGCCCAGTTGTTCGTGATCGCATAGGGCACCGAATGCGCTAGCGAATAATCGAGCGCCTCGCCGCCATTGGTGATGTCCTTGGCCGCCACCTTGTACCAGGAGGATTGCGAGGCCGTACGCGCCGGCAGCGCCCGGCCCTGTTCGGCGAGGTACTGCAGCGCCTCAGGGCTGGTCAGCACCTGGATCGCCTTCCAGGCCGCGTCCTTGTTCTTGCTCGTCCTGGCAATGCCAAAACCGGAGCCCGCAGTGACGGCCGTAAGCTCTCCGTCTGCGCGCGGCAGGGTGGTGGAACCAACCTTGAACTTGACCTTGTCCTTCATGCCGATGATTGACCACGGACCGTCGATATACATGGCGACATTGCCAGAATAGAAGCGGCCCTGGATGACCGTGCCGGCATCGGCACTCGACGGCACCAGCGGCGCGACCTTGTCCTTGGCGGCAAAGCCGATCACCCTCTCGGCAGCGGCAATGGCGCTCCGATTGGTGAGGTCGAGCTCACCGGCATCGTTGACGTATCTATCGCCCCAGGCCGAGGCCAGGACCGAATAGTTCTGCGGGGTGATGCCGAAGCCGTACTTTCCGTCCTTCGTCAGCTTCTTGGCGGCATCGGTAAACTCGGCAAGCGTCCAGCCCGGCTTCGGTAAATGAATACCGGCGGCTTGGAGCGCGTCCTGGTTATAGTAGATGACCCACGGACCGACGTCATAGGGCAGGCCGTAGAGCTGCTTGTCGACGGACATGCCGCCGATGATCGAGGGGGTGAAGGCCCCGACGTCGAATTTGTCGGCCGCGATTCGGTCGTTCAGCGGCTCGAGCAGCGAATAGAAATTCGGCATGCGCAGCGACTGCATGGACACGATGTCGGCGAGCTGCCCCGACGCCGCCAGCACCGGCAGCCGCGTCCAGTAGTCGACCCAGCCCGTCGTCGTCAGCGTCACCTTGATATCGGGATATTTGGCGTTCACCATGTCGGCCAGGTGCTGCCAGCCTTTGGTATCGGCATCGGAGCCGGTCCACATCTGCCAGGTCAGGTTGATCTGCTCGGCCGAGGCGGCTGTGGCAAAGAGGCTGCCGCTAATTGCGGCAAGCAAAAGCGTTTTTTTCAGAACCTTCATGGGTTTCTCCTCCTCCATGACGCAATGAACACGCAAGTGCGATCGACTACGCCTTGAGGACGATCTCGATCACCGGGACGGTAACGTCGGGTCGCCGCACCGGCAGTTCGAGCGTGATCATGCCTTCCGGCACCATCACGCCGATATTGGAATCCACATCCCTGGTGTGGCTGAGCCAGCGCACCTCGCTGGCGTCGTGCAGGAATTGCGCATATGCGATCCTGTCGGCGAGACCTTCGATATGGATGTGGCGGTAAGGCCAGTTGTAGACATGCAGGTAGAGGCGGTTGCCGCGCTGGGTGTAGCGGCAGCCGGCCGGCACCGGAAATTGGGACGGACCGGCTCCGTAGATCGACCGGGCATTGACCGCCATCCAGTTCTGGTAGACCTCGAGTGCGGCGATGGCGCGGGCATCGAACGTGCCGCGGCCGGTCGGGCCGACATTCATCAGCAGGTTGCCGCCGAGCGCGACGGAATCGATGAGCAGCTGGATGATCTGTTCCGGGCTCTTCCAGCTGTCCTCGTCGCGATGATAGCCCCAGGAACCGCTGAAGGTGTGGCAGGCTTCCCAGAGCACGCCCTGACTCGCAAGAGCCGGCGCCACGCGCGGCGTATATTGCTCCGGCGTCGTGATGTCGGGCAGCTTGCCCGACGGCAGATCGAGGCGGTTGTTGACGATAATTTCGGGTTGCAGCTCGCGCACCAGCTCCAGCAGCCGTTCGCTCTCCCAGTCTGCGCGCCCCTTGCCGGGCAGGCCGCGATATTCACGGCGGGGATAGCTGAAATCGAACCAGATGATGTCGATGCGGCCGAAGCCGGTCAGAAGCTCGCGCACCTGTTCGCGCATATAGGCGGCGTAATTGACGATGTTGCGGCCGGCATTCAGCGCCTCGACTTCCGGATGATTGCGCAAGGGGTGGTGGACGTCGATCGGGAAATCGGGATGGTGCCAGTCGAGCAGCGAGTAATAGAAGCCGATCTTCAGTCCCTCGGCGCGGAAGGCCTCGACCAGCGGCGTCAGCAGGTCCCTGCCGCAAGGCGTGTTCGGCGCCTTGTAGTCGGTCACCTTGCTGTCCCAGAGGCAGAAGCCCTCATGATGCTTGGTCGTAACCACGACATATTTCATGCCGGCAAGACGCGCGCGGCGCGCCCATTCCTTCGGATCGTAAAGATCGGGATCGAAATTATCGAAATAGCGCTGGTAATGGTGGTCAGTCAGCTCTTCTCGGTTCTTCAGCCACTCATGCCGCGCTCCGAGGGCATAGAGACCCCAATGGATGAACATGCCAAGACGATCATGGCTGAACCAGGCGTGCTTACCCGCTCCCGACACCGAATTTTCAGGCTGGCGCTCCGAACTCGTCACAGGTTTTCTCCTCCCTGTTTTCCGGCCCCACCTCATGTCGAACCGGTTCGGTGATTGAACATCGTCCTGGATCCAGCGCATGTCAAGCCGAAATTCACAATTCGCAAACTCCGAAATATCTGGCTCAGAGGTATGCATTTCGCCAAGTTCTGTTGCAACGGCGGATAAAATCTGACAAAAGAAAGCTTTAGAACCGGTTCGATAACCATGACGACCATACGAGATGTCGCGCGCCTGGCGGGGGTTTCGATCTCGACCGTCTCGCTCGCGCTCAACAGCCCGAAGCGGGTCGGCGCCGAGACGCTCGACCGCATCCGGCAGGCGATACAATCGACCGGCTACCGCATCGATCCGGTGGCCCAGACGCTGGCGCGCGGGCGCAGTTCGCTGATCGGCTTCGTGTCGGCCAATCTCGGCAACATGTTCTTCGGCGACATCCGCCGCGAGATCGAGCACCAGGCGCTCGACCACGGCTATTTCGTGCTGATCGCCGACTCCTCCGGCAGGGCCGATCTCGAACGGGCGCTCTTGGAGCGGCTGCAGGCGCAGAAGATCGCCGGCATCGCTTTGGCGGCAAACGGGCGCGGCGAGGAATACGCAAGCTTCCTGCGCGAGTTCAAGACGCCGATCGTCATGTTCGACCAGAAGGTGGAGGGCGCCGAACGCGATTTCGTCGGCTCCGACAATCCGCTGACGACGACGATCCTGACCGAGCACCTGCTGCAGCTCGGCCACCGGCGCATTGCCTTCATCTCCGGCCCGAGCGGCCTGCACACCGCCGACGAACGCCTGAAGGGCTTCATGGATACGATGGCGGGCGCCGGCGTCGACGTCGATCCTTCACTGGTGGTCGAGGGCGGCTATACCAGGAGCGGCGGCCACACGCAGGCGATGCGCCTGCTCACCCGCCGCGATCGCCCGACCGCGATCATCGGCGCCAACAACATGATGGGGCTGGCAACCTTGCAAGTGATGCAGGAGATGGGCTTTCGCTGTCCCGACGACGTATCGCTGGCAATGGTCGACGACGTGCCCTGGAGCAACGTCATCACGCCGCGCATCACCATGGTCGTGCAGGATGCGCAGAAGCTCGGGGAACTGGCTGCACAGCGCCTGTTGGCCAGGATCGCAAGCCCCGAGGCCGCCGCCGAGCCGCCGCAGGATTTCATCCTGACGCCGAGATTCGTGCGTGGGGAGTCGACAAAGCGGCTATAAGGCGCTGGCCTAAACTTCCTTGCGAGGCCAGGGAAGAGGCCGATCATCATCGAGGCTATCAGCCCATGCTTGCATCAACCCGTGATCGACAGTCTTGCCCTCGTCCACATCAACCAGTGCTTCAAGAGTCAAACTGCGGCGCTTTCCTGCACAGGCGGAAGCGAAACCTGTTCAGCCGGGATTCTGGTTCCCATCGCAGCTCTCTTATCGACCATCGCAATCATAGCGAATAACTCAGATCATATGCAACGGGGCACCCTACCGCCAAAATCGGCAAGCACCCACAATTGTGCGTCCATTGAAAGATCACAAGATTTGTCATACATGTGTGATGAATCGTAATTTCGGGATGTCGCGGCCCTGGCCGGCGGGATCGAAGCCGATGCGGGGATCGAGGCGTGGCTATGCAGGGGAAGGATCGCAGCAGGGGCTCGGGGTCTCTGGTCTCACAGGTTGGCGAAAGCCTGCGGCAAGCGATCCTCAGCGGCCAGTACGCCGCCGGCGACAAGCTTCCGAGCGAGCATGAACTGACCGAGACGCACAGCGTCAGCCGGACCGTGGTGCGCGAAGCCGTGGCAGCCCTTCGCTCCGACGGGCTGGTCGAGGTGCGCCAGGGCGCGGGCATCTTCGTGATCAGCCCCGACGCGGCGCTGTCGGGCCGGAAAGTCGACAAGGCCCGCGTCGCCTCCGATCTGGAAGTGCTGGAGATCCGCACACCTGTCGAAATCGAGGCGGCGGGGCTCGCCGCGCTGCGCCGCTCGCCGGCGCAGGAGGAAGCGATCTTCGAATGCCATCGGAAAATCCTCCACTGCATCGAGACCGATCAGTCCATCCGCGAGGCGGATCTGGAACTCCATGTCGCGATCGCCGAGGCGACGAACAATCCGCTGTTCAAGCACTTCCTGGAGTCTCAAGGCTCGGCGATCATCCCGCAATCGAGGGTCGTTCCGGAAACAAGGGCGGCCGAACAGACCGCCTACCGCAAGCTCATTCACCGGGAACATGAAGCGATCATCGTGGCGATCTCCGACAGGGACGATCAGGCGGCCCGCAACGCCATGCGTGAGCATCTGGTCGGCAGCCAGGCCAGGTATCGCAACCTGCTGAAGGATCTGCGAAGTTTTACGAGCTGAGGCTAACGCAGAGCGCTGCAGCAGACATCACCAGACCAACCGCTATCCCGGCTGCCGCGAGCAAATGGCCGATTGCGCAGCCGCGTTATGGTAAGGGACGTGCGCAGCTCATATCGGCGCGATGGATGGACGGGCTGTTAACCTGTCTGCGGCTGAAAGCTAGTTGAAAGCTTCGGCGTCTTAGGAAAGGGCAGCATCGTGGAGGAGACACGGGTCAAGGTGACGAGACGACGATGCGGGTAAACCATCAGGAGGAGATATCAATGCGTTCTTCACGCAGCCTTTTTCACACCGTCGCTTTTTCCGCGCTTCTCGCCGCAGCCTCGTTCACGTCAGGCGCCGCCCACGCGGCCGACAAGATCACCATCATGGTCGGCGGCTATGAAAAGCAGATCTATTTGCCGGCCAAGCTCGCTGAATCCCTGGGCTACTTCAAGGACGAAGGTCTCGACGTCGAGCTGCTGAACGAAGCGGCTGGCGTCGATGCCGAAAACCAGCTTCTGGCAGGCGCCGTGCAGGGTGTCGTCGGCTTCTACGACCACTGTGTGGACCTGCAGGCCAAGGGCAAGTTCGTCGAATCCATCGTTCAGTTCAGCCAGGCGCCTGGCGAGGTCGAGATGGTTTCGAGCAAGCACCCCGACATCAAGTCGCCCGCCGACTTCAAGGGCAAGAGCCTCGGCGTCACCGGTCTCGGCTCCTCCACCAACTTCCTCACCCTCTTCATGGCCTCCAAGGCGGGCCTGAAGCCCGGCGACGTCGTCACCATTCCGGTCGGCGCCGGCGGCACCTTCATCGCCGCCATGCAGCAGGATCAGATCCAGGCCGGCATGACGACGGAGCCGACGATCTCGCGCCTGATCAAGACAGGCGAAGCGAGCGTTCTCGTCGACATGCGCACGGTCGAAGCGACCCGCAAGGCACTCGGCGGAACCTACCCGGCTGCCTCGCTCTACATGGAAACTTCGTGGGTCGAGGAACATAAGGACGAGGCACAGAAACTTGCCAGCGCCTTCGTCAAAACGCTGAAGTACATCAATACGCATTCCGCCGCCGAGATCGCCGACAAGATGCCGAAGGATTTCTACGTCGGCGACAAGGACGGCTACGTCAAGGCTCTCGACGAGGGCAAGGGCATGTTCACGCCTGACGGCGTGATGCCGGAAGACGGTCCGCAGACCGTGCTTGCCGTGCTCTCGGAGTTCTCCAAGAACGTCAAGGGCAAGCAGATCGACCTTGCCAAGACCTACACGACCGAGTTCGTCAAGAACGTCAAGTGAGGCCGCCGCGCCGCTTCCAGCTCCCGAGCGGAAGCGGCGTCCGTTCGATCACGGGCATCGCGTGCGCGCCCCTAAGCACGCCTCAGGTATCACCATGCAACAGGACAACAATCAGACCCCGGCGATCGAGTTGATCAATGTCAGCCGGCGCTTCGTCTCTCCGACCGGCAAGTCGCTCACTGCGCTGCGCGATTTCAACATGACGGTCGCCCGCGGCGAGTTCGTCGCCGTCGTCGGCCCCACCGGCTGCGGCAAGTCGACGACACTCAACCTCGTGACGGGCCTCGCACGCCCGAGTGCCGGCGAAGTCCGCCTGATGGGCGGGCCGATCACCGGCATCGACCCGCGTGTCGGTTTTGCGTTCCAGACCGACGCGCTCTTCCCGTGGAAGAACGTGATCGACAATGTCATGGCCGGCCCGCTGTTTCGCGGCAAGTCGCGCGCCAAGGCGGAACAGAGCGCCCGCGACTGGCTGGCCCGCGTCGGCCTGTCGAAGTTTCTGAACCATTATCCCCATCAGCTTTCCGGCGGCATGCGCAAGCGTGTCTCGCTGGCGCAGACCTTTATCAACGAACCTGAAATCCTGCTGATGGACGAGCCCTTCTCGGCGCTCGACGTGCAGACCCGCACGGTCATGCACGAAGAGTTGCTGAAGCTCTGGGCCGAGCGCAAGGCGTCTGTGGTGTTCGTCACCCACGATCTCGAAGAGGCCGTGGCGCTTGCCGACAAGGTCTATGTGCTGACCGCCGGCCCGGCCACGGTGAAATCGGTCTATCCGATCGACCTTCCCCGCCCCCGCGTCGTATCGGAAATCCGCTATGAGCAGAGCTTCATCGACTACTGCAAGACGATCTGGGAAGACCTGCGCGAAGAGGTCGAGACCAGCTACCGCCGCGCAAGCGAAGCGGCCTGACGGAGGATATCATGGCACACGTCACATTCGAGGCCGGTTCGGCCACTCTGTTTCGCCCGGGCACGTCGGATGCCGAGATCGAAGCCTCCGCGCTGAAGGCGATACGCCGGCGCAACACGCTGGTGCGCTTCTGGCAGATCGCCATCCTGGTCTTCGTGATCGGCATGTGGGAGCTTTCCTCCAACATGAACTGGATCGACCCATTCTTCTATTCCAGCCCGAGCGGCGTCGTTGAGCGGCTTTACGAATGGGCGACCGAAGGCACCACCGAAGGATCGCTCTGGTATAATCTGTGGGTGACGATGGAAGAGGCACTGATCGGCTTCTTTGCGGGCTCGATCACCGGCGTCTTCGTCGGCATCGGCCTCGGTCGCAACCGCTTCCTGTCGGACATTTTCTCCGTCTACATCAAGGCAATCAACTCGATCCCCCGCGTGGTGCTCGCCCCGATCTTCATCATGATCATGGGTCTCGGCCTGCCGTCCAAGGTGGCGCTCGCCTTCATCATGGTGTTCTTCGTCGTCTTCGCCAACGCCTTCCAGGGCGTGCGCGAAGCCGACCGCAACATGATTGCCAATGCCCGCATCCTCGGCGCTTCCGACTGGCAGGTGACGCGCACGGTGGTCATTCCCTCAGCGATGAGCTGGATCTTCGCCAGCCTGCACGTCTCCTTCGGCTTCGCGATCATCGGCGCGATCGTCGGCGAATTCGTCGGCGCCCGTTTCGGCATCGGTCAGTTGATCTCGATTGCAAAGGGCACGTTCGATGCAGCCGGCATGTTCGCGGCCATCCTCCTCGTCATGGTCGTCACGCTTTTTGCCGAATACATCATGACGCTGATCGAGAACCGCCTGGCAAAATGGCGTCCGCAGCAGCACCTCGACACGCAGTAATAAATCCGCCTCCTCCCAAGGCAGATCGAAGCGAAGGCCGGGCTCCATGCCCGGCCTTTGTCAATTTGGAGCGTCGCCGGTTCAAGCGAGCGGAAGCCGCACGGTCACGACGAGACCGCCGCCCTCCGCATCGCTCAGCGAAACCGAACCTCCGGCGCCTTCGACGACCTCCCGAACGATCGCAAGCCCGAGACCGCTCCCTTCGCTTTCGGTTCCCATGATCCGATAGAACCGTTCAAAAACCTGCTCGCGCTCCCCTTCGGGAATCCCCGGCCCATTATCCCAGACGGTGACGACGGCGTGGCCGTTCTCCTTCCCGACGGCGACGGTCACTCGCCCATCGGCTTTGCTATAGCGGATCGCATTGTCGATGAGATTGACCAGCATTTCGCGCAGCATCGTCCCGTCACCCGCCACGATGGCGGAGCGGTCCGCCTCCAGGCCGAGATCGATGTTGCGCTTGAGTGCCTCTTCGGCATAGGCCTCCAGGATCTCGCGGGCAGCCTTGCTGAGATCGGTCGCGTCGCTGCGGGGGCGCCGGCTGCCGGGCTCGGCTCGCGACAAGGTGAGAAGCTGGCTGGCGAGGCGCGAAATCTGCCGTGTGCTGGTGCGCAGCGCTGCAAGCGCCTCGTCGCGGCGGGCCGCATCATCCTCCCGGGATGCCACGCTCGCCTGCGTCGAAATCAGCGCGAGCGGCGTCCTCAACTGATGCGCCGCATTCGATACGAACCGCCGCTGCGCGGCCATCTGGTTCTGGACGCGCTCCATGTAATCGTTGAGCGCATGGACGAGCGGGCGTAATTCGCTCTGGACCATCTCCGGCGGCAGCGGATCGAGGCGGTTGCGTCCGCGCCGCCGCACGGCGTCCCGCAACCTGAGCGCCGGCGCGAGGCCGCGCTGAAGCCCGAGGATGGTCACCAGGCTTGCGACGAAGACAAGCACGAACTGCTTCGAAAAATCCGAAAGCCACAATTGCTGTCGCATCGCGTACTGGCTGTTGTGGGTCACGGCGACGGTCACCGAGATCGTGCCGTCATCGGGAAGACCGACGACGGGATGGTCGAGCATGATGACACGCACATCGGCGCCGTGGAAGGCGCGATCATCGCCCGCCCGCTGGACGGCTGGCCGCGGCAGGTCGGGAAAGCCGCTCACCAGATTGCCCCAGGCGGTGATGACCTGATAGGATACACGGTCGCCAAAGCCGGTATCGAACATCTCGAGCGCGGCCGGCGGCACATCCACCTGAACATTGCCGCCCTCATCGACGCGTACCGCCTCGGCGATGACGCGGGCGGAGGCGAGAAGCGTTCGATCCGTCACCAGCTTTGCCGTCGCGTCGGCCGACCAGAAACTGTCGTAGAGATTGAAGGCGATCGCACCGAAGAGCGTCAGCAGCACCCAGCAGAGCAATTGCACCCTCAGGCTCTGGCTGAGCCGCGCGATCGTTCCGCCGGCCTTTGTCACGGCGCTATTGGACATGTCTGAGGAGATAGCCGAGCCCGCGCAGCGTCGCAATCTGAACCGAACTGTTTTCGAGCTTCTTGCGCAGCCTGTGGACGTAAATTTCGATGGCGCTGGGATCGGCCTCATCATGGAAACCGAAGACGCTTTCCGACAGGGCGGCTTTCGAGACCGTGGTGCCGAGCTTCATGACGAGCTGTTCGAGAACGGCATATTCCCGCGGCGTCAGTTGCAGCGGTTCGTCTGCGACGAAAAACTGCCGCGTGCCGCCGGAAAAGCGCAGGTTTCCGACGGTGATCTCCGAGGACGCCCGGTGCTGGCCGCGGCGGACGACCGCGCGGATTCTCGCCTCGAGTTCGGCGATTTCGAAAGGCTTGGCGAGATAATCGTCGGCGCCGCTGTCGAGCCCTGCCACACGGCCGTCCAGGCTCGCATTTGCGGTCAGGATGATGACCGGCAGCTTGTTTCCCGATTGCCTCAGCCGCTTCAAAAGCGTCAGTCCGTCAAGCTTGGGCAGCGCAAGATCGAGGATCATCGCTGAATATTCCGCCACCTTGAGCAGATGCTCGGCGTCCTCGCCGTCATAGGCAATATCGATAGTGTACTGCGCCTGCCGCAGGGCTTTGCCCAGCCAGGCCGCCAGTTCCTTGTTGTCCTCCACCACAAGCAGTCTCATCCGTCCCCCTTAGCACGGGCAGAGGGGCTGGCGGAAGCGTGCCTATGGCGTTGTGTCTCGCCCGCCGTTCCCGGCGCGAGGCCGCCCTCGGCCGCATTGGCGCGAATTGTCCGCTATTTGTCCGGCGCGTGCATTTTCCTCTGTCTTCATGTCGTCGAATATGGCTTCATGATTAACCGCCATGGAGCAGAAAATGTCCGGCCATGAAACCATTCTTCTCGTCATAGACGCCCAGGAGTCTTTTCGGCAGCGCGATTATTGGGATGGAGCCCTCGCACCCGCCTATATCGAACGCCAGCAGTCTCTGATCGACGGCGCCGCAGCCCACGGAATACCTGCCATCCAGATCTTTCATGTCGATGGAAGCGGGCCGTTTTCGGAAAGCTCCGGCTTCGTCAAAACGCTCGCCCCGCTCAGGATCGCTCCCGAAGCAACCTTCAGGAAGAGCCGCCATAGTGCGCTCGTCGGTTCCGGGCTCGACGTGTGGCTCACCAAGAATGGTGTTCGTCGCATCATCGTCTCCGGCATCCGCACCGAACAGTGCTGCGAGACCACGACGCGCCACGCCTCGGATCTCGGCTATCAGGTCGACTATGTCGGCGAAGCGACTCTGACCTTCCCGATGACCGACGCGGCGGGGCGCACCTGGAGCGCCGGGGAAATCCGGGGCCGCACGGAACTGGTGCTGTCGGGCCGCTTCGCCCGGATCGCCACGGTCGAACAGGCGCTGGCGGGGCGCGAAGAGCAACTCGCGGCATGACTGGTACCGCGCAGCCCTTCGATATTCCCGTCTACGTCGTCGTGCCGCCGCGCGTGCTGCTGCTCGATGTCGCTGGCCCGATCGAAGTGCTGCGCAAGGCGAACCTCGAACAGACGGCGGTGCGTTTCAGCGTCACCTATATTGGCCCCTCGGCAACGGTCGGCAGCTCGATCGGCCTTGCCGTGACCGGCGTCGCCGCCTTGCCGGAGCGATTGCCCGACCAGGCGCTTGTCGTCATCGCCGGCAGCGCCGACGCGCCGATGGAGAACAACCGTCCGTGGGACGAAGAGGAGCGCGCCGCCCAGGCCGCGATCGTCGCCTGGCTGAAGCGGGCCATTCGTCCAGGGGTTCGGCTGGCCTCGATCTGCTCGGGCGCCTTGCTCGCCGCCGAGGCCGGAATGCTTGACGGCCGCGAATGCACCACCCATCACGGCTGCATGGAGGACCTGGCGAGGCTTGCGCCCACCGCGCGCATCCGGGACAACCGGCTCTATGTCGAGGATGGAGAGCGCCTGACGAGCGCCGGCATCACCGCCGGTATAGACCTCATGCTGCACATTGTTGCCGAGGCGGCGGGACATGCCTGCGCGCTTGCGGTGGCGCGCTATCTCGTCGTCTATCTCAGGCGCGGCGGCTCGGATCCGCAGCTTTCGCCCTGGCTCGAAGGCCGCAACCATATCCATCCGGCCATCCATCGCGCCCAGGACGCAGTCGCTGCCGATCCCTCCCGCGACTGGTCGGTCGCCTCGCTCGCGCGCCTCAGCGGCGCCAGCCCGCGAAACCTCTCGCGGCTGTTCAACGAATATACCGGCATGAGCGTCACGGATTTCGTCAACCGTATGCGCGTGGCGCTCGCCCGCGAGATGCTCGCCGGTTCACGGCTGGATATGGAGGCCGTGGCGATGCGCGCCGGCTTCGGCTCGGCCCGGCAGCTGCGTCGCGCCTGGAACAGACTGCATGACAGCCCGCCGAGCGCGGCGCGGCCCAAGCCGGCCCTCGGCTCATAGCGTAAGAGGAAGGCGGTGCCCGGCCTCGTCTTCGACAGCGACGACGGCAGCCACCTCCGTCCCCCAGATTTCGATCTGCGTCAGCGCCGGGAAGGGCGAACTGTCCTCAGCCTTTACAAGGCCGTGCAGTTCCATCCATTCGATGATGCACGGCTCTATCGCAAAGCGCTGCGCAGCACCCGATTTCACCAGCGGGAATGAAAAGCTCCTGCCGTTCGAGAAGGTGACGCTTGCCTTTTCCCACCAGGAATCATGCGGGAAATCCGCCCGGAGGTAGAAGACGATCTCATCGATCCGCACCGGCCGAGCGCGCCAATTTCAACGCCGACCGATCCGAACAGGCAGAGGGCCGTGCCGTCTGGTACGGCCAGACCGATATCAGCGCTATCGTCGATCTCTCGACTCGCCCGAGAGCCGGCCATGCGATGAGCCCTATACCCAACACCAACCTCATCCACGCCAAGACCCTGCTGCCGCAGTTGCACGGCGAAATCGACCCAGGAACTACCGTGCTGGTCACCGCGGCACTGGCTCTGCCGGTTCAGGAGAATTGGGTGCTGGCGCTGGAGAATTCGCCGGCCTGCCCGGATCTTGATGAAGTGGAGCGGCACTTCCGCGAGAAGAGCGTTCGGGTGCCGGCATTCGCTCTGCCGCAGTAGCTTCAAAGCCTGCCTCCGCCGTCTCGCACTCCGGGCCTGAGGCTGTCGAGGCAGGTTGGTTTGCGGTTGACCAAGTTGCAATTCGAAGCCTATCATCGCTCAAGATATCGGCAGGCCGCTGTGGCGCCCGCTCGACAATAAACGCAACAGCAGGGGAGGCCGTCATGGCGGTCACAGTCAAAGTCGCTGAAGCAAAGACCCATCTGTCAGAACTACTCGCCAAGGTCGAGGCCGGCGAAGAGGTTATCATCTCCCGCGGCAACAAGCCGGTTGCTCGGCTTTCGCGCATTCGCCGCGAAAACGATATCGCTGCACTGATCGCCGAGATCAAAGCTCAACGTGCCAGCCGTCAATTCACGACGCAGGAAGAAATCCGCGAGTGGCGTGACGAAGGCCGACGTTACTGATGACCTTTGTCCTTGACGCCTCGATCGCCGCAGCGTGGTTTCTCCCTGATGAGCAGCACGATGCTGCCGACCGGCTTATGTCCGATCTCAACACGACGGTTGGATTAGTACCGACCTTGTTCTGGTTCGAAACCCGTAATCTGTTTCTGATGGCGGAGCGACGTGGACGGCTTCGATCCGGCGAAGCGGTGCTGCTGATGACGCAATTGCGGGGCCTGTCCTTGGAGGACGCCGGATCAGGAGGAGACGGATTGATACTTCATCTGGCAAACCGCTATGCACTCACGGCATATGACGCGAGTTATGTTGCCCTTGCGAAAGCGGATGGCCTGCCTCTGGCCACAGCCGATCGAAAGATGGCGGACGCGGCGCGCAACGAAGGCATCACCATCCTCGGGCCACTCGAACGACGTGAAGTCTAACAACGATTAGTCCCCTCTGCGTGATATGCTTCAGCGATCCGCCGCGCCAGCTCCGCCATTTCATTTTCGGGCATCTGCAGAACGCCATGTTCCGCCATCAACGCATGGTATTGCTGCTCCTCAAGAGGCACGCCTGAAGGCAAGAGAACGACATGAAAATGCAAGTGGCTGTTGGCTTGCTGGCTGCCGAGCGAAAGCACATAAATCCGCTCGGCGTCGAATACCCTTTTCAGCGCGCGGGACAACACATGCACCTTCTCCTGCAGCCGAAGATATTCACCCCCGACATGTCATTCGCCAGGTCTTCGCGATGTTCCCTCGGGCAGACGAGGCAATAACCGGGCAGTGTCTGATATTTGCTCAGGAAGATAATCGTCTCATCGTCTTCGAAAATACGATGATGAAAACAAGCCGGATCATTCTCGATCAAGCCGCAGATAAAGCATGGCCGCGTCGCAATGTCGCGCACATAGGTCTTGAGATCGAAGGGTTGGCGATCGATCATTCTGAACCTCCATCTCCCAGCGGCGAGCGCTAAACAATGCGACCAACAGCGAAGGCCGCCGCCGCTCGGAGAAGATGCCGTCTGCCTATCCGGCAGCGACACGCAACTGATCTGGCACCTCCGCGCCGATCGGAATCCGAAGCGTAAACGTCGTGCCGTCCCCGCGGCTGCTTGTCACTTCTATCGATCCGCCGTGAAGCTCGATGATCTGCTTGACGAGATTAAGGCCGATGCCAGTGCCGGCAATGCCCGTGGAACTTCTGGCACGGAAATAACGCTGGAACATCTTCGGGAGGTCATCGGCGTCGATGCCGATGCCTTCGTCGCGGACAGTGATGCAAACGCTGTCCCCTTCCTGCCATCCGGTGACGTGGACGTTCGGCGAATCCGGTGCGTATTTCACGGCGTTCGAGAAGAGATTGCTGAAGACCTGGTCGAGCGCAGGATGATCCCCATAGATGGTCGGAGGAAGCCGATCGAGGTCAAGCAGAAAACGGTGGGTGCGCCGGATGCTCTCCTGGCGGGCGCGGCAGATTTCGATGATTTCCGCGATCGAGCACGGCTTGTGCACGATGGTGATCCTGCCATGGTCCAGCCGCCCGGCAGCAAGAATACTTTCCATCAGTTCGAGCATGCGCGAAACCGAGCTGCGGATCTGATCGGCTTTTTCGCAAAGAAACTCCGGCGTCGCTGCCTCTTTGCGCCGAATGAGCCGTTGCGCCGCGCCGTCGATCACCGCAAGCGGGGTGCGGAATTCATGCGACGCCATCGAGACGAACTGCCGCTGCAATTCGTTGATCTGCTTTTCCTGTTCGAGCATCCGTTCGAGCTCTTCTGTCTGCCGCGCCAGTTCGACCGTGCGGGAGCGCACCATCTCTTCAAGCGTGTCACGGTGCTGCAGCAATGCCTTTTCGGCGCGCTTGGCCTCGGTGACGTCGACGACAGCCATCAGCGATGCCGCCTGGCCCTTGTAGTTCAAGCAGGTGGAATAGACGGTGACCTCGATGGCCGCGCCATCTCCCTTGAGATGGCGGCAAGAGCGGGACGACGCAGGATCCTCGACATCGAAAACGACGGCCTGCGGCGGATTGGATTCCTGCGCCTCGATGTCGGATAGTCGCATCGTCAGGAATTGCTCCAGACGATAGCCGTAGTGATCGATGGCGGCTTGGTTTACGTGGAGAAATCTCAACGTTTCATGATCGTAAACCCACATCGGCATCGGGTTGCCTTCGAACAGCAGCCTGAACGACGCCTCCTGCATCTTGAGATCGGTAATGTCGACACGTATGCCGACGCTGCCGCCTTCGGAGATCTGGCGTTCTTCGATCCGTATCCAGCGGTTTCCGGGTAGGCGTTGCTCGTGTTTGCTGGTGGGCTTTGCATGATGGGCCAGCCTTTCCGCCAGCCATTCCTCTTCGCGTCCGACCGCTTCCGGATATTGGCCGCGCTCGAGGCCTGCACGCAGGCGGTCTTCGAAGCGCATGCCTTTTACGAGCATATCGCCGCTTTCGGCGTAAAGCTGCTCATATCTCTGGTTCCAGAGGACGAAGCGGTCTTCCTCGTCGAATAGGACGAGACCTTCCGGGACGACTTCGAAAGCCGCCAGAAGACGTGAATGCGCTGCCCGCGCCTCCTGCTCGGCGCGTTCTGCCTGGACATGCGCCTTCGCAAGGGCCTTTTCAGCCTGCCAGGCCTGCGTGATATCCTCGTGGGTCGATACCCATCCGCCGTCCGACGTGCGCTGATGATAGCCGCGGATGATCTGGCCCGACTTGAGTTCCTTGATCCAATCCCGAGGCGTATCGCCCCTATTGGTCGCTTCGGCCCAGGCGAGATATTCCGAGGTCGAGGTGGCGGGAACGGCGCCGACCCCCTGTCTCAGGTTGAGGATGTCCTTGAGTGACTGTCCCGGATGGATGACGGAGGGATCAAGTCCGTAGACTTCGGCATAACGGTTGTTTGAAAGCAGCAGCCGGCCGGCCTCGTCGAACAGGCAGACGCCTTGTCCCATGCTGGCAAGTGCCGTATCGAGTTGCTCGTTGCGCCGCTGCAGGCGCGCGCGGACTGCGCCGAGCTCGATATGTCGCTTAATGCGGGCGACGAGCTCCGCGGCGGAGACAAGGTTGGAAACGCAATCCACCGCACCGGCGGCAAGCCCTCCGATCCGGCTCTCCTCGTCCTCCGGCGAGACCAGAATGATGACTGGAATATCACACGTTATAGGCTTTGATTTGAAACGCCGGCAGTCTTCGAGCCCACCTCCCTCCGGCGACAGGGCGTCCAGCAGAATGAGCGCCGGCAGCGGTCGTTTGGCGGCGCATTCGTGAAACTCAGCTCGGTCGAGGTGAACGCGCAGCACGATACCATGTCGCTCGAGGGCGTCGCCGACACCCTGCAGGCCTGCCAACGTGCCATCCATTGCCAAGATTGTGTGCAGTTCGCCGGACACGACCGTTCCCTCGTTCATCCACATGGGCGCGACTATAGGTCGTACCGGTTAACACGACCCTCACCTCAGGTCGGCCTCAGGGTGCTCCGCTTTCTATGGTTGAAGAATGGTTGCGAGCGAGGCGGAAAATATCCGGTGATGCAAGAGGACGCACGGCAGACATTCTTCGGGACTTTCGCCGGCACCGCCCGAACAGACCTAGCGTTCGTTCCGGATGTCGTGCAGGAGATCCAGACCGCGCTGGTATTTTTCGGTTTTCTTGCCGGCTTGTTCGGCCTGTCGGAGATTGTCTTCAAGGTCCGCCTGTTTGACTGGCAGGGCCAGCGAATTCGATGCGGCGCGTCTGACGAATTCGTCGTCAGGCTCCTCGGGCCGCCGCGTCAAGGCATCCACCGCAGAGATGATCGCCGGCGGGAAGCCTTCCTCCCTTAACCTGTCGAGCGTCCAGCCACTGCCTTTTTCGGCGACGTCGTGAAGATAGGCAACCGTTCGCGCCTCGTCTCCCGACACGAGAAGCGCGACCCGCTGGCAATGCTCAAAGAATGGCCGCCCGGTCTTGTCCACCTGCCCTTCATGCGCCTCTAAGGCGATTTGCATGGCATGGTCGAGATGCTGCATGGCGGTTACGGTCCTTCGGTCCTTCTGATTTTTCGCCGGGAAGGGTTCTCCCCGGTTGTTATCTCGATATCGGGCGTCGTGGAGCCGGCAACACCAAGGTCGGCTCGCGGCGGATCGAGATCACCGCTTTCCCCGGCTCCTTGCAGCAAGGCCGCATCATCTCTGTCGTCTTGATCAAGCAGGTCTTGCAGCGTCTCATGCTCGTCTTCGCCAGCCAGTTCGTCGCAAGCTTGCATCCAGTGACGCAGGTCCGAACCTTCAGGGCGGCCTTCGGCTTCCCAGATTTCATAGGCGCGCCGGCGTATCTGCTCGTGTTTATCTATGGCCATGATCTTCTCCAGTTTCGACCTGACCTCGCTACTCAATTTGGCGCGCGGCGACGAGCCGGGCGGCCATCTTCAAGGCGTGTTGATGGTCGGAAGAAAATCCTCCACCTGTTTGCGCTGATCCTTTGAAAGCGTCTCCACTCGCTCTTTCCAAAAGCGTTCGGCCGCCGGGGGATCCTCATTCCATTGACGAACAGTGGTGATGTTGTCGTCGATCTTGGACCGGCGCCGCCCGCCGAGACTGAGATACTCCCTCGCCAGTTTCAGGCTTGGGGTCTCGGTGCCGCTCTCGCGATCCAACGTCGAACGCACATTGCAGCGGGCGGCTTCCAATGCCGCCTGGCGATCGGCCTCAGCTTGCTGCGTGTCGAAGGAGCGCGCATCGTCGGTTCCACTCTCGGGTGAGATGTTGGTTGGGGAAGTGGTCATGGATCACCTTTCGATGCTGTGATCCAATAACCTCCGCCAGCCGCGAGAGTTCCGCATGCTGGCGATTGATTCGAGCGGGCGGCCAAGCCAAGCCGTCCTGCCGGCAATCAGTGAACGGCCATGCTTACCATGCGATAGGGGTGCACGGCCTCGAACTGCGAGATCATCGCCGTTGCCTGGAGCAACACGCGCTCGGCATTCTCGGGATCGTCCCTGGCGAGTTCGTCGGCATTGACGCGGATCGCTTCGGCCATGTTGTTGGAGAGCACGGCAAATTGCGTATTGCCTTCGACAAGAGCCTCACGCGCCGTATCCTCCAGCGTGCGAGCGATATCGACGAAGATCTCCTCGCGTTCCTCGATACTGAGGTCTTTGATTATATTGGTCTTCTCTTCCATGTCACTCACTCCTAAGACGTGGGACGGTGATCGAGCTCATCGAGCCTCGATCGCCAGAGAGCTAGGAACGCCGACGTCCGGATTCAAGCCTTGTGCAGTTTGAACTCGCCTTCGAGACGAGGGGACGACTATCTTCATTATGTCGAACGCAGGAAGGGGGCTTCTGTTCCCGGGAGAGTTGCTAGCAGTCGACAGCAGAGAGTGCTAATTTTTCTCCTGCTCCTCTTGAAATCGAAAAACGCTCGAACCAGATCATTCGCGCAATGCGCGCGACTTGCACCCGTCCGGATCTCATCAATCCGGTCCGGCCAGCACCGACACCGTCGTCATTGTTTGTCTATGGAGGAAGACATGTCGTTCCGACCGCTTCATGACCGCATTCTCGTCCGCCGCGTCGATTCCGAGGAAAAGACCAAGGGCGGCATCATCATTCCCGACACCGCCAGGGAAAAGCCGCAGGAAGGCGAGGTCATCGCCGTCGGTCCCGGCGCACGCGACGATGCCGGCCAAATCCAGGCACTCGACGTCAAGGTCGGCGATCGCATCCTGTTCGGCAAGTGGTCCGGCACGGAGATCAAGATCGATGGCGAAGACCTGCTGATCATGAAGGAAAGCGACGTGATGGGTATCATCGAAGCTCAGAGCGAGCGGAAAGAGGCCGCCTGAGTCCATCAAGTCGGAAGTCAACGCTAAAGCGCGTTGCGATCTCTGAGGGTCGTCCCTCGCGCTTTGGATCTTAATTTCTTCGCATGTCGTTCTCGCAAAACCGCTGTACACTTGGCGACATGCGCTAGCTGCCGATGAAGGAGTGAGGACATGGCTGCTAAAGAAGTCAAATTCAGCGTCGAAGCCCGCGAAAAAATGCTGCGCGGTGTCGACATCCTGGCCAACGCCGTAAAGGTGACACTGGGTCCGAAAGGCCGTAACGTCGTGATCGACAAGTCGTTCGGCGCGCCGCGCATCACCAAGGACGGCGTTTCGGTTGCCAAGGAAATCGAGCTCGAAGACAAGTTCGAAAACATGGGTGCCCAGATGGTCCGCGAAGTCGCTTCGAAGACCAGCGACATCGCCGGCGACGGCACCACGACTGCGACGGTGCTCGCCCAGGCGATCGTCAAGGAGGGCGCCAAGGCCGTGACATCAGGCATGAACCCGATGGACCTGAAACGCGGCATCGATCTCGCCGTCAGCGCTATCGTCGAAGAACTGAAGGCCAACGCCCGCAAGATATCCAACAATGCCGAAATTGCCCAGGTCGGCACCATCTCCGCCAATGGCGATGCGGAAATCGGCCGCTTCCTGGCGGAGGCCGTGCAAAAGGTCGGCAATGACGGCGTCATCACCGTTGAAGAAGCCAAGACCGCCGAAACCGAACTCGAGGTCGTCGAAGGCATGCAGTTCGACCGCGGCTATTTGAGCCCCTATTTCGTCACCAATGCCGACAAGATGCGGGTCGAATTCGAGGATCCCTATATTCTCATTCATGAGAAGAAGCTGTCGAACCTGCAGGCGATGCTGCCGATCCTCGAAGCCGTGGTTCAGTCCGGCAAGCCGCTCCTCATCATCGCTGAAGACGTCGAAGGAGAAGCCCTTGCGACCTTGGTCGTCAACAAGCTGCGCGGCGGCCTGAAGATCGCTGCCGTCAAGGCGCCTGGCTTCGGCGACCGCCGCAAGGCCATGCTTGAAGACATCGCCATCCTGACCGGCGGCACCGTCATCTCCGAAGATCTCGGCATCAAGCTTGAGAATGTGACGCTCAATATGCTCGGCCGGGCAAAAAAGATCACGGTCGAGAAGGAAAACACGACCATCATCGACGGCGTCGGTTCGAAGGAGGAGATTTCAGGCCGCATCGCCCAGATCAAGGCCCAGATTGAAGAAACCACCTCCGACTATGATCGCGAGAAGCTGCAGGAACGTCTTGCCAAGCTCGCCGGCGGTGTTGCCGTCATCCGCGTCGGCGGCTCGACGGAAGTCGAGGTGAAGGAGAAGAAGGATCGCGTCGACGACGCGCTGCATGCAACACGCGCGGCGGTCGAGGAGGGCATCCTGCCCGGTGGCGGTGTGGCGCTGCTGCGCGCTGTCAAGGCACTCGACAATTTGAAGACTGCCAATGACGATCAGCGGGTCGGCGTCGAAATCGTGCGCCGTGCGCTCGAGGCCCCGGCTCGCCAGATCGCCGAAAACGCCGGCGCCGAAGGTTCGGTCGTTGTCGGCAAGCTGCGCGAGAAGAGCGAATTTTCCTATGGCTGGAACGCTCAGACCGGCGAATTCGGCGATCTCTACGCGCAGGGCGTCATCGATCCGGCCAAGGTCGTCCGCACCGCGCTACAGGACGCATCTTCCATCGCCGGCCTGCTGGTGACGACGGAAGCGATGATCGCCGAAAAGCCGAAGAAGGATGCTCCTCCGGCGATGCCCCCCGGCGCCGGTATGGACTTTTAAGACAAGGCCGCAGGCTCGCCTGGACACGCCTGGCGGGCCTTTTCCGAGGGAATGAAGATGGTTCAAACGATCCTAAACCGATCGCAGGTGCCGCTGGACTCCCGCGATCTCGAAACCTGCCAGCGCGTCTTCGACAAGCTCAGCGCCGATTACGCAGTGGCAAGAGACAGCGACGAAGCCGAACGAATGGCGAGCATCATCATCGAGCTCTACCGACAGGGCGTGCGCGATCCCAATCATCTGCAGGCGATGGTCGAGGCGGCTCGCGGTCTCTTCGAGACAAACGGACGCCCACCGGCTGCTCACTGACTGCACGGAACCGTCACGGCGAAGGCTGATATAATGCAGCCTCCGCCGCGCACACGGACAGGGACAGGGACTGGGACTGGGACTGGGACTGGGACTGGGACTGGGACTGGGACTGGGACTGGCGTTGCGCGTTTTATCAGCCGCTGCAAGGAGCCGTGGCACTTGATCCTCACATCGCCCTCGGAAATCGATTCCGATTCTGGGGCTGATGCGCTAGTGACAGAGTTCGAGTGCATTCTGAAGGTTCGCAATGATTCCACGCCTCCAGCCGAAGGTTACCCTCGCCCTCCCCGCCACAGGGTTTTTCCAGCGGCTCGTCGAAGCGGGATTCGAGGGCGACATCGAGACCGGCCCGGCCAGCCGAACCGTATTTTCGACCGACAATTCCATTTACCAGCTTGAGCCGACGGGCATCCTTTTTCCGCGAGGCGTAGAAGACCTGCAGCACCTAGCGTCCGTGCTGGCAGAACCCACGTTCCGCGGAATAAGTATTGCACCGCGCGGCGGCGGCACCGGCACGAACGGGCAATCCCTGACATCTGGCGTGGTGGTGGATTGTTCGCGGCACATGAGGTCCATTCTCGAAATCGATCCCGTCCGCAGGGTCGCGCGCGTGCAGGCGGGCGTCGTCAAGGATCAGTTGAACCAGGCGCTGAAACCTTACGGTCTCTTTTTCGCGCCCGAACTCTCCACCTCCAACCGCGCCACGATCGGCGGCATGATCTCCACCGACGCCTGTGGCCAGGGTTCCTGCCTCTACGGCAAGACCAGCAACCATATTCTCGGATTGCGCATCGTGCTGGTGGACGGCTCCGATTTTTGGTCGCGCCCGCTCGATGCGGAAGCGCTCGATGAGATCGTCGCAGGTAAGGACCGCGTCGGCGAGATCCACAGAACGGTGGAGCGGATCACACGCGAAAAGCGGGACCGGATCACTGAGGTTTTCCCGAAACTCAATCGCTACATGACCGGCTACGACCTCGCCCATGTCAGGCGCGACGACGGATGCTTCGACCTCAACGCCGTTCTCTGCGGATCGGAGGGAACGCTGGCTTTGATCGCCGAAGCCGAACTCAACCTTCTGCCGATCCCCGCTCATGCGGCGCTGATCAATATCCGCTATGGCGATTTCAATACCGCCCTGGAAGACGCCCGCGATCTCGCGGCGCTGAAGGTCGCCTCGGTGGAGACCATCGATGAGAAAGTACTTGGTCTTGCGAGACGCGACATCGTCTGGACCGGCATCGCCCGCTTTTTTCCGGATGAACCGGACGCGGTGACCGATGGCATCAATATCGTCGAAGTCCTCGCCGACGACGAGGAGGAGCTCGAACGCAAGCTCTCGGAAGTGACCGCAGCTCTCGACGCCGGCATAAGCACCCGCCATGCCGGTTACACGATTGCCCGAGGCCATGCTGAGGTCGAGGCGATCTGGTCGATGCGCAAGCGCGCCGTTGGCCTGCTCGGAAATGTGGAGGGGCCGGTCAGGCCTGTCGCCTTCGTCGAGGATACGGCCGTGCCGCCGGAAAATCTGGCGGCCTATATTCGCGAATTCCGCGCCCTTCTCGATGGCGCTGGCCTTTCCTACGGCATGTTCGGCCATGTCGATGCCGGCGTGCTGCACGTGCGGCCAGCCCTTGACCTCACCCGCGACGCTCATGTCCGGCTGGTTCGGGAGATCAGCGACGCCGCGGTGACGCTCACCCGCAAATATGGCGGCGTGCTCTGGGGAGAGCACGGCAAAGGGGTGCGTTCGGAATATGTGCCTGAATTCTTCGGCGATCTTTATCCCTGCCTGCAGGAAATCAAGCGGGCTTTCGATCCGGATAACCGGCTCAATCCGGGCAAGATTGCCACGCCTTCGTCAGAGGCGCTGACAAAGATCGACGATGTCCCGCTGCGGGGAGATACCGACCGTATCATCGGCAACCAGATCCGCTCCGCCTTCGACAATGCCGCCTATTGCAACGGCAATGGCGCCTGTTTCGATTTCGACGAAACGAGCCCGATGTGCCCCTCCTACAAGGCGACGCGCGACCGGCGCTTTTCGCCCAAGGGCCGTGCCGCGCTGATGCGGGAATGGTTGAGGCTGCTTGCCGAAAATGGCATCGATCCCCGCGATGAGGCAACGCGCCTGCGGCGAAGCGCTCCGCTCGCGAGCCTCGCGCGACGCGCCTTCAACTCGCTGAGCCCGGCAAATCGGGACGATTTTTCCCATGAGGTGCGCGCGGCGATGGAGACCTGTCTCGCCTGCAAGGCCTGCGCCGGGCAATGCCCGGTGAAGGTCATCGTGCCGGCCTTCCGCTCGAAATTCCTGGAACTCTACTACGGACGTTATCTCCGTCCGCTGAAGGACCCGCTGGTCGCGGCGATCGAGACGACCCTGCCGCTCGTCCAGCGCATCCGCCCCGCCTACAACATGGTCGTCGGCACGCGGGTCGGCAGAAGGTTGATGCGTGTGGTGGGGCTGACCTCGCTGCCGCGTCTGCCGCAAATCTCACTGGCAAAGGAAGCCGCCCGCCTCGGCGTGCCGCTTGCGACCGCTCAGACGATCGAAGCGCTGTCGCCGGGTGAAAGGCAGCGGAGCGTGGTCTTCGTCGCCGACAGCTTTACCGCCTATTTCGATCCTGACGTTGCACTCGCCGCAATCGTTCTCGCCAGGAAATCAGGCTTCTCACCCCTTCTCGCGGCCTCCCATGTCAATGGCAAAGCCCTGCATGTGCATGGCTATCTCGGACGCTTCGCCGATGCAGCCCAACGGACAGCAGGCTATCTTCAGCAGCTCGATGATGCCGGAATGACGCTTGTCGGCCTCGATCCGTCGATGACGCTCGCCTTCCGCAGCGAGTATAAAGGAATGCTGAAGGCGGCAGTCCTTCTTCCCCAGGAATGGCTCGCCGCCAATCTCGACCGGCTCGCCGCTTCCCCTTCGGTCGTCAAGGGCAACAGCTTCCGCTTGATGCCTCATTGCACCGAACGCACCAATGCGCCGGCCTCCGTCGCACAATGGCAAAAGATCTTCGAAAGCCTTGGCATTGACCTTCAGGTTGCGCAAACCGGCTGTTGCGGCATGGCCGGCACCTTCGGGCACGAGGCCCGCAACCGCCCGATCTCCGAACGCCTCTACGCGATGAGCTGGAAACCGGAAGTCGATGCGGCCGGCGATACCGATATCCTTATGGCGACAGGATATTCCTGCCGGTCGCAGGTGAAGGAAATTGACGCGAAGCGCATTCCACATCCGTTTCAGGTCATCGCCGGGATCATTTCGGAAACGTCCGAAGTCCCGCAGTTGTAGACGGCAACTTCGCGGAAATGACGACGCAGCATGCAGCCTGTGACAGCGAGATCTCCGGCGGCAATCCGAGCCGCTCGACAAGCTCACGCCACGGCCGCGATCGTGTCGCCGTCATTCGGCAGCAGCCGCGCCACGGCGCTCAAAAGGTCGGTCTGCGATATCAGGCCGAGGATCCGGTGGTCGTCGTCGACAATGATGACGGCATGGGTGCGCCCGTCCGTCAGAACTGGCAGGAGCGACAGAGCCGCATCTGAAGCTCTCGCCGTCGCCGGTTTGGAGATCGCATGGGCAATCGTATCGCCGTCCGCAAACAATTCACGCAAGCCGACAGTGCCGATCAGACGGCCTTCCGGATCCTTCACCGGCAAGGTACGGATATTATGCTTCAAAAGAAGATGCCGCGCGGCGTCCGGCCCAGACGCCTCACCGATGGCGATCACGTCACGCGACATGATATCGGCGCAGCTGATCTTGTCGTTTGATCGGATGGCTGCCTGCAGCTCGACCTGCTGCAGCAGTCGCCCGAGGTCGGCCCGGTCGATATCGAAGGTTTCGTCGAGCGCTTCAAGGGCGGCGTCGACATCCTCCTCGCGAAAGCCCACCCGCACAGCAGATGGCGGATCGATCGTCTGGTGGGTGTTTTCCGCCGGCTTAGGAACGACGTGCGGATAGTTCCGCCTGGAAAGCTTGTGGAACAGCAGCCCGAGCCCGACGAGTATGCAGGAGTTCAAAGCGACCGGCACGAAGGGAAAGACGAATCCCCAGCCGGCAACGACGGGGCCGCCGAGCACGGCGGTCAGTGCCGCAGCCCCTCCCGGCGGATGCAGGCATCGCGTGAACGACATCGCCCCGATGGCCAGCGAAACGCCGACGCCCGTCGCAATGATCGGATCACGAATGAAATACGCGGCAATGATGCCCATCGTGGCGGAAATCGTATTGCCGCCGATGATCGACCAAGGCTGCGCCAACGGGCTTGCCGGCACGGCGAAAAGCAGCACCGCCGACGCCCCCATCGGTGCGACGATCAGCGGAAGATGCGGCCCCTGACCGAACAGATAACCGCTGATGACGCCGGTGAGACCGATGCCCAGCAAGGCGCCGAAACAGGCAATTAATCGTTCTCTTAGCGTTGCGCCGGCCAGAATGGGCGAAAACAAGCGAAAGCGGCGAAAACGGCTCGGCCCCACCTTCGGTGAAACGGGTAACTGCATGCGAAGACCAATGATGAATGAGAATTATCTGGAGGGCGAAGGAAGAGACCCAGGCGCTAGTTTGTTGCCAGCCTGACATCTCTGCCTTTGGTTGCACCAAGCACCTCATGGAAGGCGCTGAAGGCACTGGGGCAATGATCCTTGCGGTAGACCAGCAGGGTCTCGACCGGCCCGAGCTGATGGGTCTGAACGGCGGTCGGCCAGTGCATGAGATCGAGAACGGACCTTGGCATCACACCCGCCGTATTCCCGGTCGCAACGCTCGCCAGGATCGCATGATAGGAACCGTGCTGGCTCGTCGGCAGGTCGCTCGATTTGCGCGCCCAGTCTTCGGCAATCCGGCGATAGGTGCAGCCGGGTTCCAAAGCCGCGAGCGACCCGATACGCATGTCGGCCGCGGATTTGATGGCGGGATGCCCGGACGGCAGCACGATCAACAGATCTTCGACGAAGACCGTCTCCATCTCCAGCGCCTTGAGTTCGGCATCGAACTCCAAATCCTCCTCCCGCATCGCCTTCGGTGGCCGGGCAATCAGCGCGCAATCCAGCACATCGGCCAGAACATCGCGGGCGAGATCGCGAGACGCGCCCATCGTCAGATGCAGCGACACGTCGGGCCACATCTGATTGAATTGCGTCAACGCCGCCGGCAGCCTGCTTGCCGCCGTACTTTCCATCGTGCCGACCCGCAATGTTCCCGATGGAGCAAGAGGCCGCACGGCTTGACGCGCTTCAAGCGCCAGCGCCATCAGCCGGTTGGCATAGGCGAGAAAGGTTTCGCCCTCCCGTGTCAGCGTCATCTTCTTGCCGTCACGGCTGAACAGGCATGCACCAAGGTCCTCCTCCAGTTGCTGGATGCGCGTCGTCACATTCGACGGCACCCGCCCGACCGCCTTGGCGGCCTTGGTAACGCTGCGATCGCTGGCAACGGCGAGGAATATCTCGATTGACGAAAGGTCCAATGAAAGATCTCTTTTCCGGAATTAAAGCGAGTCATTGTTCTCTATATAAAAATCATCACCCGAGCTCAAGCGGGTTTAGGCCCAGGCGAAACAACGGAATCGGGGCAGCGCGTGAAGGCTCCCGGCTCGACCTTCTCATTAAAAATGTCCGCGCCATCCGCAGGCCAGACAGCCAAGTGATTGCCGAAAAAAAGATCGAGACGCCGCCGAAATAGCCACGCCAATCGCTGCATCGGCTCGGCTACCGGGCGTTTTACGGCTGGCATGGAGATTGCGTCTCAATGCTGATCTGTAGAACGACCGGCGCCGACCATATGCTGCACCTAGTCCTGACCTGCCTTCTTCTGAGCGTCGCTTCAGGCCTCAGCATGCGGCGTTTTCTTCTGCCGTATTTTTCCGGCGGCGATCTCGCTGAGAAATCCGCTCCCGTGACGGTCGTCGCAAGCGCGGTCTTTCTGGCGGCAGTCGCCTTCACCGTCTCCGACCAAAATCTCTGGGCAAAATCTGTCGTGCTGATGCTCTGCCTTATGCTGGCGGCAATGTTCGACGACGCCCGCCCCAGGCTGACCATCGCCCTTGCTGCCGTTAGCCTGGCCGCCTATCTCGGGCTACGCTCGATTGGCTGAGGCCGTCATGCGCGCCAGCCGCAGTGAGACGATGGCCGAGCAGCTTCGCGCGGCGCCAACAACGATCTTCGTGACAGAATAGTTTCGCAATATAATTCTCTCCTTCTGAATATTTTTCGAAGCGGATCGCTTCAAGAATGGGAGAGGGCGATGAATATCGAGCAGCGAGAGAGGATCTGGTCGGAGTGGTATGCCTGGCATCCTGTCCCCGCCAATCGATGACACGGTGTTCTGGCTCGAGACCGTATACCGGCGGGAAACGGCGGAAGGACTGTGGCAATATCGTTCCTTCCGACCCGAAGTCGAACGTATCAAGGCTGCGGACGCCACGCCCATTTATCCCGGCGCTTAATTCCCCGTCAGCCGAGCGCCTGGCTGACCAGCGCATAGGTTTTCGGCCGATGCCCGACATGACCGCCCGGAATTGGAAGCCAAGGGGCGCCCAGCGACATGGTTGTCACGAAGTCAAAGACAGCAAGGCCGCAGCGGGAGAGAAAATCGGCAAATATCCCGACTTTCTCGCGTGTATCGAGGCGCAGGAATAACCCCGCATGCTCGAGCGCATGCGGATGGACGACAGCAATCGCGTCTGCGTCACTGGCGGCCACCACCGGGCCGACGACATGGCCGCGCCCGAACCTTCGGCAAAGCGAGAAGGCCTCGATCCGGCCGGCGCGAACCAACACGATGCCCTTGGAATGTCCCATGAGCCGAGCCAGAAGCGGCGTGCGGTCCGTGCCGAAGGCCACGCGATCCAGTTCTGCGATCGCCTCCAGATCTTCAGCTTCCACAGGCCGTATCGCGGCACCGGGCGGCAACTCCACATCCGGTGGCGCTATCGCTTCACCCTGGCATTGAAAGACGGGCGCTTCACGGACAAAATCCAACGACAAATAAAGGCGTCGCGCCGCCCGCGTCGCGTTCAGCCCAAGATTACGCCCGGCAACCTGGTCGAGCGCGTGGCGCATCAGCCATTGCCCGGCGCCATTGGCCTGCAGGCGCGGCGAAGTGATGACCATACCGATCGTGGCGAACCGTTCATCATAGGGAAACCACATCGCAGAGCCGAGGATGCGGCCGATTTCATCTATGGCCGCGATGCCCTGGCCGAATTCCCGCAGGAACTGCCAGTCTTCACGGCGATGCGGCCAGGCAACGGACATCGACAGCGCATGCAGCTTGTCGAGGTCGACACTGTCGATCCCGGCAATGCGCGTCTCGAAACTGTCGACCAATCTGGATTCGGATGTCAGTGCACTCACTCCCGCCCTCCTCGCGCATGTCCGGCCAATCCATAGGGAAAGCGCCCTCCTGAAACTTCGTTATCCAGATTAGGACGGTTCGTGCGATACAATTCACTGGCGAAGCCCGCGCGAACACAACAATCGTCCAAATCCGAGGCACTTTCGGCAAATAAAGCCGGGGCAGGCCTCTACAGTCATTGACCAGATCCCGAGCGCCGACGGCGCCGTGATGGCCAAAGCCCGGCGGCAATTCGATCCATCCGTGCAGTGAGGAGGCTCATGCAGGCAATTGAAATCCTCGAAAGGCTTGTCGGCTTTTCCTCCATCGTCGGCACACCCAACGGCGAAATCGTCACCTGGATCCGGCAGTACCTGCAAAGTCACGGCATTGCCGCCACCGAGCTTCCCGGCCCTGAGGGGGACCGGTCGAACCTCTTCGTGACGATCGGCCCAAGGGAGAGCCCCGGCTACATCCTCTCCGGCCATATGGATGTCGTTCCCGCCGCCGAGGGCGGGTGGAGCAGCGATCCGTTCCGCCTGCGCGCCGAAAAGGACCGCCTTTACGGTCGCGGAACCACCGACATGAAGGGCTTTCTCGCCGTCATGCTTGCCGCCGCCCCCGCGCTCGCGGCGGCAGGGCTCCGCCGGCCCATCCACCTCGCTTTTTCCTACGATGAGGAGGCAGGCTGCCGCGGTGTCCCGCACATGATCGCGCGGCTGCCTAAGCTCTGCGCACGTCCGCTCGGCGCGATCATCGGCGAGCCGAGCGGCATGCGGGCGATCCGGGCCCACAAGGGCAAGGCAGCCGCTCGGCTGACTGTCATGGGCCGCTCCGGCCATTCCTCGCGCCCGGAACAGGGACTGAATGCCATCCACGCCATGACCGAGGTTTTGGCTTGCGCTAGCGCCGAAGCCGAACGGCTGACGCATGGTCCGTTCGAGCATGTGTTCGAACCGCCCTATTCCTCGCTCCAGGTCGGCACATTGAAGGGCGGCCAGGCGGTCAACATCATTCCCGATAGCTGCGAGGCCGAGTTCGAGGCCAGGGCTATTTCCGGAATCGACCCGGCCACGCTGCTTGCGCCGCTGCGGGCCGTGGCCGAGGCGCTACCGCAACGCGGCTTCCAAGTGGAATGGCGCGAACTCAGCGCCTATCCGGCGCTGTCGCTTGCCGCCGATGCGCCACTTGCGCGCTTGCTTGGCGAACTTACCGGTAGCGAGCCGCTCGCCGCCGTCAGCTACGGCACCGAGGCCGGCCTTTTTCAGCGCGCCGGGATGGATGCGATCATCTGCGGGCCGGGCGATATCGCCCGTGCTCACCGGCCGGACGAATTCATCCTCAAGGGCGAACTCCTGGCCTGCCAGGCGATGATCGAGGCACTCGCCCGACATTGCATCGCCTGACCGTCAGATCAAGGAGCCGATGCAATGACCTTTCTCTTCAATTCCGATGCGAAGCGGGGCGCCGTATTCGCTGAGGCCTTCGCGCGCGACCTTCCCGACATAGACTTCGCCACGGATCCGGCGTCGGTCGAACCGGAGGCGGTGCGCTACCTCATCACCTGGACCGTGCCGGATGATCTCGCGCGCTACCGCAATCTCGAAATCCTGTTTTCGATCGGCGCCGGCATCGATCAGTTCCGCATCGACGCCGTGCCGGCGCAGGTCAAGGTGGTGCGCATGGTCGAGGACGGCATCGTCAGGATGATGCAGGAATATGTGACGCTGGCCGTCCTCGCACTCCATCGCGATCTGCCGGCCTATCTCGACCAGCAGCGGCGCGGGATCTGGCAGCCGATCCCACCCGTTCAGGCCGCGAAACGCCGCGTCGGGGTGCTGGGGCTTGGCATGCTGGGAAGCGCAGTGCTTGAGAGTTTGCGCCCCTTCGGCTTCCCGCTGTCCGGCTGGAGCCGCACCCCGCGCGCGATCGAGGGCGTTCGGTGCCTCAGCGGCGGCAAGTGGCTGGAGACCCTGCTTGCCACCACCGATATTCTGGTCTGCATGCTGCCGCTGACCGAGGAGACGCGCGGCTTCCTGAATGCCGAGCTCTTCGCCAGGCTTCCCGCCGGGGCCGCACTCGTTCATGCCGGCCGCGGCGCCCAGCTCGATCATCAGGCGCTCGTCGGCGCGCTCGACACCGGGCATCTCTCCGGCGCCGTCGTCGACGTTACCGATCCGGAGCCGCTGCCACCGGGCCACGCCTTCTGGAATCATCCGAAAATTCTGCTGACGCCGCATATCGCCAGCGTCACTCAAGCCGAAACCGCGGCGGCCGCCGTGATCGGCAACATCAAACGGCATCAATCCGGCCTCGATCCGATCGGGCTGGTCGATCGCAGCCGCGGCTACTGATCTATCTCGCCACACAAATCTGCACCCCGGAAAGGAAAACAATGTCTTTGCTCAAGACCATCGACGCCAACCCATCCCATCCGCCGCGCGAGTCCGGCCCCCTTCCCGAGCGCCTGATCGCGGGCAATCCCACCTTCAAGACCTGGGCACAGGATGTCGCTCGCGCAGAGACGGTTCATACCGGCATATGGGAGGCGACGCCCGGTGAGACGCGTTCGATCAAGGGCGAGACGTTCGAGTTCTGCCATATTCTGTCCGGTCTGGTCGAACTCACGCCGGAAGGCGGAGAACCGGTGGTCTACAGGGCCGGCGACAGCTTCGTCATGAAGCCGGGCTTTATCGGCGTCTGGAAGACGATCGAGACGGTGCGCAAGATCTACGTGACAGTGACGTGAGCTGGCGGGCGGCTGTCCTCTCTGCGCGGGCAGCGCGGCGCCGGGCGCGGACACCAGCCGTAGATTTGACTGGTGGCGGCGGGGAAAACGCAATTTTTATCCGCCGCAACAATATCGGTCGATGCATGCTGCTCGGTTTCGCAAGCTAGGCTTAAGCAAGCTCATGCCGAGGACACGCAATGACACTCAGCTTCGATCCGAACTCGATCTCACTGCCCGTAGGGCATTTCATCGGCGGCCGGCTGGTTCCGGCCGAAGCCGTCATCGACATGCATCGGCCGTCCGACGGCAGGGCCTATGCCGGCTGTCCGCTTGCCGACGCGGCCCTTGTCGATCAGGCCGTGGAAACGGCAAAGGGTGCATTGAATGAAAGCAATTGGGGCGGTGTGCGCCCGCGCGAGCGCACCAAGGCGCTGCAGCGCTGGGCGGACCTGATCGAAGCCGAGGCAGAGACCCTCGCCAGGCTTGAGGCGCTCTCCTCAACCCGCCCCGTCGGCCAGCTCGTTGCCGGCGACATCGCCGTCACCGCCGAACAGATCCGCTTCTTTGCCGAATTCGCCGACAAGGAAGGCGGCGATCTCGTCCCGACCGACGACGCGAATTTCGGCATGATCATGACGGAACCCTATGGCGTCGTTGGCGCCATCACGCCCTGGAATTTCCCCCTGTCGATGGCCGGGTGGAAGCTCGCTCCGGCGCTGGCCGCGGGCAATGCGGTGGTGTTGAAGCCATCGGAGATGACGCCGTTTTCAACGCTCTACATGTCCGAACTTTCAGTGCGGGCCGGCCTGCCCGCCGGCCTCGTGAATGTCGTGCTCGGCGACGGCCCCACCACCGGAACGGCCGTCACCGGGCATCCGGGGATTTCCAAGGTCAGCTTCACCGGCTCGACTGCGGCCGGTGCGGCGATCATGGCCAATATCGCCCGTACCGGCGTGAAGCCGATGACGCTGGAGCTCGGCGGGAAGAGCCCGCAACTCGTCTTCGCGGATGCCGATCTCGATCTCGCCGCGGGCGCCATCGCCGGCAGCATTTTGTCCAATGCCGGCCAGGCCTGCATATGCGGATCCCGCCTCATCGTCGAGGCGAAGGTGGCGGACGCGCTCGCGGCAGCACTGCTGTCCCGACTGGCGGCAATCCGCCCGGGACCGACCTGGGAGGAAACGACCGACTATTCGCCCGTTATCTCCGAACGCCAGATCGCCCGCATGGATGGCATCATCCGCGCCGCCATCGACGGCGGCGCGGAGTGCCTTACGGGCGGCGGCCGGCTCGACCGTGAGGGCTATTTCTACGCGCCGACGCTGATTTCGGGCGTGTCGGCAACATCGCCCGCGGTTCTCGAGGAAATCTTCGGACCGGTCCTGACCATCCAGACCTTCGAGGATGAGGAGGAGGCGCTGAGGCTGGCCGACCACCCATCCTATGGGCTGGCCGCCGGCCTCTTCACCCGCGATCTCGCGCGCGCCATCCGCCTCACCGGCCGCCTGCAGGCCGGCACCGTCTGGGTCAACCGTTACGGCCGCTCGCGCGACCATATCCTGCCGACCGGCGGCTACAAGCAGTCCGGCATCGGCAAGGATCTCGGCCGCGAAGCCTATCATGCCAACCGCAAGAGCAAGAGCGTGCTCATCAGCCTTTAAGGAGCTGCGATGAAGACCTACAGGATTGCCCTTCTGCCAGGAGACGGCATCGGCCGCGACGTGACCGACGCTGCCTGGGCCGTGCTCGAAAAGACCGCCGGATCGGGCGGATTTTCTCTTGAAGCGACCCGCTACCCCTGGTCCTGCGACTATTATCTCGAAAACGGCAGCATGATGCCCGCCGACGGGATCGAGACGCTGAGCTCTTTCGACGCCATCCTGCTCGGCGCCGTCGGATGGCCACGCAAGGTGCCCGATTCCGTGTCGCTGCATGGGCTCCTGCTGCCCATCCGCAAGGCTTTCGTTCAGTATGCCAATATCCGCCCGCACAGGCTGCTGCCGGGCGTGCAGGGGCCGCTGCGGTCCGAGGGCTTCGACATCCTCTGCATCCGCGAAAATACCGAGGGCGAGTATTCCGGCGCCGGCGGCCGCGTCCATCAGGGCACGGACAGCGAAGTAGCTGTGGAAACCTCGATCTTCACCCGCAAGGGGATAGAACGCATCCTGCGTTTCGGCTTCGAGCAGGCACGCGCGCGGCGTGGCAAACTCGCTTCAGTGACCAAGTCCAATGCGCAGAAATATTCGATGGTCTTCTGGGACGAGATCACCCACAGGCTCTCTGCGGGATATCCGGATGTCGAGGTGACCAGCTACCACATCGACGCCATGGCCGCCCGCATGGTCATGGCGCCTGAGAGCCTCGATGTCGTGGTCGCATCCAATCTCTTCGGCGACATTCTGACCGACCTTGGGGCCGCCATCCAGGGCGGGCTCGGCTTTGCGGCATCGGCCAACATCAATCCCGATCGCTCGGCGCCGTCCATGTTCGAACCCGTCCACGGCTCCGCGCCTGACATCGCTCATCTCGGAATTGCCAATCCGATAGCCGCCATCTGGTCGGGCGCAATGATGCTGGAACACCTCGGAGAGGCGGCTGCTGCCGCAAGGATAATGGCCGCGATCGAGGCGACGACGGCGCGCGGCATCGGCGCTGTTCCCGGCAAGGACAAGACGGAGACGATCACGACATCGGTGCTTTCGGTACTCGACTAGAGCATGTCGCACAGGTTGCGCCGCGGTTTTGCGCCCGGAATTGTGGAGAGGACGCTTTGATGAAAGAGGACAAGATGAACGGATTGAGGGATGGCAGCCTGCTGCGCCAGCAGGGGCTCATCGACGGAGAATGGTGCGGGGGCGCAGCGGGGCGCACGATCGAGGTCATCGATCCGGCGACGCAGCATGTGCTGGGCAGCGTGCCCGACATGGACGCAGCCGACACGCGGGCCGCGATCATGGCGGCAGAAAAGGCTTTTGGTCCATGGCGGGCAAAGACCCATGCCGAGCGCGCCGCCCTGCTCGAGGCCTGGCACGATCTGATGCTCGACAATATCGAGGATCTGGCGCTGATCCTGACCACGGAACAGGGAAAGCCGCTGACGGAGGCGCGAGGCGAAATCCGCTACGGCGCCTCATTCATCAAATGGTTTTCCGAGGAAGCACGTCGTATCGGCGGAACAACCATCCCCTCGCCCACCGCGGAGCGACGGATCATCGTTCTGAAGGAGCCCGTCGGCGTATCGGCGATCATCACGCCTTGGAATTTTCCCAATGCGATGATCACCCGCAAGGTGGGGCCGGCACTTGCGGCAGGTTGCACGGTGGTCATCAAGCCATCGGACCTGACCCCGTTTTCGGCGCTGGCGCTCGCCGTACTGGCGGAACGCGCCGGCATCCCCAAGGGCGTGATCAACATCGTCACCGGCATGCCGGCCGCGATCGGCGACGAATTGATGACGAACCAGACCGTCCGCAAGATCTCTTTCACCGGCTCGACCCGCGTCGGCTCGCTGCTGATGCGCGGGGCGGCCGACAGCGTCAAGCGGCTCAGCCTCGAACTCGGCGGCAACGCACCCTTCATCGTCTTCGACGATGCCGATCTCGACCTTGCCGTGGAAGGCGCCATCGCGTCGAAATTCCGCAATGGCGGACAGACCTGCGTCTGCGCCAACCGCCTTCTCGTCCAGTCCGGCGTCTATGACGCCTTTGCCGCCAAACTTGGCGCGCGGGTCGCAGCCATGAAGGTCGGGGCAGGCACCGAGGCCGGCACGGATATCGGGCCGATGATCAACAAGGCGGCGATCGAGAAGATCAACCGTCACGTGGAGGATGCCGTAAAAAGGGGAGCCAAGATCCTCGCCACTGTGGATTCCATGCCTGCAGGCGATCAATATGCCGCTCCGATGGTGCTTGGCGGCGCGACCACCGACATGCAGCTCGCCAGCGAAGAGACATTCGGACCGGTTGCACCGCTGTTCCGGTTCGACACCGAGGAGGAGGCGATCCGCATCGCCAATTCCACTCCCTTCGGCCTTGCAGCCTATTTCTACACCGAGAGCCTGAAACGGTCCTGGCGCGTCGGCGAGGCGCTCGAATTCGGCATGATCGGCCTGAACACCGGCGCCATCTCGACCGAGGTCGCTCCGTTCGGCGGCGTCAAGCAATCCGGCCTCGGGCGTGAGGGCGCACGATGCGGCATTGAGGAATATCTTGAAATGAAGAGCTTCCACATCGGCGGGCTCTCCTGACCGTCATAAAAAAGGGCGCCGGAAGCTCCGCCGGCGCCTTCCCATATGGTTTTTCTGACTGTCTTCCAAACGGCGGCAAGTTTACGGGAGATGCCTGAGAAAGGCTGAACCGCTCTCGTCACGCCGCGCTTACATGAAGCGATCGAGTGTCTTGTAATAGAGCCCGACGACCGGCAGAAACCACGGCTTGCCGAAATGGCCGGGGACGGCAGGCCATTCGAGGCCTTTGACCGGATTGCGGTCCGCCTTGCCCATGATGGCATCGGCGATGATGATGCCGAGATGGGTGGAGAGCTGGGCGCCGTGGCCAGAATAGCCCATGGCGTACCAAACGCCGTCGCCATAGCCCGCGCGGGGATAACGGTCTTTCGTCATATCGACGAGCCCGCCCCAGCAGTAGTCGATCTCGATGCCGGCAAGTTGCGGGAAGATTTCAGCCAGACCGGCGCGCAGAATATCACCGCTCCTTGCATCCGACCGCTGGTCCGACGTGGCGGAAAAGCGTGCTCGACCGCCGAAGATCAGCCGCTTGTCCGGCGACAGCCGGAAATAGTTTCCGATATTCAGCGAGGTGACACAGGTCCGGTTTCCCGGCATCGTCGCTGCGATTTCGGCGTCGCTCAGCGGCCGCGTGGCGAGCAGGAAGCTGCCGACGGAAATGATCCGGCGGCGGAAATAGCCGAAGAGCGACGGGGTGTAGGCGCCTGTCGCGACCAGTACGTGGTCGGCGGTGACGGTGCCGCGCCCCGTCTTGAGGCTGTGGCGTCCATTGCCTTGCCGATGGCCGGTCACGGCGGCCTTTTCGAAAATGACGGCGCCGTGGCGGGCGGCCGCGGCGGCGAGCCCGGCGACATAGCGCCCCATATGCATCATCGCGCTCTTCCTCGAGAGCATGGCGCCATGGAAAGGCGAGCCGACCTCACTCTTCAAGTCATCCGCCGAAAGAAGCGCCGTCTCCGGATCGACCTCTCTATGCACAGCCTCGAAATTGCGGGCAATGGCATCGAAATGCTGCGGCTTGGAGGCAAGCTTCAGCTTCCCGGCGCGACGGAAGTTGCAGTCGATGCCCTCCTCGCCGACGATCGCCTCGATGGTGTCGATCGACTCGTCGAACGCCCGATAAAGCGCGACGGCACGCTCGGTGCCGAGTGCTGACTTGGCAGACAGGAAGCTATGGGCTAGCCCGTTGTTGAGATGGCCGCCATTGCGTCCCGACGCCCCCCAGCCCACGCGTTCGGCCTCCAGCACGACGACCTTGACGCCGGCTTTCGCAAGCTGGCGCGCGGCCGCAAGCCCGGTAAAACCGGCGCCGATGACGGCCACATCATAATGTCCTTCGACAGGACCGTGAGCCGCATCGGCAAAAGCGCGGGCTGTGTCATGCCAGTAGGATTGAAACTGCATCCGTTTGTCTCCGTCAGAGGCCAACGACACCGGGCAGACCTGAGATATCAGGGATTTCGACATAGCCGTAATAGGGATTGGCCGGCTCGTGGCCCCGGTTGACCCAGACCTTGTTCTTGATGCCGAGATCGTGGGCAGACATCAGGTCATAGCGGAAGGAGGACGAGCAATGGAGCACGTCCTGCGGTCCGCAGCCGAGCATGTCGAACATATATTCGAAGGCTTGGAAACGCGGCTTATAGGCATTTGCCTGTTGCGCGGTATAGACCGCATGGAAGGGCGCGCCGAGCTTTTCGACATTCGACATGATCTGCGCATCCATGGCATTGGACAGGATCACCAGCGGAATTTCGCGGGCAACCCTGGCAAGACCTTCGGGTACGTCGCGATGCGGCCCCCAGGTGGGAACACGCTCGTAAACCATTTGCGCTGCTTCGTGGCGAAATTCCACGCCATTGCGCTTGCAAGTCCGTTCGAGCGAATTGTGCACCACCTCGGCATAGGGCTTCCAGGCGCCCATGATCTCATCAAGGCGATAAGCGGCGAAATTCTTGATGAACTCCACCATGCGCGGCTCGTCAAGCTGATTGCCGTAGAGGTCGCGCGCCGCTTCCGCCATCTGAAAATTGGTCAGCGTGCCGTAGCAATCGAAGGTGATGTATTTCGGACGGAACGTCGTCATCTGCGTATCCTTTAGCGATCGGAACTGGGACCTGTTCACAATCATAGGCTCCGCTTCGCCCATGGCTGCCTGAATTGGCCGCATCGGAAGCAGAATCTATCGTATCGAAAGCGGCGTTTGGCAGAAGGTTGCGCCTCCCCGGGGCGCCGGGGATCTGTTCAATCGTGATCGTGGCCATGCTGCGACGGAAGGTCGAGGCCGAATGTATCGACGAGATCGGCCACCTGAGCCGGGCTGAGGAAACGGGGGTTGAGGTTGCGCAGCAGCAGATAGAGCTTTGCCGTTTCCTCCAGTTCCTCAGTCGCAAACACCGCCGCCTCCAGGCTGTCACCGGCGACAACAGGTCCATGATTGGCCAGAAGCACCGACGAATATCTGCCGGCCAGTCCCCGGATCGCGTCGGCCACTGCCGGATCCCCTGGGCGATAATACGGCACCAACGCGGTCTCGCCGGCGCGCATGAGATAATATGGCGTCATCGGCGGCAGGGCGGCACGCGGATCGATCTCCGGCAGCATGGTCAGCGCCACCGCATGTGTCGAGTGAAGGTGGACGATAGCGCGGGCACTGCCGCGTGTGTCGTAGAGGGCGGTGTGAAGCGGGATTTCCTTGGTCGGCTTGTCGCCCGACAGCAACCGGCCTTCCGCATCGAGCCTGGAGATCCGGGCCGGGTCGAGGAAGCCGAGCGAGGCGTTGGTCGGCGTCACCAGCCAGCCGCCGTCCTCCAGCCGCAACGATATATTGCCGGACGAACCCGGCGTCAGCCCGCGCTCGAACAGCGAGCGACCGTATCGGCAGATTTCCTCACGCAGGCGGGCGTCGGACATGGCAGTTCCTCCGATCTTACGCAGTTGCGCCTTCGATCAGTTCAAAACCGAGATCGATGGCTTGCGGCGGCGCGTTGGCGACGACCAACTCAGCGGCTGTCTGTCCCGTCGCCACGCGCGGCGTCCGGATCGTCGACAGGGGTTGCGGTATTGCCCGGCCGATATCTAGGCCGTTATAGCCGAATATGGCGAGCTGCGAGGGGATAACGATCCCTTGAGAGAGACAGTGAAAATAACCGCCGAGCGCCATGTCGTCGTTGGAAAAATAGACGGCATCGAGATCGGTCGCTCGTGCCAACAGTCGCTCCAGCCCCTGCTTGCCGTTTTCCACTGACGAGGCGCCCGCCAGGATTTCGCGAGCAATGAGCGGAGTTCCGTTGGCGTCGAGAGTTTCGCAAAAGCTCGAAAAACGCTTGCCGGCGCGGGTGTCGCGGTCCAGGTCGTGACCGACATAGCCGATCCTTCGGTAGCCCCGTCTGAGCAGGAAGGCAGCGCTCTCCCGCCCGGCCGCACGATTCGAGAAGCCGACGGCGATATCGAGGGCATCGCCATCCAGATCGAGCAGTTCCACGACCCGGCACCCGCTGGCGCGCAACATCTTCACCGTGCCGTCGGTGTGCTCGTACCCCGCCAGCATCACCGCTGCCGGCCGCCAGGCAAGCATCGCAGTAGCGAGCGCCTCCTCCTTGCCCGGATCATAGTCCGTCACCGAAAAGACCGCCTGATAGCGGTTTTCTTCCAGAACGGCGCTCGCTCCACGCAGCACGTCGGAAAATACGATGTTGGACAGCGAGGGAATGACGAAGGCGACAAGACGCGAACCGGTGGAGGCAAGCGTTCCGGCGATCCGGTTCGGGACATAGCCCAGCCGCTCGACGGCGGCCATCACCCGCTCCCGCGTTCTGCCGGAAAACGAACCGTGGTTGCGCAGCACGCGCGACACCGTACTCTCGCCGACTCCGGCCGCTTCCGCGACCTCTGCAAGGGTCACGGTCGCCTGATGTTTGAATTCCATGGTCGCTTTTGAACCCGGCATCTGGAATCTTTAAGTGCGAAGCGATCCTTGGGACGCCTCGCTGCGACATCCATCTTTCATCACTTCCGGCCAGAAGCAAGATATTTTTGGCAGCGCTGCCAATCTGCAGTTGGCAGCGCTGCCAAAAGGGAGTAGGAAATGGCAGCGCTGCCAAAACTTGGCTGCAGATGCCAAGGCACGGCTCTTTCAGGACTGGAGAAACTCCCATGACACCGCTTGCCGAAAACTCAGGCTCCACTTTCATCGCGGCCGTCATCGGCCTTGGTTCAATGGGGCTCGGAATGGCCCGGTCGATGAAGCGCGCAGGGCTCGATGTCGTTGGATATGACATCACGTCGGCGGCGGTGGACCGCTTCATCGCCGACGGCGGACGGGGTGCACAGACCCCGGCCGGCGCGGCAAAGGATGCCGACATCGTCGTCTCCGTCGTCGTCAACGGCGCGCAGACCGAGGCCGTGCTGTTCGGCCCGGAAGGCGTTGCGAGCACAATGAAGCCAGGCGCCGTGTTCATCTCGTCGGCAACCATGGATCCCGCCGTCGCACGCAATCTGGCGCAAAGAGTAGAGGCTCTCGGTCTGCATTATCTCGATGCGCCGATTTCCGGCGGCGCAGCCAAGGCGGCGCTTGGCGAATTGACGATCATGGCATCCGGCTCCAGCCAGGCCTTTGACAGGGCGCGCCCAGGTCTCAACGCCATGGCCGGCAAGGTCTACGAACTCGGCGACGCGGCCGGAACGGGCGCTGCCTTCAAGATGATCAACCAGCTTCTTGCCGGTGTGCACATCGCCGCCGCCTGCGAGGCCATCACCTTTGCCGCCAAGCAGGGCCTCGACCTCGACAAGGTCTATGAGGTTATCACCGCCTCGGCCGGCAATTCGTGGATGTTCGAAAACCGCGTGCCGCATGTGCTGGCCGGAGACTATACGCCGCTCAGCAGCATCGAGATTTTCGTCAAGGATCTCGGTATCGTCCAGGATATGGCGCGCTCCGAACGATATCCGTCACCGCTCGCGGCCGCGGCCCTGCAGATGTATCTGGCCGCCGCAGGCGCCGGCATGGGCCGGGACGACGACTCCTCGCTCGCGCGGCTCTATGCCAGACTTTCCGGCGCTGAGTTGCCCGGTTCCAACGAGAAGCCGCAGAGGCTGTAAAAAGGAACGCTAGACATGCCGGTTTTCGCCGCCAACCTGACGATGATGTTCAACGAATGGGCATTCCTCGATCGTTTCGACGCCGCAGCCGATGCCGGCTTTGCCGCCGTCGAATACCTCTTTCCATATGAAGCCACGCCGGAGGCAATTGCCGAGCGGCTTGCCCGCAACAATCTGCAGCAGGCCTTGTTCAACCTGCCGCCGGGCGACTGGGCAGCAGGCGAACGTGGCATTGCCGCCCTTCCCGAACGGTTCGATGCGCTGAAAGCCGATGTCGACAAGGCACTGGACTTTGCGGCAGCGACGGGAGTCGGACGGTTGCACCTGATGGCGGGCATCGCCGACCGTCACGACGGCGACGCCTCCTCCCGTTATCGGCGCTCCGTCACCTATACGGCCGAGCGGCTTGCGGAAAAGGGCATCGATCTCCTGCTCGAGCCGATCAACGGGCGAAACATGCCGGGATATTTCCTCAACGACTTCAACGCAGCCGAACTGCTGATTGCCGAATGCGGCTTGCCGAACCTGAAGCTCCAGTTCGATATCTATCACCGTCAGATCATCCATGGCGACGTCGTCATGGCGTTGCGGCGCCTACTGCCGATCACCGGCCATATCCAGATTGCCAGCGTGCCGTCACGCAACGAGCCGGATGGGGAGGAACTGAACTATCCCTATCTGTTCGGCGAAATCGACCGCCTGGGCTATGACGGCTTCATCGGCTGCGAATACATCCCGCGCAGCCACACACTGGACGGTCTAGGCTGGTTCAAACCCTTTGCACGGAGCTAGACGATGGCTATTTCACTCGGATCGATCGCTGACGACTATACGGGCGCGTCGGATCTTGCCAACACGCTGACAAAGAATGGCCTGCGCACGGTGCAGACGGTCGGCATCCCGGATCCATCGCTGGCACTGCCCGACGTGGATGCCGTTGTCGTCTCCCTGAAAATCCGCTCGGTCAGGGCCCCAGAGGCCGTGACGGCTGCCACCGAAGCCGAGCGATGGCTGCGCCATCGGGGCGCGGGCCATGTGCTTTACAAAATCTGCTCGACCTTCGATTCCACCGATGCCGGCAATATCGGTCCCGTCACCGAGGCCTTGCGCAATGCTGCGGGCGGCGGCAGCGTGCTGGTTACACCAGCCTTTCCGGAAACCGGCCGCACCGTCTATCTCGGCCATCTCTTCGTCGGCGGCCAACCCTTGAACGAAAGTCCGCTCAAGGATCACCCCCTCAACCCAATGCACGACGCCAACCTCGTGCGGGTTCTCACCCGCCAATCGCGCGGCGCCGTCGGCTTGATCGACCTGGCAGCCGTCGCGGCCGGCCCTGCCGCCGCCAGGGCGAGGCTCGATACGTTGCGCGCGACAGGGGTGACCATGGCTGTCGCCGATGCAATTTTCGAAAGGGATCTGGAAACGCTCGGCGAGGTCGCACTCGAAACGCCGGTCTCCACCGGTGCGTCCGGCCTTGGCCTCGGCCTTGCCCGGGCGCTCGTCCGTTCCGGCCGCATATCAGGCGGCGCAGCAGCTGAAGACATCATTCGCCCTGTCGGCGGGTTTTCGGCGATTATTGCCGGCAGCTGTTCGAAAGCAACGCTACGCCAGCTCGAGGTCGCCGAACGGTCGATGCCTGTGTTGCGGCTTGATCCGGAGCGGCTGATATCAGGCCCGGATGAGATCGCCGCGGCGATTTCCTGGGCCGGAGACCGCATCTCCGCCGGTCCCGTGATCGTCGCCGCGAGCGCGGCGCCGGAAACCGTATCCCGGCTGCAATTGCAATATGGGCGGGAGGCTTCCGGCCACGCGATCGAGACCGCGACGTCCATCATCGCCGCCGAACTGGTTGAAAGAGGCGTGCGCCGCCTGGTGGTCGCCGGCGGCGAAACCTCGGGGGCCGCCGTCGACAGGCTTGCCATTCCGGCATTTCTGATCGGCCCCGAAATTGCCCCCGGCGTGCCGGTGCTGCGGACGGTCGGCAATCGGCAGGGCGACATGCTTCTGGCATTGAAATCAGGAAACTTCGGTGGCGACGACTTCTTTGAGGCAGCGCTGGCGATGATGAGGTAATCCCACCAGCCATGGAGCATCCCGATGGAATATATCGATCGGCTCCAGCATAAGATGCGGCGGTCCGCCGAGGTAAAGCCATAAGATACCGCCTGAACCGCGGCCTTCAGACGATCTGCCCGCCGGGGTTCCGGCAGACTTGCGGGCACGACATGAAGGACGGCCCGATGCAAACTCGTCAGATCGAAATCGCTGCATTCAGTCCAGACCATCTGGAAGGCGCTGTTGCGCTCTCCAGACAGGCGGGCTGGCCGCATCGGCGGGAAGACTGGCAGATGGCGCTCGCGTTGAGCGAGGGCGTGGTCGCGATCGAGGACCACAGGGTCGTCGGCACCATCCTCGTCACACCCTACAGGCAAGATTGCGCGACCATCAACATGGTCATCGTCGACGAAACCATGCGCGGCCGTGGCCTCGGCCGCAGGCTGATGGAAGCCGCCTTGCGGATCGCAGGCGACCGGCCGCTGCGGCTGGTCGCGACAACGGTGGGCCTACCGCTCTACGAGAAGCTTGGCTTTCATGAAACCGGGACCGTGCTGCAGCACCAAGGCCTTGTCGGAGAAATCGGCGCGCCGGCCGGCACGAGCGCTGCCACCGCCGACGATCTCCCGGCCATCATTGGGGTGGACCGCCTTGCCTTCGGCGCCGACCGAGAAAAGCTCATCTCCTATCTCGCAAGGATCGGCGAATTCGCCGTCATTCGCCGCGACGGCGGTGTCTCTGGTTTCGCCTGCCTGCGTCCCTTCGGTCGCGGTGAGGTGATCGGACCCGTGGTCGCCGCGGATATCGAAGACGCGCGCAAGCTCATCGAACATCACATCGCCGCACGGGCAGGACGGTTCCTGCGGGTGGATACGACTGCCGAAACCGGACTCTCTCCATGGCTGGTCACGCTGGGGCTCGCCCATGTCGGCGGTGGCATCGTTATGAGAAAGCCATCGGCCGGCGACGTCGCCGCCCGGACCGCTACCAACTTTGCCCTTGCCAGTCAGGCCCTCGGCTGATCCGGAGATCCCATGTACAGCAATTCGCTCATCGAACTCGATCGCGCCCATCTCATTCATCCGGTGGCATCCTACCGCAGCCATGAAAAGCATGGCGTACGGGTGCTGGCCTCGGCCAAGGGAGCAACGGTCACCGACGCCTCGGGCAAACAACTGATCGACGGTTTCGCCGGCCTCTGGTGCGTCAATGCCGGTTACGGCCACGAGAGCATTGTCGAGGCGGCGGCCCGGCAGATGCGGGAGCTTCCCTATGCGACCGCCTATTTCGGCCTCGGCTCCGAGCCTGCGATCCGACTCGCCGGAGAGCTTGCCGACCGGGCGCCGGGCGATCTGAACCATGTTTATTTCACGCTCGGCGGCTCAGATGCGGTGGATAGCACGATCCGCTTCATCCGCTACTACTGGAATGCTCGAGGGCGGCCCGAACGCGATCAGTTCATTTCGGTCGAACAGGGCTATCACGGCTCCTCGACGGTGGGCGCGGGCCTCACCGCCTTGCCAGCCTTCCATGCCGGCTTCGGCCTTCCTTTCGACTGGCAGCATAAAATTCCGTCGCATTACGCCTACCGCAATCCAGTCGGCGACAGCCCGCAGGCGATCATTGAGGCCTCGCTCGTGGCACTGAAAAGCAAGGTCGAGGCGATCGGGCCCGAACGCGTCGCCGCCTTCTACGTCGAACCGATCCAGGGTTCGGGGGGCGTGCTTGTGCCGCCGAAAGGCTGGCTCAAGGCGATGCGGGAATTCTGCCGCGAGCACGACATCCTTTTTGTCGCCGATGAGGTGATCACCGGCTTTGGCCGGACCGGGCCGCTTTTTGCCTGCAGTGAGGAAGGGGTCGTGCCTGACCTCATGACAGCCGCCAAGGGCCTCACCTCAGGCTACGTGCCGATGGGCGCCGTTTTCATGGCCGATCACGTCTATGAGACGATTGCCGACGGGGCGGGTGCCAGCGCGATTGGCCATGGCTACACCTATTCGGCCCACCCTGTCAGCGCCGCCGTCGGCCTCGAAGTGTTGAAACTCTACGAAAACGGCCTTCTCGACAATGGAGTCAAGGCCGGGAGGCGGCTGATGCAGGGCCTGGACTCGCTGAGGGATCACCCGCTCGTCGGCGATGTCCGCGGGCGCGGCATGCTTGCTGCCATCGAGCTTGTGGTAGACAAGGTGAACAAGACACCGCTGCCGGCATCGGCCGAACCGGCGCGCCGCATCTTCGATCGCGCCTGGGAAAACGGCCTCGTCATCCGCGCGTTCGGCAATGGTGTGCTTGGTTATGCCCCGCCGCTGTGCTGCACTGAAACGGAGATCGACGCAATCGTCGAGCGCACCCGTATGACGCTCGACGAGACGTTGGAGGACCCGGATGTGCGTCGGGCGCTGCGGGCCTGAGAATATCGCGAAACAGCGAGATTCGGTATTTTGTGCCGCCTCATGGCGCCTTTTCGGAGAATCCGGCGCAGCGCAGGTGACAAACTGAAATCAAGAAAAGACCTGGAACCGGCGGATGCGAGCGTTCCAGACAAGAGCGGGACAACGAGACCGCCGGCGGAACAGAAAATTCTTCTTCGAGAAGCCGCGCTCCGATTGGGGCCGAACACTGGGGAATTCACGTGAGCAAGAGCCTTTCGGAATTCAAATACCTGACCTTCGACGTCGTCGGCACGCTCATCGATTTCGAGGGCGGTCTCAAGACTTGTCTTGCCGAGATCGCGGCCGAAACGGGAAATGAAATCGATGGCGAGCGGGCGCTCAGCCTCTACCGCGAGGTCCGCTACTCCGACGACGCCGACCTCTTTCCCGACGATCTCGTGCGCGTCTATCTCGCGATCGCGCCGAAGCTCGACCTGCCGGCCGATCGCCAATACGGCGAACGACTGCGGGACTCGGCAAAGAGCTGGAAGGGTTTCACCGACAGCGCCACAGCACTGGCAGAGCTCGCAAAAGATTACCGCCTCGTAGCGATGACCAACGCCCGCCGCTGGGCATTCGAATTCTTCCAGAAGGAGCTCGGCAATCCCTTCCACGCGGCCTTCACCGCCGACGATACGGGGACCGAGAAACCCGACCCGGCCTTCTTCGAGCAAGTCTTCGCCTACATCGCTTCGGAAGGGCATTCGAAAGATGAAATCCTGCATGTCGCCCAGAGCCAGTACCACGATATCGGGGTGTCCAGGAAACTCGGCCTGGTCAATTGCTGGATCGAGCGGCGGCATGCCCAGAAGGGCTACGGCGGCACGATCGAGCCGGCCGAGTTCACCGCACCCGACTATCATTTCACGTCGATGGCCGACCTTGCAGAGGCCGTGGCCGCCGCGCGCGCCTAACTTTTAAAGCCGGATCGGGCCCGCCACTAAGGCGGCCCGTCACAGAGGAAAAGGGGAATGAGATGAACAACAAGATCACCAATTGGACCAGATCCGACGACGCCATGATCGAAACCGCCATCCGTCGTGGCGCAACCCGTCGCGAATTGCTGCATATGATGCTTGCGGGCGGCGTTGCCATGTCGGCCGGCGGACTTGTGCTCGGCCGCGCCGGCAAGGCGCTCGCTGCGACGCCCGTTGCCGGTGGAGCACTCAAGGCGGCCGGCTGGTCGTCGTCGACGGCTGATACACTCGACCCAGCAAAGGCGTCGCTCTCTACCGACTATGTCCGCTGCTGCTCCTTCTATAACCGCCTCACCTTCCTCGACAAGAGCGGTACGCCGCAGATGGAGCTTGCCGAGGCGATCGAATCCAAGGATGCCAAGACCTGGACCGTCAAGCTGAAGAAGGGCGTCACTTTCCATGACGGCAAACCGCTGACGGCTGAAGACGTCGTCTTCTCGCTGAAGCGCCATCTCGACCCGTCCGTCGGTTCGAAGGTTGCCAAGATCGCCGCCCAGATGACCGGCTTCAAGGCTATCGACAAGCAGACCGTCGAGATCACGCTTGCCGATCCGAATGCCGACCTGCCGACCATCCTGTCGATGCACCACTTCATGATCGTTGCCGACGGGACGACCGATTTCACCAAGGCCAACGGCACCGGCGCTTTCGTCAGGGAAGTCTTCGAGCCGGGCGTTCGTTCCGTCGGGATCAAGAACAAGAACTACTGGAAATCCGGCCCCAACGTCGATTCCTTCGAATATTTCGCCATCAGCGACGACAATGCCCGCGTCAACGCCCTGCTATCAGGCGATATCCACCTCGCAGCCTCGATCAATCCACGCTCGATGCGCCTTGTCGAAGCCCAGGGTGACGGCTTCACCTTGTCGAAGACGACGTCCGGCAACTACACCAACCTCAACATGCGGCTGGACATGAATCCCGGCAACAAGCGGGACTTCATCGAGGGCATGAAGTATCTCGTCAACCGCGAACAGATCGTCAAATCGGCGCTTCGTGGCCTCGGTGAGATCGGCAACGACCAGCCGGTTTCCCCCGTCAACTATTACCGCAACGCCGATCTGAAGCCGCGCGCCTTCGATCCGGACAAGGCGAAATTCCACTTCGACAAGGCTGGCGTGCTCGGTCAATCCATTCCCGTGATCGCCTCCGAGGCGGCAAACTCGTCGATCGACATGGCGATGATCATTCAGGCGTCAGGCGCCGAGATCGGCCTCAAGCTCGATGTCCAGCGGGTTCCCTCCGACGGTTACTGGGACAATTATTGGCTCAAGGCGCCGATCCATTTCGGCAATATCAATCCACGTCCTACCCCCGACATCCTGTTCTCGCTGCTTTATTCCTCGCAGGCTCCCTGGAATGAGAGCCAGTACAAGTCGGAAAAGTTCGACAAGATGCTGATCGAAGCACGCGGGTCGCTCGACCAGGAAAAGCGCAAGGCAATCTATGACGAGATGCAGGCGATGATTGCCAATGAAGCCGGCACGATCATTCCGGCTTATCTCTCGAATGTCGACGCCACCACTGCCAAACTCAAGGGTCTGGAGCCCAACCCGCTCGGCGGCCAGATGGGATATGCCTTTGCCGAATACGTCTGGCTTGAAGCCTGATAGATTAAAGAACCGGGGCTGCGGCCCAGCCCCGGTTCTTTCGAAACCGACCGAGACGAAAGGGGAGCCACCCGTGAACAACCAGGTCTTATCCCTTGTGCTGAGCAGATTGTTCGTCGCCGTGATCACACTGCTGATCGTCTCTTTCGCGGTCTTCTTCGCAACAACGCTCCTGCCGGGGGATACGGCGACGATCCTGCTCGGTCAGGCCGCCACGCCGGAAGCCGTCGAAGGGCTGCGCAAGGCCATGCATCTTGACGAGCCGGCCCTCTTTCGTTTCCTGCGCTGGATCATCGGTCTTTTGCAGGGCGACCTCGGCACGTCCTATGCCAACGAAATGCCGGTCGCTGCCCTGATTGCCGGCCGCTTCATTAATACGCTGAAACTTGCCGGCGTCACCGCGCTGTTCTCCGTGCCGATTGCGCTGACACTCGGGATCACCGCGGCAATGCTGCGCGGCACTCTTTACGACCGGATCGTCACCGTAATCACCATCGGTGTCATCTCGGTGCCGGAATTCATGGTCGCGACCTCCGCCGCGCTCATCTTCGCCGTCTACCTGAAATGGCTGCCGGCGCTCTCCTTGGCCAACGAGGTCCACAGTCTGAGCGACCTGTTGCGCGTCTATGCCATGCCGGTGATCACGCTCACCTTCGTCGTCTCGGCCCAGATGATCCGTATGACGCGTGCAGCGGTGATCGAGACGCTCAACACGCCCTATGTCGAGATGGCGTTGCTCAAGGGCGCCTCCCGGCCGCGTATAGTCTTTCGCCATGCGCTGCCGAATGCTCTCGGCCCGATCGTCAATGCTGTCGCGCTGTCGCTCTCCTATCTGCTCGGGGGTGTCATCATCGTCGAGACCATCTTCAACTACCCCGGTATCGCCAAGCTGATGCTGGACGCCGTAGCCACCCGCGACCTGCCGCTGATCCAGAGCTGCGCGATGATCTTCTGTCTTGGCTATCTGCTGCTGATCACCATCGCCGATATCATCGCCATTCTTTCCAATCCGAGGCTCCGATGACCATGACCAGCTCCGAGACCACTTCCGCCCGGCTGCCCGGAACCCGGCTTGGTTATCGCTTCAACCTCGTCGGAGCGATCGGCCTGATCGTCATCCTCGCTTGGGCGCTCGTCGCGATCTTCGCGCCATTGATTATCCCTTATCCCATCGGCGAAATTGTCGATCTCGATTATTTCGGCCCGATGAGCCGGGAGCTCTGGCTGGGCTCTGATTATCTCGGCCGCGATATGCTGTCGCGGATTCTGATGGGCGCGCGTTATACGGTCGGCATCTCGCTCGCGGCGGTAACGATCGCCTGCTTCAGCGGTGTGGTGCTCGGCATGATCGCGGCGGTCGCCGGCGGTTGGCTCGACACGATCCTCAGCCGCTTCCTCGATGCCATGAATTCCATTCCGAGCAAGCTTTTCGGTCTGGTGGTGGTCGCCGCGGTCGGCTCTTCGATCCCGGTTCTGATCCTGACGCTGTCGGTGATCTACATCCCTGGCTCCTACCGCTTCGCCCGGGCGCTCGCCGTCAACATCAATACGATGGATTTCATCACCGTCGCGCGCATCCGCGGTGAAAGCACCCTCTATCTCATTCGCTCGGAAATCCTGCCCAACATCGTCGGGCCGGTGCTTGCCGATCTCGGCATTCGTTTCGTCTTCATTGTTCTGCTGCTGTCGGGACTGTCCTTCCTGGGCCTCGGCGTCCAGCCGCCCTATGCCGACTGGGGTGCGCTCGTGCGCGAGAATATCGGTGGCCTGCCATTCGGCGCGCCGGCGGTGATGTTCCCCTCACTTGCCATCGCCAGCCTCACGATCAGCGTCAATCTGCTGATCGACAACCTGCCGCAGAAGATTCGCGACCGGAGCCCGTCATGAGCAATTTCATCGAAATTCGTGACCTGAAGGTCGAGGCCACCACCGATTCCGGCCGACGCGTCGAGATCATCAAGGGTGTCAGTCTTGATATTGCCGAGGGCGAGATCGTCGCGCTGATCGGTGAGAGCGGCTCGGGGAAGACGACCATCGCCCTGACGCTCATGGGCCATACCCGCGCGGGCTGCCGCATCTCCGGCGGCAGCGTTTCGGTCGGTGGCAAGGACATGGTCACCCTCAGCGAGAAGCAGCGCGCCAAGGTGCGCGGCACGCAAGTCGCCTATGTGCCGCAATCGGCCGCCGCTGCCTTCAACCCGGCCACATCGATCATGGACCAGGTGATCGAGGTTACCCGCATTCATCAGCTGATGTCGCCGGAAGATGCGCGTGCCCGGGCTATCGAGCTCTTTCGGGCGCTTTCCCTACCGGAACCGGAGACGATCGGCAGCCGGTACCCGCACCAGGTTTCCGGCGGCCAGTTGCAGCGCCTTGCAGCCGCCATGGCGCTGATCGGCGATCCCACTCTGGTCATCTTCGACGAGCCGACAACGGCGCTCGACGTGACGACCCAGATCGAAGTTCTGCGCGCTTTCAAATCGGTGATGAAAAAAGGCGGCATATCGGGCGTCTATGTCTCGCACGACCTTGCCGTCGTCGCCCAGATCGCCGACCGCATCGTCGTTCTCAAAGGCGGAGAAACCCAGGAAACCGGCACCACCGAAGAGATTCTGAACGATCCAAAGCATCCCTATACCAGAGAACTGCTTGCAGCCTTCGAGCCGAAATCGCGCGGCACGGCGGGCGCAATAGAGGCCGCGACGGCGCCGCTTCTGACGATCGAAAATCTCGTCGCTGGGTACGGACAGCGCCAAGCCGACGGCCTTCCCCTGGTTCGCGCAGTCGAGCATGTGAGCCTGACGGTGGAAAAAGGGCGCAACCTCGGCATCATCGGAGAATCCGGTTGCGGTAAATCGACGCTCGCCCGCACCATTGCCGGCATCCTGCCGGCAGCCGTCGGCAAGATCATCTTCGACGGCACGGAACTGCGCCGCAGCGCTCGCGAGCGCTCACGTGATCAGTTGCGCGAGATGCAGATCGTCTTCCAATATGCCGATACGGCGCTCAATCCGGCAAAATCCGTCGAGGACATCCTCGCCAGGCCGCTGGTTTTTTACCATCGCATGGATCGACAGGCGCGAAATGCCCGGATCGACGAACTCCTCGACATGGTGCGCCTTCCCCGCAACCTGCGCCACCGCAGGCCGGGGGAACTCTCGGGCGGGCAAAAGCAGCGCGTCAACTTCGCCCGGGCGCTCGCCGCCGATCCGAAGCTGATCCTCTGCGACGAGATCACCTCGGCGCTCGACACCGTGGTCGCTGCCGCCGTGATCGATCTCCTCAAGGAACTGCAGCGGGAACTCGGCCTCTCCTACATCTTCATCAGCCACGATCTGTCGGTGGTGGAAGCGATCTGCGACGAGATCGTCGTCATGTATGGCGGCCGAAAGATCGAAGAAATCAGCCCCGCGAAGGTGAAGGCGCCGCAGCATCCCTATTCGCAACTGCTCTTCTCGTCGGTGCCGACGCTTGATCCGGCCTGGCTCGACGAGCTCCAGCAGGATCCGGAACTAGTACGGGCCTATTGCCGGCACTGAGGGCCGGTCCCACGCGCATTTCCCGGCTCAGTTTTTGCCCCAGGAATTATTCCGTCGTTCTATGCGCGACTGATCCACCCTTTTAAATCAAAGCAAGGCGCTAGCCAAATCGAGCGCACGCCGGGTCGGGTCGTGCTGGAAAGCCTCGACTCGACTGCAGAATCCCAGCAAGTGGCAGCCAACATGGCTTTGGAAGGCAGGGATGAGATTTTGTCGCAAGTCCTTCCAACCATTGAAAGGCTTCTATTTATGGGGGGAACGACCTGCGACACAGGGAACCGATATGCACGCAGGATGAGAGACGCAAAACCGCTGTGCCGTTTTGCTTGAATAGCCCTAATGCGGGAACAAGGTCGTCAGTGGCATGTGCGCCTTGACGATCGGTGATTTCAGGACGACGAAGCTGAAATATTTGTCGATGCCGACGTCCATGTCAGTGAGCCGCTCCATGATCGTCTGGTATTCGTCTATTCCGGCGGTGACGAATTTCAGCAGATAGTCGTAGCCGCCCGAAACCAGATGGCATTCGATCACCTGGTCGACCTTCTCGATCGCTGCGAGGAACCGGGCGAAGTCGATCTGCCGATGGTTTTTCAGGGTGATTTCGGTGAACACGGTCAGTGTCCGCCCGAGTTTGCTGACGTTGATCTGAGCCGAATAACCTTCGATGTAACCTTCGGACTGCAGCTTCTTCACCCGCATCAGGCAGGGGCTCGGCGACAGATTGACCAGCTCGGCGAGCTCCACATTGGTGACGCGGCCATTCTTCTGCAGTTCGTAGAGAATTTTTATGTCGATCCGGTCGAGTTTCATCATCACACGCGCCTTCGCTTGCTCGAGATCGCCAACGGCGCAGCAGATTATGCTGCAGCCTCTCCAACGTCGAGCTTAACACATCACAAAGGGGTGTCGACCGGATTGCGGGACATGCCGAAGCACAAATGGCTGCCGGCCGGCCCGCAAGACGGAATCTTCTGCTGCCGTGGGATGAACTCCGGCAAAGGCGTGGCGGTGAATCCGTTAGACTGGCCTGAAACGGAGACCATGCCATGCCCGCACCATTGACGCGCGTCGACACTACACCGCAGCTACCCGCTGCCGCCGATGCGGTCGTGATCGGCGGCGGCATCGTCGGCGTCTTCGCCGCCTATTATCTGGCCAAACGTGGATTGAAGGTCGCCCTCGTCGAGAAAGGCCTTGTCGGGGCAGAACAATCGAGCCGCAACTGGGGCTGGTGCCGGCAGCAGAACCGCGATGCTCGTGAATTGCCGATCTCGACCAAGAGCCTCGATCTGTGGGAGCGCTTCGCCATCGAAACAGGCGAGGACACCGGCTTCCGCCGCTGCGGCCTCTTCTATCTCAGCAATAGTGAGGAGGAACTTTCAGGCTGGGCCCGCTGGCGCGATTTCGCCCGATCGGTCGGTGTCACAACCCATATGTTGAGTGGCGCGGAGGCAACCGAACGCGGGCGGGCCACCGGCGCCGTATGGAAAGGCGGGGTCTTTTCGCCGACCGACGGCACCGCCGATCCTGGAAGAGCCGCGCCTGCCGTCGCGCGTGCGATCCTGAACCTCGGCGGCACGGTGCATCAATCCTGTGCGGCCCGCGGCGTCGACATTGAAGGCGGCAGGGTTTCAGGCGTCGTCACCGAGCACGGCACCATAGGGACAAAGATCGCGATCCTGGCCGGCGGCGCCTGGGCCTCGTCCTTCTGCCGCCAGCTCGGCATTCGATTTCCGCAAGCTTCGATCCGCTCGTCGATCCTGTCGGTTTCGCCGGGTGCACTCGGCCTGCCGGATGCGCTGCATACATCAGCGGTATCAGTGACACGCCGCGGCGACGGCGGCTACACGCTGGCGATCAGCGGCCGCGGCCGCGTCGACCCAACCGCGCAGCAGCTCCGTTTCGCGCCGCAGTTCCTGCCGATGTTCGCCCGGCGCTGGCGCAGCCTCGCACCCGGCGGACTGGAAGGAATTCGCTCAGGGCACGAATCTCTGGCGCGATGGCGGCTCGACAGGCCGACGCCGATGGAGCGGATGCGCATCCTCGACCCGGCCATCGACAAGACCACCATCGCTCTCACGCATTCACGGGCGCTCCAGCTGCTGCCCGCCTTGAAGAACGCCGAAATCAACGCGGCCTGGGCGGGCTATATCGACAGCACGCCAGATGGCGTGCCGGGGATCGGCGAGATCGCTACCCTTCCGGGCTTCATCCTCGCTGCGGGCTTCAGCGGCCACGGCTTCGGCATCGGACCCGGCGCCGGTCATCTGATTGCCGATATCGTCACCGGCAATGAGCCGATCGTCGATCCCAGGCCCTATCATCCCAACCGCTTCGCGGAATCCGCCTGGGGCAAGGTCGCTGACTTCTAGACAATGTCGCACGAAGCCGCGAAGGACACTCAGGAGGCGGCCGCCATTCGCGGGCTCACGGCGGTGGAAGGCTTGCGGCCGTCGGCGGTCTGAAATCGGGAAATCCTTTCGTTCAGCAGTTCCACCTGCTGCCGAAGCCTGTGAATTTCGGCGGTGTTTTCCTCCACCATGGCGGCATTGTGCTGAGTGATATGCTCGATGTCGCGAACCGCGCTGTTGACCTCGTCGATCCCTTTGTACTGCGTGCTGGTGGCGGTCGAGATGACCTGCACCAGCCCGTTGATCGAGGTGAAATGCTCTATGATCACGGAAAGCGCCTCCCCAGTCTCCTCCACGAGCCTGACGCCCGCGCCAACCTGCGACGCGCTGTTGGAAATGAGATCCTTGATTTCGCGGGCGGCCTTGGCGCAACGCTGTGCAAGCTCGCGCACCTCCTGTGCGACGACGGCAAAACCCCTGCCCGCCTCTCCTGCCCGCGCCGCCTCGACGCCGGCATTGAGTGCGAGAAGATTGGTCTGGAAGGCAATCTCGTCGATCACGCCGATAATGCTGGAGACCTTGTCCGATGAACGATTGATCGCGTCCATCGCGTCAACGGCCTTGGCGACGACAGCCGCGGAATGCTCCGCCTGCCGATGCGCCTCCGCGACGGAAACCGATGTCTGGTGCGCGTTTTCCGCTGTCGTGCGAACGCTGGCTGTGAGTTCGCCAAGCACGCGTGAACTGTCTTCGAGAGCGGCCGCCTGTTGTTCCGTGCGCCGCGCCAAATCGTCGGCCGCACCCGAAAGATTGGTGCTGCCCTCGGCGATTTCGTAGGTGGTGTTGCGGACCTCGGCGAGCGTGCGGCGAAGCGCATCGATCGCCTGGTTGTAGGTCCTGGCCATCGCAACATAATCGGCGGCCAGTTCCTCGCTCATCACGGCTGCGAGATTGCCGTCGGCGAGTTTGCCGAGCATGTCGGACAAGGCGTCCAGAGCCTCGCTCTGCTCGGCCTCGATGCGCGCCTGCTCGGCTGCGCGGCGGGCCTGCTCGTGTTCGTCCCGCGCCCTGTTAGCCTCAGCCACCTCTTCGAGTCTGGTCTTTTCAAGCGCCTGGTCGCGGAAGACGGTCACGGACCGGATCATATCACCGATTTCGTCGCCGCGCTTGCCGTCGCCGATCGGAACGTCGAGATCGCCGGCGGCAAGTCTCGTCATCGTCTGGGTGATCCGCTTCAGCGGTCCGCGCAGCGTTTCGATCAGCATCAGGCCGCCGATGATCGCAAGCACCGTGCCCGCGATCATTGCCGAGAGCGACATGGTGGCCGAGCGCTGGCTGATGTCCTTGCCGCTTTCCTGCGCCGTGCTGACGAATTGCTCCAGAGTATGGCTTGCCGATGCCACGAGTTCGGTCGCCGTCCCCCTCTCTGCCCGCCACCGATCTGCGACCGATATCAGCAGCGACGTGTCCTTCTCGATCGTGGCGAGGGATGGCTCTATCTTCTTCGCAAGTTCCTGCAAGGCGGCGTTTTTGCCGCTCAAGGGCACGAGCTGTCCAGCGCTTTCGCGCAGCCCCTTGAGATCGGCGAGAACGGCGTCCCGCGCTTCGGCATCGACCCGTCTGTTCAATTCACTCAGGTGCAGGCGCAGATCGTCGATCGATTTGAACGCGGCACTGACGATCGCCACCATGGAGCGCAGCGTGCCGATATTCGCATCCATGCCGACAAAACGCTCGATAGCGGTATCCGCATTTCCTGAGGCGAGCTTTACGAACTTCTCTTCAAAGCCCTGCAGATCCTGGTCGACGGGAGCATAGCCCACAAGCGTCAGGTTGGCGCTGTCCTTGGCCATCGCGGCGAGTTTGTCCAATACCGGCTTCAGCGCGGCAATCTGGCTTTGAGCCTTGTCGGAAGCGACTGCGGCGCTCCCGCCGACCTCCTTGACGAGCGGCGGCAGAAGGCTGCCGAGAGCGCCGGCAATATCCGCGGGCGCAGTCGCCTGCGCGGTCGCCTTGCGCAATTTCGCAATGCGCTGGGCGATGTTCTTGTAGGCGGAGGCATCGAGGAGAAGCGCCCGGACGAAGGCTTCCTTTCCGTTCGCCTGATCCTGAAGGACGTCGAGCTGCTTGCGGGCGGTCTGGCTCTCCTTGAAAAGCTGCGCCACGGCCGCATCGATCGCCTGTTCGGTATTCGTGCGCTCCTGAGCCACGGCCCAAAGCGCGTCCGCACTACCCTGCATCCTGCCACCGAGGTCGCGCACCGCCGAGATCTGCTGCTTCTGGGACGGATCGATCAACATCGCATCGAGCGTCGCCGCACCCTTCTCCTGATCGGAGATGCTGGCGATCAGCCGGTCGCGCGTGGCCGCCGTCGGAAGATCGGTAAAGGCCGTCAGCGAGGATCGCAGCTGCTGGAAACTGGAAAGCGCGTCGATCGTCTGCCGCGTCAGGGTCATCTGGCCCTTGAGCGTGCCGGCGGTGAAATAGCCGAAAAGCCCGATGCCCGCTATGAGGACGATCAGAGGGACGACGAAGAAGAGAACCTTCGTCACGATCCGCATGCGCTGCAACAGTCGATCAATCAACGACATGAAATGTTCGCCCCTGCCCAGGAAATTCGGCTCTTTCTCCGGCGGCGGCCGCGTCCGAGGCCATCACGATAGGCATAACTCTTAAAAAAATGGTCAATGGTGTCGAGTTATCCGGCGCGTAGGAGATGGTGAAGAAAACCCCTACGATCTTCAAGTCCTGACAAGCCCCTGTTTGCCGCCGGCGCAGCGGGCACGGCATTTTGTCTTCAACGCGCCGGTCGCTACAAATTGGTCCGATCATGACAATGCACACTCTTCGACTGCCACCATCGCGACAAACGGCGATAGGGGAACGTTGGTCGCTTCAGTTCCTCACCGGCATATTGGCAATTGCGGCGCGCAACGCTGCCGCCACAGGTGTGCCAGCGACGGCGAGGTCGCGTACCGTGCTCATGTGGTTCCCGTCTGCGGCGAGCGATGCCCACACATCAAGCCCTTGGGCGGCAAGAATCTTTCTGAACGCATTTGCCTGAATTTTAAACGGATCAGTTTCCTGTTCGCCGGCCATGATAGCGACGCGCGTTGCAGGATCGTGCTCGTGACGCATGGGCGTAAACCGTCTCACCTCCTCGTCGCTCAAGGCGATCTCGTCACGCAGGAAGGAGGTCTGCAGGGGCTCGAGGTCGTAGAGCCCGCCGAGCAGGAAAGCGGCAACGACGCGCGAAGGCGAAGGAGACCGGTGGAAGAGAAAGGTTGCCAGATGTGCACCGGCGGAGTGACCGCTGACGGAGAATCGGTGCGGTGTGGCGCCAAAACGATCGGCATGGGCCAGCAGGAAAGCCTTGGCTTTCAGGACCTGACCAACCAGAACGTCCATTCTCGCGCCGGGCATCAACGAATAATCGACGATGGCTGCGACCGCGCCGGCGCCTGTGATCGTCTCAGCGACGCAGGAATAATCCTCCTTGGAAAACATTCGCCAATAGCCACCATGGATGAACATGTGTATCGGCATGTCAGGGTCGGCATCATTCGGCACGAAGATATCGAGCGTCTCGCCTGGCCCAGCCCCGTAAGCGATGTTGGCCTCCATGGTCACGGTGCGCCGCGTTGCAAGGCTGCGGGCACGGAGATCGGCGACGATCTCGTCGAAATCTGAGACATGATCACGAATGCGGAACGGATCGGCGGTCACGCGCTCCTCCTCAGAAACTGGTGGCAATGTACTTGGCTTCCATGAACTCTGCGATACCGTGATGCTGCCCTCCTTCACGTCCGAGGCCGCTCTGCTTCACACCGCCAAAGGGGGCAGCGGGATCGGAGACCAGTCCACGATTGAGAGCGATCATGCCCGCCTCGACCTTCGAAGCGACGCGCATGCCACGGCTGATGTCGCGGGTATAGATGTAGGCGGCGAGGCCGTACTCGGTATCATTGGCCGCAGCTATGACCTCTGCCTCGCTGTCGAAACGATAGAGCGGCGCGACGGGACCGAAAATCTCTTCACACCCCATGTCTGAGGCCGGCGAGACGTCGACGAGCACCGTCGGCGGATAGAAGAAGCCCGGCCCTGCCAATGTTCGTCCGCCGCAGAGCGCGCGCGCCCCCTTTGAAATGGCGTCCGTAACCAGACGGTCGATCTTCTCCACTGCCTTGCGTGTGATCATCGGACCGCATTCGGTATCCGGATCTACACCTGGGCCGATCTCGAGGGCGGCCATGCGCCGGGTAAATTTTTCCGCGAAGGCATCGTGGATAGCGGACTGGACATAGATCCGGTTCGCAGCGGTGCACGCCTCACCGGCATTGCGCATTTTCGCAACCATCAGACCCTCGATCGCAGCATCAACGTCGGCGTCGTCGAAAACGATGAATGGCGCGTTGCCGCCGAGCTCCATGGAGCAGGAGATGACATTTTTTGCTGCTTCCGCCAGCAGCGTGCGCCCGACACCCGTCGAGCCTGTAAAGGAAAGCTTTCGCACACGGGGGTCAGCCAGCATAGCGGCGATGACGGGGCTCGGCGTCGATGTTGTCATCACGTTCACCACGCCCGGCGGCACGCCAGCCTCCTCGTAGAGAGCAGCAAGCGCATAGGCCGTCAACGGCGTCTCGCTCGCCGGCTTGAGGATGACGGTGCAGCCTGCGGCAAGGGCCGGCGCAATCTTGCGGGTCGCCATCGCGGCCGGGAAATTCCAGGGTGTAATGAGTACGCAGATGCCGATAGCCTGGTAATCGACGACGATCCGGTTTCCGCCGGCCGGGGCGATGCCGAATTCACCTGAGATCCGCACCGCCTCCTCAGCGTTCCATCGGAAGAATTCCGCCGCATAGGCCACCTCGCCGCGCGCATCGCGCAAAGCCTTTCCGTTCTCGAGCGAAATGAGTCTCGCGAGCGTTTCGGAGCGCTCCACCATAAGTTCGAAGCAGCGGCGCAGGATCTCGGAACGCTTTCTCGGCGGAGTCTCGCGCCAGCTTTCCGCGGCGCTCGCCGCAGCCTCCACGGCCGCTGCCGCATCCGCAAGCGTCGCATCCGGCACGGCGGCAATGACCACCTCGGTCGACGGATCGATCACCTGGATCCGACCTTCGCCTGCCGCAGGCCGCCAGGCGCCGCCTATATAGAGACCACGGGAAAACGAGCTGAGCCCGAAGGTATCATCGTCGGGGTGGAGAGAAAGCTGGTTGACGTTCATGATGATTTCCGAGGTCAGAGGGCGGAAGCGGCCAGGTCGCCGTCATAGGCGGCCCGAACCAGGCCGCGCATGGCGGCCGAATCGAGGGGGCGTGGGTTATTCTTGATCAGCCGGCCGATTCCGAGGGCCTCCCCGGCCGCCCAGTCGATCCGGTCTTCGGGAAGGCCGAGTCCGGCGAGCGTCGGCGCAATGCCGATCGCCGCAAAGAGGCGGCTCACCTCGGCGATTGCGGCATCGGCAACTGTCTCGTCCTTCTCTATTCCATTGGGATCGAGGCCGAGCGCTTTACCGACCGCGGCAATTTCCGCGACGGCGACGCGGCGATTAAATGCCATCACATAGGGAAGCATGGTCGCTACCCCGAGTCCATGCGGCGTATGCGTCAGGGCGCCGACCGGATATTGCACCGCGTGGGCTGCGGCAGTGCCCGCGGTTCCGAAGGCGCAGCCGGCTGCAAGCGCGCCCATCATCACATCGGCGCGCGCATCGACGTCCGAACCGTCGGCAAAGGCCTTTTCCAGGCTCCGGCTGAGGAGCCGGATGGCATGCAGAGCGAACTGGTCGGTGAGATCGCTTTTGCCGACGAAGACATGCTGCTGCGCAAGCTCCGCATCGCCGGGGCGGCGCATCGCCGTGAACGCCTCGATGGCATGCGTCAGCGCATCGGCACCGGCAATCGCCGTCAGCCCAGGCGGGCAGGACAAGGTGAGTTCGGGATCACAGATCGCCGCTGCGGCGATGAGATATGGGCTGGAAATTCCAACCTTCAGGATACGGTCGGAATCGGAAACAACCGCAACCGGCGTTACCTCGGAGCCGGTGCCGGCCGTGGTCGGCACAGCAATGACCGGCAGGACCGGTGCAGGCACCTTGAACTCGCCATAATAATCGGTGAGCGCGCCGCCATGAGCGAGCAGGAGCGAGGCGCATTTCGCCATATCGAGGCAACTGCCACCGCCAATCCCGATCACCATATCTGGTTCGAAGCCGCGCGCGGCTTCAACGCAGATAGCTACGGTATCGCGCGGCACGTCCGGCAGCGTCTGGTCATGCACTACGACGCCAATGCCGGCCGCTTTGACGGCAGCGATCATTTCCGCGAAGACGGGCGTTGCGGCAAAACGCGCGTCCGTGCAGACGAGAGCGCGCCGTCCGGTCTTGCTGGCGACGCTCGGTAGTGCATGACGCTGGCCGACACCAAACAGGATTTCCCGCGGCAGCCTCAAGGCGGCAAACAGGCTCATGATCTTTGTCCCTCGAAGGCCAGGATGCGGGAGGGGGAAAGCGCGTTTAGGTCGTCCCAAAGGCGCTGGTCGATCTCAAAACCATTGCGGCTGGCGGCCGCACGCCGCTGACGCGCACGATCCCCGGGGACGCGAACCGGTTCGCCGGCCATCTCGGATGGTGAGGCGCGCACCGCAGCGAGATAGGCTGACAGCCGCGTCGGAAGACCCGGCGCCAGACTGGGCTCGATCAGAATGAAGACGTCGCCCTTGTTGCATGGCGACTGGCTGTCGAGCGTGCCGTGCACCTCGGGTGCGAGCGCGGAGCCTGCAAGAGCCGCCACCAGCAGCTCGAGGGCAATGCCGAGGCCATAGCCTTTTGCATCGCCGAAGGGTGCAATCGCGCCGGCCTTGGCACGCTTCGGATCTGTCGTCGGCCTGCCGGCCGCATCGCGCGCCCATCCCTCGGGAATGGGTCTGCCGGTCGCCGCGTGATGATGGATCCTGCCCATCGGCACGATGCTGGTGGCAAGGTCAAGCACAAGTGGGTCTTCGGCGGTCGGAACGCCAATGGCGATGGGGTTGGTGCCAAGCATTGCCCGTGTACCGCCGAATGGATGGACCAGCGCCTCACTGGACGATAGCGCGATGCAGACCAAACCCATCGCAGCAACGGCCTCAACATAATGCGCGAGCATGCCGAGATGGTTCGCATTGCGCACGGCGACCAGGCCGATGCCAAGATCAGGAATATGAGGCGCCAACCGCTCGATCGCGGCCATGGCGACGATGGGGCCAAGTCCCGCCGATCCCTCGACCTCCAGCACCGCATCCGCCCGCCAGCGCTGCGTTCCCTTCGTCTGTGGGTCGATGACACCGCGCTTGATCCTTTCGACGAGGCGCGAGAGCCGGCACAGGCCATGCGAGGGGTGCCCCTTCATCTCGGCCGTCACCAGGACGCGAGCCTGCAGCGCCGCATGGTCACGCGGTGCGCCATGCTCTTCGAGCAGGCGGGTGGCAAGCGCAAGGGCTGCCGCTTCGGAAACGCGCATGATTTGTCCCCTATATTAAATCGTATAGGATATAGGATTGTCTTACATGCAGCATCGTGCTAGCGATTGAACCTGTCAAGAGGCAAGGCATCAGATGATTTCGACGAGACTTAGAGAACCCTCAACGGGAACGGCCCAGATCCAGCGCGCCAACGGCTTAGCTGTCGACGTCTACGAGGCAATCTTCAACCAGCTCATGTCGCTGAAGATCGCCCCCGGAGAGCGCATTACGGTCGACAACCTGGTCAGGGAGTTCAACGTCTCCCACACTCCGATCCGCGAAGCTCTCGGTCGGCTTGAGGGCGAAGGCCTCGTCGTCAAGCAGCATCTCGTCGGCTACCGCGCTGCGCCCCAGATTACGCGCCACCGCTTCGATGAACTCTATGAACTTCGTCTGCTGCTGGAACCTGCCGGCGCTGCGAAGGCGGCTCAGGCGATGAACGACGAAAAACTGGCCATCCTCACGGACGCCGCAGGCGTGATGACACGTCGCGACGATAGGGACGAGCGGGCGAACTATTCGGCCTTCGCCCGCAAGGACGCTATTTTCCACGACCGCATCATGGAGTTTGCCGGTAACGAGTTGATCCGAGAAATGCTGGCATTCCAGCACACGCATTTCCACATTTTCCGCCTGATGTTTCATCGCCGCGTCACGGAGGAGGCACTCGGCGAGCATCAGACGCTACTCGACGCCTTCGCGGCGCGCGACTCCCGCGCTGCTGAGAACGCAATGCGCATCCACATTGAACGTTCGCGAGACCGGCTGTTGCCGGCGTTCGACGACATCTGATTCAACCCGCAGGCAAGAGCGTGCCTGTGACAACGAGGAGGAGAACCCATGGCAGGCAAGAAAATCCTGATGCTCACTGGCGATTTCACCGAGGAGTACGAAATCTTCGTCTTCCAGCAGGCGATGGAGGCGGTCGGGCACACGGTGCACGTGGTGTGTCCGGACAAGAGGGCGGGCGATATTCTCAGGACGTCGCTGCACGATTTCGAGGGAGATCAGACCTACACCGAGAAACTCGGGCACAATATCACCATCAACAAGACGTTTTCCGAAGCGGAAGACCAGCTCGATCAGTATCATGCCGTTTACTGCGCCGGCGGGCGCGGGCCCGAATATATCCGCACCGACAAACGGGTGCAGGCAATGGTGCGTCACTTCCACGAGCAGCGGAAGCCGATTTTCACCATCTGCCACGGGGTCCAGATCCTGATCGCAGTCGACGGTGTCGTTCGCGGCAAGAAGGTGGGTGCGCTCGGGGCCTGCGAACCTGAGGTCACGCTGGCGGGCGGAACCTACATCGACCTCTCGCCCACTGAAGCCTATGTCGATGGGACGATGGTCTCGGCCAAGGGTTGGACGGCGCTCGCCGCCTTCATGCGCGAATGCCTGAAGGTGCTGGGAACGGAGATCCGCCACACCTGAGACCACGGCGCCCGGACAAAATGCCCGGTAGTGAAGTCTGCCGGGCATCTGATTGTGCCGGCCTCCAGTCACACTCCGCCGCGGTTCCAGCCACGGCCACGTTCGCCGAACATTTCATAGCCCCCGTCGGTGATCGCGAGCGTATCCTCCAGCTTGATGAAACCGCGCTTCGGGTGAAGCATCGTCGTCTCGACCGAGATCACACTGCCGGCTTCCAGCGGCTTGTCGGCATCGATGCCCTCATAGGCGACGGGGTGGTTCGTCATGAGGAACGGCGCTTCGTGCGTGATGAGGCCCATGCCATGGCAGAAGAAGTCGGTGAAGCCCGCCGATGGCGAGGCCTTGAGCTCGGCTTCCGCCGCCGCGATCATTTCACTGCCCACAACCCCTGCCCTGACCTTGGCGAAGGCCGCCTGCTGTATGCTTTCGACTTCAGCCAGAAGATCCTCCAGCTCCGCATCCGGCTCGCCGAGCACACCCATGCGGCAGAGGTCGCCGATGTATCCGTGATAGTTGCCGCCGGAATCAATCGACAGGACCTCGCCCTCAGCCCAGGCCTGCGGCGAGCCCGCGCGATTGTGGCTGGCGCCGAGCGTGAGCAGGCAATATTCGAAGTGCAGTCCCCGGTTGGTTTCCTCCCTGCGCAGCTGCTCGATGATCTCCAGTTTCGTCGAGCCGGCGCGGGCGGCGGCGATTGTCGCCAGCATCGAGTCGGTAATCAGTTCGGAGGCGCGTTTGAGCTTTGCCAGTTCATCTGGCGTCTTAACCGCCCTCAGCCGCTCCAACACATGTGTGGCATCGACAAACCGCGCACTATCCAGCCGAGAGGCAAGAAGATCACGGGCGTCGGAAGGCAGAAAGGCAGGCTCGACACCGATGCGTCCGCCGGCCTTGCCGATTTTCTTCAGGTGCTCGACAGCGAGCCCGGCCGCATCCTGCGTCCCCCAGCTCGCCGTATGCACTGCGGACGTCCAGAATGGATTGTTCTGATGCTCTGCGCCCTCCATGCGGTTCCCCACATAGGCGGAGTGATCGGGCGCACCTTTCTCATAGATCACCATCGGCAGGTACCGGCTATGCCCGATCGCATCCATGGCGGCGAAGAAGATGAACTTGTATCCGCCCAGCAGATATTGCGTGTTGTGTTTGGAAGTGGCGATCAGGACGTCGATACCGGCCTCCTCCATGAGGCGGTCGAGCTTGGCCGTATCGAACGGCGCCACGGCGGCCTGCCTTGTCTGCCCTGCATTGTCGTTCATTGTCTTTCCTCCCACAAAATGGATGCCCGCCTCAGATGTCCTGCGGCAGCAGGCGGAAGTCCGGCAAATCGCGAAGCGCAAGCTCCGGCCCCGCCGGTGAGTAGACGACGAACAGGAGCATCGGCCCGCCACCGGTGTTCTTCGTCGAATGAAAGCGACTTTCGGGAATATAGATCGTGCAGCCGCTGGCGACCTTGCGCGTCACCGGATTTGCGTTCTCGTCCTCGACCATCTGCTCGCCCTCGCCGGATATTACGAAGATGATTTCCTCTGCACCCGGATGATTGTGACGTGAGTGGCCCTCGCCGCTTGGCAGTTCGACTACCCCGCCGGAAAAACGACTGGCGCCATTGACTTCGGGCGCCACGGTCAGCGACAGCTTGCCCCAGTCGAAACCGAAGGCGCTTACATCCTGCGGATAGACAAAGTAGTTGTCCTTTACCATGAAACGGCCTCCTCCATGACCTTCCTCAGACGACCGCGCCGACAGCGAGCGCCTTGAAATCTTCCGTCTGCTTGCGGATTGCCGCCTCGGCCGGCAGTCGCTCCATCGAGCTTGCGCCGTAAAAACCATGGCAGCCAGCACAACGCTCGAGAACGTAACGCGCATCCTCCGGCATGGAGATGGGACCACCGTGACAGAGCACGATGACGTCGTCGCGCACCGACCGCGCCGCCTTGGCGATCGCGGTGATCTCGTCGATGCAGTCATCGAGCGACTTGCCGGATGTGGCGCCGATCGTGCCGCCGGTCGTCACCCCCATATGCGCCACGACAATATCGGCGCCGGCGCCGGTCATGGCGATAGCCTCGCTCTCGTTGAAAACATAGGGCGTGGTCAGCAGATCGAGCCCATGGGCGGTGGCTATCATCTCGACCTCCAGATTGTAGCTCATACCCGTCTCCTCGAAACTCTGCCGCATCCTGCCGTCGAAGAGGCCAATCGTGGGGAAGTTCTGCACACCTGAAAAGCCCATCGCCTTCAGCTCGGCAAGGAAGCGCGGCATCAGCACGAAGGGGTCCGTGCCATTGACGCCGGCGAGCACCGGCGTCTTTTTCACGACCGGCAACACTTCGAGCGCCATCTCCTTCACGATCTCGTTGGCGTTGCCGTAGGCCAGCAGTCCTGCCGCCGAGCCGCGCCCCGCCATGCGGTAGCGCCCGGAATTGTAGATAATGATGAGGTCGATGCCGCCTGCCTCCTCGGCCTTGGCGGAGATGCCGGTGCCGGCACCACCGCCGACGATCGGCACGCCGGCTGCGATCATGCCGTGAAATTTTTCGAGGATGGTCTTGCGGGGTATGGCTGGCATCGATTTTGTCTCTCACGGTTTGGCAATGTCACGAAAGGCGGCGACAGCGGCTTCTGCGAAATCCGGATCGTTGATATGGAGCGGCAATCGAACAATACGTCGCGACGCCGTCGGCTTCACCGTCGCCTCGAGCGCGGCAAAAAGCGCAGCGTCGGCTTCTGGGTCGAAGAACGCACCGCCTTCAATGTCGAGGGCCGAGACACCCTTCTCGGGAATGAGGAAGCGCACGGGGCCGTGGCAAAGATTGAGCTTGTCGCCGATCCAGCGGCCGATCTCAGCGCATTCTGCCGAGGTCGTGCGCATCAAGGTGACGTTTGGATTGTGGCGGTAAAACAGCCGGCCGGCATAGCGTTCGGGGACGGTATCCGGCGCCCAGAAGTTCACCATATCAAGCGCGCCGACCGAGCCGACATAGGGCAGACCCGTGTGGGCAATCGCGTCGAAACGGTCGGAGGCGGCCGGCAAAACACCCCCGAAAAGCAGGTCGCAGACCTCGGTGGTCGTGATGTCGAGCACGCCTGAGATCAGGCCGCTGTCGGCAAGCTTCTCCATCGCGCGCCCGCCCGTTCCGGTCGCGTGGAATACCAGGCAGTCATAGTCCGGCCGGAGGCGCTCGACCATGGCGGATACGGCAGGTGTGGTCACGCCGAACATGGTGAGCCCGAGCGCCGGCTTCGATGCCGTCACCTCAGCCGGCCGGCTGGACATCGCCGTAATCGCCTGGGCAGCGTTGTGAAGGATGACCCGGCTAAGCCGGTTCAGGCCAGCCATGTCCGTGACCGAAGGCATCATCACGATGTCGGAAACATCGACATAGGGAGCAACATTGCCGGAGACGAGCGTCGATACCATGATCTTTGGCAGGCCGAGCCGCAATTGGCGCATGCCCGCAGTAATAATCGAGGTGCCCCCGCCTCCGCCGATACCGATGATGCCGGCGATGTCCTGGCGCGCCACCAGGAAGCGCGCGAAGGCAATGCCCATCGCTTCGACCGCCCTTCCGCGGTCTTCGCAGGAAAGGACGGCTCCAGCACCCTCGGGATGGCAAGCGGCAACCGTGTCAGCCGCCACGTCGACGGTGGTCCGAGGCTCACGGATGCCGACGTCGACGCGGGTAACCGCCCCGCCCGACGCCTCGATGCAAGCGGCGAGATAATCAAGCTCCTCGCCCTTCGTGTCAGCCGTGCCAACCACGTAGATCTGCTTCATTTCCCCTCCGCAACCGGGCGGGTTTCCTCCCAGCATATCCCACGTTCGGAGCAAGCGATGGCCCTTGCAAATTTGTGAGACGCGCGTATCATAAAGATATGGATGTCTCACGTCAACAGAACGAAACAGCCAGGACCGAGCGAGGCCCGCGTGCCCGCACGCGAAAACTGATGCTCGAAACAGCAACGCGGCTCATGCAGTCCGGCATTACGCCCTCGGTCAGCGAAGTGGCCGAGGCTGCTGAAGTCTCGCGGGCGACCGCCTACCGTTACTTTCCGAGCCAGGCCGCGCTCGTGCATGCCGTGGTGGATGAGGCTCTGGGACCAATACTCGGCTGGTCGTCCGACAGTCCGGATGCACGCACCCGCGTTGCCGACCTTTTGGCGACCGCGATGCCGCGGATCGACGAGTTCGAGGCCACCTTCAAGGCGGCGCTGAAACTTTCGCTGGACCAGTGGGCGCAGCGCCAGGCGGGCACGCTCGGCAACGAACCGCTATTCAAGCGCGGCCACCGTGTCGACCTGCTGAAGTGCGTGACGGCGCCCCTGCAGGGCAGCGTGCCAGCGGAGTCCCGGGAGCGCCTTGCGCAGGCGCTTTCGCTTGTCTTCGGCGTCGAGGTGCTGATCGTATTGAAGGATATCTGGGGCCTGACCTCCGAAGGCGCGCAATCTGTTGCCGAGTGGGCCGCCAAGGCGCTCGTCGACAGCGCACTACGGCAGGCGGAGGGTAGTGCATGACATCGCAGCCCGCCAACTGGTTCGACCAGATGAAGTAACATGTCCTACATCATGGCCGGGATTTGCGACAAGGAATTTGAGGCCGCCCGACAAAACTGCTTAGGTAAGCCGCGGCTACGGGAATATATCCAGAAGTCTGGAAGAAGAACCGAAGATGAAAGCTCTCCGTGGGTCGCTCTTGACGGTAATGGAGTTTGGTACTACCAGATCAGGGAATAATATTCAGGCTTGAGATCTGAAACGCGCTGGGGTCGGGGAGGACTCAAGCACGAAATCAACCCAGAAGGATCAAGAAGCCGGATCGGGAGGCCCGCGACGACGCGGGAAGGTGCATAAATGGGAGGAAACGTTATGCGCAAAACTATGACCGGTCTCGTTGCCGGTGTCGGATTGATGTGGGCCTGCGGAACGTCCGCACAGGCCCAGGAACTGACGATTTTCTGGGCCGAGTGGGACCCGGCAAATTACCTTCAGGAACTTGCAAACGAATACGAGGCTGAAACGGGCGTCAAGGTCACTGTCGAGACCACCCCATGGGCCGACTTTCAGACCAAGGCCTTCACCGAATTCAATGCAAAGGGCTCAGCCTATGACCTGGTCGTCGGCGACAGCCAGTGGATCGGGGCGGCGTCGGAAGCAGGACATTACGTCGATCTGACCGATTTTTTCACCAAGCACAATCTGACTCAGGTGATGGCTCCGGCAACGGTGAAATACTACTCCGAGTATCCGGCAAACTCGAAGAAGTACTGGTCAATTCCTGCAGAGGGTGACGCCGTCGGCTGGTCCTACCGCAAGGACTGGTTCGAAGACCCCAAGGAGATGGAGGCATTCAAGGCGAAATACGGCTACGATCTCGCCCCGCCAAAGACCTGGGCCCAGATGCGCGACATCGCCGAGTTCTTCCACCGTCCAGACCAGAAGCGCTACGGCATCGCCATCTACACCGACAATTCTTACGACGGGCTCGTCATGGGGGTCGAAAACGCGATCTTCTCGTTTGGAGGCGAACTCGGCGATTACCAGAACTACAAGGTCGACGGCATCATCAACTCGGAGAAGAACGTCAAAGCGCTCGAACTTTATCGCGAGCTCTACGGCTTTACGCCTCCAGGCTGGGCCAAGTCCTTCTTCGTCGAGAACAACCAGGCGATCACCGAAAACTTGGCCGCGATGAGCATGAATTATTTCGCCTTCTTCCCGGCTCTAGTGAATGAGGCCTCGAACCCGAATGCCAAGGTTACCGGATTCTTTGCCAATCCGGCAGGCCCGAATGGCGAGCAGTTCGCAGCACTCGGCGGACAAGGCATATCGGTCATCTCCTACTCAAAGAACCAGGAAGAGGCGATGAAATTCCTCGAATGGTTCATCAAGGACGAGACCCAGAAGCGCTGGGCTGAACTCGGTGGCTACACGGCAAGCGCCAAGGTGCTCGAATCCCCGGAATTTCAGAACGCGACGCCCTATAACAAGGCCTTCTACGAGACCATGTTCAAGGTCAAGGACTTCTGGGCAACGCCTGAATACGCCGAGCTGCTGATCCAGGCGAACCAACGCATTTACCCCTTCGTCACGGCCGGCCAAGGCACGGCGAAGGAAGCGCTCGACGCTCTGGCAGCGGACTGGAATGCGACGTTCAAGAAATACGGACGCAACAAATAGCAGACGCGATCAGCGGAGGGGCCTGGCCGCCCCTCCAGTTTCATTCTGCATCTCGCGCCCAGGGGCGCGGTTCGAGAGGGCGCGGCGCCCGGCATTCACTTCGCGCATCGTGATGCCTTCCGGCATCAGGCGCCGAACTCTCGGAGGAGGAGAGGATTGGCCACCGCAGTCATGATATCGCTGGACACGAAATCGCGTGCCGCATCCCGCGGCATGAGCGACATTCACATTCGCAATCTGTTCATCATCCCGACGATCCTGTTTCTGATCGTCTTCAACATCTTTCCGCTGATCTATTCGCTCGGCTATTCCTTCACCGACTTTCGCGCCTCGTCGAACGCACCAGCCAACTTCGTCGGCCTGCAGAACTACCGCGAACTGCTGAACGACCCGTTCATCTGGTCGAATTTCGCCATCACCGCAAAATATGTGATCGTCTCTGTTACGGGACAGGTGATCGTCGGCTTCGGCACGGCCATGTTGCTCAACCGCGATATTCCGCTGAAGGGTCTCCTGACGACACTGCTGCTACTGCCGATGATGCTATCGATGGCAGTGGTCGGTCTGTTCTGGAAGCTGCTCTACGATCCCTCGTTTGGCATCATAAACTACACGCTCGGTCTCGGCTCCTTCGAGTGGCTGTCGAATCCGGATGTGGCGCTTTATGCGGTTGCCATCACTGACATCTGGATGTGGTCGCCCTTCGTGATGCTGCTGTCGCTCGCCGGCCTTTCGGCCGTGCCAAAGCATCTCTACGAGGCAGCGGCGATCGACCGGGCAGGACCGTTCTATACCTTCTTCCGCATCACGCTGCCGCTTGTGGCGCCGATCCTGATGATCGCAATCATCTTCCGTACGATGGAAGCCTTCAAGACCTTCGACCTCGCCTACATCCTGACCAGCCAGCCGACGACTGAGGTGATCTCCATCCGGCTCTATAAAATGGCCTTCCAGGAGTGGCAGACCGGGCGCTCCTGCGCACTCGCCTACATCGTTCTCATCATGATCCTCGCCATCACCAATATCTACGTCAAGTACCTCAACAAAGTGAAGGAACGCTGAGATGGCCGCCGTTCAAACCCGCTCCGAACGCGCGCTGAACCGGGTGGCAATCGCCGCCGTACTTGTCATTACGCTGATCTTCCTGGCGCCGATCTACTGGATCACCTCGACGGCCTTCAAGCCCCGCAACCTCGCCACCACCATACCACCGACAGTGCTCTTCGAGCCGGAGCTCTCGCCTTTCGTGAAGCTCTTCACCAAGCGCTCGCAGCTGCGTGGCGTGCCGACCCCCGAAGAATATGCCGCCGCCCCCTGGTGGGAGCGGATGGTGTTCGACGGTGGTGAGAAAATCGTCCGTTCCGGCCGCGGCGAGGTGCAGCCATCCGGCTATCCGAACCGCTTCATGAACTCGCTGATCGTCGCGATCACGTCCACGGTGCTGGCAGTCGGCATGGGAACCTTCACCGCCTATGGCTTCTCGCGCTTCAGAGTGAAAGGGGAGGCCGACCTTCTCTTCTTCATCCTGTCGACGCGCATGCTGCCGCCCGTCGTCGTGGCGATCCCGATGTTCCTGATGTACCGCGCCGTCGGCCTCAACGACACGCATTGGGGGCTGATCATCCTCTACACCGCCTTCAATCTTTCCTTCTCCGTCTGGCTGATGAAGGGTTTCATCGACGAGATCCCAAAGGAATACGAGGAGGCCGCGCTCGTCGATGGCTACACGCGGATGGAGGCGTTTTTCAAGATCGTCATCCCCGAAGCGGCCACCGGCATCGCTGCGACCGCCGTCTTCTGCTTCATAACGGCCTGGAACGAATATGCGTTTGCGCTGAT
>NZ_CP072865.1:300000-392500 GCF_017948245.1 Rhizobium sp. NLR16a | reverse complement strand
ACGCGGTCGGCATCATGAATATGCGTCAGGCGCTCGAGCTGCCGGAAATGCCAAGCCTGTCCTATACTCATCCCGACCCGGCGAAAGCCGCTGCCGGCATCGTCGTCAGCCGCAAGGAGCTCGCCGGCTTCATGGCCTGCCGCTAAGGCGGCGCGAGCGACAGGTTTTTCGCCCAGACGGCGCTTTATCCGAGGCGCTGACGTCGTTTTTGCAACCCCATCATTCCCTGGTTTTAGTTGTCATGCTGGCATCGTTGTGCGGTTCGTGCCAAGAAGCGGCATCGAGGCTGGACAGGGATGGCAGATGCGGGATCGGCGCCCATCACATAAGACGCGCGAGCGGCTGAAGCCTGCCGCCGACACGGCAGGCAAGCGGGTCACCCTTCCGCGCGCCCTTTCCAAACTCGGCTATTGCTCCCGTACCCAGGCCGAACGGCTGATTGCCGAAAGCCGCGTGGCCGTCGACGACCGTATCGTCAGCGATGCCTCTGCATGGGTCGATCTTTCGACGGCGAGGATCAGTGTCGACGGACTTGTCATCGCTGCAGAGGCGAAAATCTATCTGATGCTCAACAAGCCACGCGGGCTCGTCACGACCCGCCATGACCCCGAGGGCAGGCCGACGGTCTATGATTGCCTCAAGAATTTCGACATCCCGCACCTCTCTCCGGTCGGCCGGCTCGACAAGGCAAGCGAAGGCCTGCTGCTTTTCACCAATGACACCGAGTTCGCCCAGACCCTGCTCGATCCGATCACCCATGTGACGAAAACCTATCATGTCCAGATCGACCGCCTCATGGACGACGAGGAAATTGCCGCTATGACATCCGGCATCCGCCATGACGGCGAGTTGCTGACGGCAACCGCCACACGACGCCTGCGCCAGGGCGACAGGAACTCTTGGATCGAGGTCGAGCTCGATGAAGGCCGCAATCGCCAGATCCGCCGTATGCTGGAGGCGCTCGGCACCGAATGCTTGCGCCTTGTGCGGGTCGCCATCGGCGGGCTCGAACTCGGGGAACTTCCAAAGGGCGCCGTGCGTGCGTTGACAGAGGCAGAGTTGCAGGGGTTGCGTCGACGAGCCGGCATGGAAAGGGCGAGACGTTGACCGATGTGCCGGAGATCGAGCCGCATGAATTCTGGCAGGAGATCCATCCGCCCGGCACCTTTCCCGACGATCGGGAATTCACCACCTTCTATGTCGCCACGCTGGAAGACGGCCGCCAGCTTCGCCTGCCGATACGCGTGTTGGCAGATGGCGATCACGCCCTCGCTTCGCTGATCGTCAACCAGGCGAGCTTCGCCGTCCTCGACGCGTTGGCCGACGGTCTCGCCGAAAAGATCAGACCCATGGGCGTCGATGTCGTCGCCGGCCTGCCGACGCTCGGCTTGACGCTTGCCGCCGCCGTTGCGCAGAAGCTCGGCCACGGCCGCTACGTCCCTCTCGGCACCTCGCGCAAGTTCTGGTACCGCGACGAACTCTCCGTTCCTCTGTCTTCGATCACCACCCCGACACAGGACAAGCGCCTCTATATCGATCCGCGCATGCTGCCGCTGCTGACCGGACGGCGCGTCGCCCTGATTGACGACGTCATTTCCAGCGGCGCCTCGATCGTCTCGGGCCTTGACCTGCTGACGGCCTGCGGCATCGAACCTGTCGTTATCGGCGCGGCCATGCTGCAATCGGAGCGGTGGCGCGATAGCCTCGCAGCCGCCGGGCCGCAGTGGGTCGCGCGCATCCGCGGTGTCTTCGCAACGCCCCTGCTGGAGCGGAATGCCGGGGGTCGCTGGCAGGTTTCGGCCCGATCGAAGACATGAGATTGTTCAATTTTTGCCGGCTGGCGCCTCTGTACAGCAGATGAGGAACGACTACAGTCCGCCCAAGGCAGTCACCCGGAAATCTGCAGCGGTTCCGGTACAGCGACATACCCCCATCGATGAAACACCGGATCCGCCCATGTCGTTCGAGCAAGCATCCCTGCTGATCCTTCTGCTGGCGATGCTCATTCTCTTCTCGCTCGAGCGCATACGCATCGAGGTGACTGCGATTGCCGGCCTGCTCGCCGGATATGCGCTCGGACTTTATCCGGCCGACCAGATCTTCGCGGGCTTCGCCAGCCCCGTCGTTATCACCGTCATCGAAATCCTGCTGATCGTTCAGGTGCTGGCGCGCGCCAAACTCTTCAACAACCTCGCTGCGCGTGTCGCGGCCGCAAGACCCTCGAACTTCAAGATCATATCAGGCGCTTCCTCGCTTGCCGGCGTTCTTTCCATCTTCATGAACAATATCGGCGCCTTTGCAATCACCTTGCCGGTGGCGCTGCGGCTCGGCGTGGCACTCTCAATCCCCCGCCGTCAGCTCGTCATGCCCATCTCGTTTGCCGCCCTGCTCGGCGGCCTCGTCTCGCTGATCGGCACGCCGGCCAACCTGCTCGTCAGCGACGCGCTTGCCAAGACGTCCGGTGCGCGCTTTCATTTCTTCGATTTCAGCTATGTCGGGCTGCCAGTCGCAATCGCCGGCATCCTGCTCATCGCCGTTCGGGTCCGATACTTGTTTCCGGAACCTGACGCAGTGCCGGCAACGCTCGCCCAGGGCTCGCGGCGCATCGTCGTCGAACGTCGCATTCCGGATGCTTCGCCGCTGATCGGCACACGGCTTTCCGAGTGTCTGACCCGCTTCGGCATCAAACCGCACGCGCTGATCCGTAACGGCAATTTTGTGTTTGGCCCGCTCGACCAGTCGATGGTCTGCGCGGGCGACGTGCTGCTTGCCGAAGGCGCCGATGACATCTTTGCCGGCCTTGCCGCCACACAATCGCTGGTGGCTGATGCCCATCTGGACGGTCCGCCGCCGGATTTTACCCGGGTCGAAACCGTCGTCATGCCCGAAAGCACGCTGGTGGGTTCGCGCATCAGCTCGCTCGAAGTCTTCCACCATCGCGGCATCGCAGTCACTGCTCTTTCCATGCGCACACCGCGCATCGAAGGCCGCTTTCTCGATCTGCAACTGTCGATCGGCGATATTTTGACGCTGGAAGGGCCGCGCACGGCAATCGCCGAAGCGCTGGAGGAAAGCGAGTGCCTGCCGCTTGCTCCGACAGCGTCAGCCGAACCGGCCCTCCTCTCCTGGCGGCCTTTCGCATTATTTGCCTGCGGCGTCGCGGCGTCGGCGGCGGGCCTGCATCCCGAGGTCGCGTTTGCGGGTGTCGTCCTCGTCCTCGCTTTGCTCAATCATCTCAACATCCGGCAGGGGATGGCCGACCTCAACTGGCCGATCATCATCATGCTCGCGGCGATGATTCCGATCGGCCAGGCAGTGGCCAGCACCGGGGCGGCCGAAGCCATTGCCGGCTGGCTGAGCCTCATCGTGCCGGTTAACCATCCGCTTTCCGGCATCGCCCTCATCCTCTTCCTCGCGATGGCGCTGACGCCCTTCGTCAACAACGCGACCGTCGCAATCGTGCTCGCCCCGATCGCACTCGAATTTGCGAAGATCGGGCGGCACGCACCCGACGCCTATCTGATCGCGGTCGCCGTCGGAGCCTCGCTCGATTTTCTGACGCCCTTCGGCCATCACAACAACACGCTGGCGATGGGCGTCGGCGGCTACCGCTTCAGCGACTTCCCGCGGGCCGGCTGGCCGCTTGCCGTCGCAACTTACGGCCTCGCTCTGTTTCTTCTGGTTCTGTTCTGGCTGTGATGCCATAGTCGGCTCGGCTTGAACTTCGCCGGTAATGAAACTAGAGCAGGAAGCCATCAGCCAAAGACAAGGACAGTCGAACGCCGTGCGAATCCTCTCCGAAGCCCATTTCCCGGAACTGCCGAACTACTATCGCGGCAAGGTGCGCGAGAATTACGACCTTCCCGACGGACGCCGCATCATCGTCAGCACTGATCGCCTCAGCGCTTTCGACCGTATTCTTACCTGTATTCCCTATAAGGGCCAGGTGCTGACGCAGACCGCACGTTACTGGTTCGAGGCGACGAAGGACATTTGCCCGAACCATGTGCTCGACTATCCCGATCCGAACGTGGTCATCGGCAAGCGGCTCGACATCCTGCCGGTTGAAATCGTCGTGCGCGGTTATCTCGCCGGCACCACCGGCACCTCGATCCTGACCCTCTATAAGAAGGGTGAGCGGGAGATGTACGGCATGCGTCTGCCGGCGGGTATGCGCGACAATCAGATCCTGCCGGAACCGGTCATTACGCCGACCAGCAAGGAATTCGACGGAGGCCATGACGAACCGCTGACGCGTGCCGAAATCGTCACGCGAGGACTTCTGACCAGCCACCAGTGGGAAACCTTGTCGAAATATGCGCTTGCGCTCTTTGCCCGCGGCCAGGAAATGGCCGCGAAGCGAGGCCTGATCCTCGTCGATACCAAATATGAATTCGGCACCGATGGCGACGGCAACATCATCCTCGCCGATGAGATCCACACGCCGGACAGCAGCCGCTACTGGCTTGCCGACAGCTACCCGGCAAGCTTTGCCGCCGGAAAGCGGCCGGAAAGTTTCGACAAGGATTTCGTCCGCGCCTGGGTGGCGGAGCGTTGCGACCCCTACAAGGATGAAATCCCTGAAATCCCCACCGAACTGATCGAGCAGACCTCGGCCGTCTATATCAGGGCCTACGAGGCGATAACCGGCGAGCGCTTTGTTCCCGACAATAGCGGCGAGACGCCGCTTGCCCGTGTCCGAAACAATCTCGCCCGCTATTTCCCTTGAAAAGGCGACACGAGAGCCGCCGGGCCTTGCATCGGCTTGGCAGTTTTCGCTGAATAGCGCTAGCATCGGCAAAAAGGGATACCGGGCGCGGCCCGGCGGGGGACGGATGGTAAGAAGGCCGAGACGCAAGGCCGAGGAAACGCGACAGGACATCCTCTCCATGGCGGAGATGCTGTTTCGCGAACGTGGCTTCGCCGCGGTGTCGATCGCCGATATATCAGGCGCGCTGCACATGTCGCCCGCCAATGTCTTCAAGCATTTCCGTTCCAAGGTGGCACTGGTCGATGCCATCGCCGGGCGACATCTCGACAATGCCGCCGAGCGTTTTGTCCCTCTCGACCAGACCATGCCCGCGAAAGAGCAACTGCTTCGCTTCGTCCTGCGCCTGCTGGAGGGCCATCTGCAGGATATCCAGAAGAGCCCTTACATCTTCGAAATGGTGCTTTCGACCATCGAAGCCAAACTCGAAGCCGGCAATCGCTATCGCGCCCGTATCGAGGAGAAAATCGGCGAGATCATCCGCAAAGGCATGGTGGAAGGACGTTATCATTGCCGCGATCCCGAGCGTGCGGCGCAGACCGTCGCCGATGTGCTTGCCTGCGTGCTGCACCCTGTCCTCATCGTCCGCGACGACAAGGAGACGCTGGTGCATCGTGCCGAGGAAATCGTCGGCTTCGTCGATGCCGCACTGCAAAATAGCGCTTGCTAAGTGACGGTTGCTGACTTACGTCACTTCGTAAAGCTTTTGTTAGACTCGGGATTATGGCATTTGAGGCCAAGCTCATCCTGACGCTTACATAAGCCTGCGCTCGGCCCGGCCGGGCCCGTGGATCGAACGGCGATTGCCACCGCATGAGGGAATTCAGAATGATTCGGCGTGCCGTCCTCATCTCCTCGGCCCTGCTGGCCGGCGCATTGCTTGGCGCCTGCAGCGACAATGCCGGCAAGCCCGCGGGCAATGCCGGCGCGGCCGCGCAGCAGGCGATCCCCGTCGGCGTGATCGCCTTGACGAAGGCGAATTTCCCGATCACGACAATTCTTCCTGGCCGCGCCGAAGCTTTCCAGACGGCCGATATCCGGCCGCAGGTGAGCGGCATCATCCGCGAGATCGCCTTCAAGGAAGGCGGCGAGATCAAGAAGGGCGACCTTCTCTATCAGATCGAGGATGCGCCCTATGTCGCCGCCGTCGAGCAGGCTAAGGCGGCCATCTCCAAGGCCGAGGCGAGCGTGCCGAGCGCTGAAAGCAATCTCGAACGCTACCAGCGCCTCGTCGGCAGCGGCGCCACCCAGATCGAATACGAGACGGCGAGAACGACGCTTCTCCAGGCGAAGGCCGAGGTCGAGGCGGCAAAGGCTGCCCTTTCCGCGGCACAGATCGACCTCGACCATACGAAGATCGTCGCGCCCTTCGACGGCGTCATCGACCAGACCGCCTACAATATCGGCAACGTCGTCTCGGCCAACCAGACGACGGCGCTGACGACGATCCGGCAGCTCGATCCGATCTATATTTCGCTGACGGAATCGAGCACCAACCTGCTGAGGCTGCGCGATGCGATGGCCGCCGGCGATATCAACGGCGCGGAGAATGTCGCCTTCCACCTGATCCTTGAAGACGGCAAGGAATATAATCAGCAGGGGAAGCTCGACATGTCGAAGCAGGTGGTCAGCGAGACCACAGGCACCTTCATCATCCGTGTGCTCTTCCCCAATCCCGATCGCATCGTCCTGCCCGGCATGTATGTCCGCGCCACGGTCGCGCTCGGCGCCGAAACCGGTTATGCGCTGCCGCAGCTGGCGACGAGCCGTGACGCCAACGGCCGGTTGACGGCGCAATTCGTTTCCGCCGAGGGCAAGGTCGAAACCCGCGCCTTCGAGAACAGCTCGCCCTCTAATAATTCCTGGCTGGTAACCGAAGGCATCAAGGACGGCGATCAGCTGGTCGTCACCGGTCTGCAGTCGGTCACGGCGGGCATGCCGGTGAAGCCGGTTCCGATGGAGATCAACGACAATGGCGTGGTCGTGGCTGCCGAGCAGCCCGCGGCCGGTGACGCTGAGAAGCCCGCAGCGAAGTAATCGCTGCGAGGCCGCATCGTCACCGTCTCAGCCGCACAGGAACAACCAATGGCCAAGTTTTTCATCCGACGTCCGATTTTCGCCTGGGTCATTGCGATCACCATCATGCTCGCCGGCCTGCTGGCGATCTTCACCCTGTCGATTTCGCAATATCCCGACATCGCCCCGACGACGGTGCGCATCAACGCCACCTATCGCGGCGCCAGCGCCGAGACCGTCGAAAAATCGGTAACGACGATCATCGAAGACGGCATGACCGGCCTGGACGACCTCACCTATATGACTTCGACTTCGTCGACCGGATCGGCCAGCATCCAGCTCACCTTCGGAACCAGCATCGATCCCGACATCGCCCAGGTGCAGGTGCAGAACAAGCTGCAGCTGGTCCAGTCGCAGCTTCCGGGCGACGTTATCGATGCCGGCATCAGCGTGACGCGCTCGACTTCGAGCATTCTCCTCGTCGGCTCGCTCGTTTCAACTGACGGCAAGCGCAATTCGGTCGATCTCGGCAACATCATGTCGACCTCCATCGAGGACCAGATCCAGCGCCTGGAAGGCGTGGGCAGCATCAACGTCTTCGGTTCCGGATACGCCATGCGCATCTGGCTCGATCCCTTCAAGCTGGTGAAATACCAGCTGACGCCGAGCGACGTCACAGCAGCGATCCAGGCGCAGAACACCCAGGTCTCCGTCGGTTCGCTCGGCGCCCAGCCGACGATCCCCGGTCAGCAGCTCAATGTCACCATCACCGCGCAAAGCCAGCTCACCACCGTCGCCGACTTCGAGCACATCATCCTGAAGGTCGAAAAGGACGGCGCGACCGTGCGCCTGAGCGATGTCTCGCGCATCGAGATCGGTCAGGAAAGCTACGGCGGCAGTTCGCGCTACAACGGCCTGCCTTCGAGCGGTTTCGCCGTCAACCTCGCAATCGGCGCCAACGCCATCGATACCGCCGCACGCGTTCGATCCGCGCTCGATGTCATCGGCCGCACCTTGCCGGAAGGTGTGAAGATCACCTATCCCTATGACACGACGCCCTTCGTGGAGCTGTCGATCGAGAAGGTCGTGCATACACTGATTGAGGCAATCGTGCTCGTTTTCGTGGTGCTGCTCGTCTTCCTGCAGAATCTGCGCGCCACGCTCATTCCGACCATCGCCGTTCCGGTGGTGTTGCTCGGCACCTTCGGGGTGCTGGCGGCCACCGGCTATTCCATCAATACCTTGACGATGTTCGCCATGGTTCTGGCGATCGGCCTTCTCGTCGACGATGCGATCGTCGTCGTCGAAAACGTCGAGCGCATCATGTCCGAAGAGAAGCTTTCGCCGCTCGAAGCGACGGAGAAATCGATGGGCGAGATCACCGGCGCCATCGTCGGCATTGCGCTCGTGCTGACCGCCGTCTTCATTCCGATGGCCTTCTTCGGCGGCTCGACCGGCATCATCTATCGCCAGTTTTCGATCACCATCGTCTCGGCCATGCTGCTGTCGGCGCTCGTCGCCATCGTGCTGACGCCGGCGCTCTGCGCCACGATGCTGAAGCCGGTCAGCGAACACGGGAAACACCGCGTCGGCGACTGGTTCAATCGCAACTTCACGCGCTCGACCAACGGCTATGTCTGGACTATCGGCTATCTCTTGAAGCGGCCGATCCGCGTCATGCTGGTCTTCCTTCTCGTCGGCGCCGGCTGTGCCTATCTCTTCACCCGGCTGCCGAGTTCCTTCCTGCCGCAGGAAGATCAGGGCGTGCTGCTGACCATCGTCACCACGCCGCCAGGCTCGACGACGCAGCAGACGCAGGCCGTCGTCGAGAAGGTGGAGCACTATTATCGCGAGAAGGAGAAGGATGCCGTCGAGTCCGTCTTCGGCGCACTCGGCTTTGGCTTCAGCGGCTCCGGCCAGAACAGCGCCATCGTTTTCACCAAGCTCAAGGATTTTTCGCTGCGCACCGATCCAAATCTGAGCGCCCAGTCGGTCGTCAACCGGGCCCTGCGCAGCTTCTTTGCGATGCGCGAGGCACAGGTTTTCGCGCTCCTGCCGCCGGCGATTCAGGGCCTCGGCGTGTCGAGCGGCTTTTCCATGTATCTCGTCGATACCGGCGGCCACGGCAGCGACGCGCTGACGGCTGCTTCCAAGCGGCTGATCCAGATGGGCAACAGCTCGGGTAAAATCGTGGCGCTGCGCAGCAGCAACAAGGAAGTCGAGCCGCAGATGCGCATCGTGCTCGATCAGGAGAAGATCGGCGCCATGGGCGTCGACATCGCCTCGGTCAATTCGATGTTGTCGATCATCTTCACCGGCCGCGACGTCAACGACTTCACCCTGAACGGCGAGATCAAGCCGGTCTACGTCCAGGGCGACGCGCCCTTCCGCATGCAGCCGGACGATCTTAATCACTGGTATGCCCGCAACACGGCCGGCGAGATGGTGCCCTTCTCCGCCTTCACCAAAACCGAATGGGTGAAGGGCGCACCTTCGCTTGCCCGCTTCAACGCCGTCAGCGCCATTCCGCTCGATGGCGCCGCCGCGCCCGGCGTGTCATCCGGCGATGCCATGAACGAAATGGAAGCGCTGACCGAGCAACTCGGCGGCGGTTACACCGTCGCCTGGCAGGGCATTTCCTACCAGGAGCGCCTTTCCGGCTCACAGGCGCCGATGCTCTATGCAATCTCGGTTCTCGTCGTCTTCCTCTGCCTGGCAGCGCTTTACGAGAGCTGGTCGATCCCCTTCTCGGTAATCATGGCAGTGCCGGTCGGCGTCCTTGGTGCTCTGGCGGCGGCAACACTCTTCGGCCAGTCCAACGATGTGTATTTCAAGGTCGGCTTGCTCACCACGATCGGCCTGGCGGCGAAGAACGCGATCCTGATCGTCGAATTCGCCAAGGATCGCACGGAAAGCGGCATGGGGCTTTTCGAGGCGACACTGGAGGCGGCGCGGCTGCGCCTGCGGCCGATCATCATGACATCGCTTGCCTTCATTCTCGGCGTCGTGCCTCTGGCGATCGCTACGGGCGCGGGCTCGGCGGCCCAGAATGCTATCGGCCTCGGCGTTCTCGGCGGCATGCTGTCGGCAACGATGCTCGGAATTTTCTTCGTGCCGTCCTTCTACGTCGTCATTCGACGCATCTTTGCCACACGCGACAAAAATGCGGCAGGAGTGTGATATAAATGCACTGTGATAATGCTGTTCCGATTGCTACATTGCGCCCGACTGCTTCGGTGTGTGTGTTTGCGGTTGGACGAGGCGCGGCTGCGATAGTGAAGCATGAAGCTTCGGACAAGAATTGACTTGCTCGAGTACAGGATGAAATGAATGGTATCTCTTCGTTTTGCCACACCGGCATTATTGTTATTACTGTCGGGCTGCGTTGTTGGCCCGGATCATGCTCCTCCTGAAATGCCGCTGCCCGCTAAATTCGGAGAAGGCGGAACAAAAAGTATAGGCGACGTTGCTACCGCAGCCTGGTGGACCGCCTTCAACGACCCCAAACTGAATGGCTATGTTCAGGCCGGCCTTGATCAGAATCTGACGGTCCAGCAGGCGATCGAACGTATCAATGCGGCCTCCGCAAACGTCACTGTCGCCGGAGCGGGCGCCCTGCCGAACCTGAACGTCGGCGCCTCTCACACGGTCAGCGGCCAGAGGGGCGAACTGCGCACGCAGTTCGACACGCGCAACACCAGCGCCGGCGACGTCCAGCTGAGCTGGCTGCTCGATCTCTTCGGGCTCTACAAGCGCAGCACCGAAAGCGCGCTCGCTTCGCTCGACTCCGCCTACGCGTCGGCTGACGTTGCTAAGCTGACCCTCGTGCAGGATCTCGTCTCCAGCTATATCGACGTCCGCTATTATCAGCAGCGTCTGGCGCTTTCGAGGGCCAACCTGAAGTCTCGTCAGGAAACCTACGAACTGACCAAGTTCCAGCTGGAAGCCGGCGCTGCCTCGCGTCTCGACGTCGTTCAGGCCGAAGGCCTCGTACAGTCGACGCTCGCTGAAATTCCCGGCCTCGAAACCAACATCCGCATATCGGCCCATCACATCGCCACGTTGCTCGGCCTACCGGCCTCGGCCCTCGTCAATGAGCTGCTGAAGGGCCGCGGTCAGCCAGTATTCCGTGGCGGCATCAACTCGGGCATCCCTGCGGACCTGATCCGCAACCGTCCCGACATTCGCGTCGCCGAGCGCGATCTCGCCGCCGCAACGGCCAATATCGGTGTTGCCGAGGCCCAGCTTTATCCGAGCATCTCGCTCAGCGGCTCGATCTCGCCGTCCTACATCAACCAGCGCGGCATCCATGGCGACCTGACCCCCTGGTCCTTCGGTCCGACCCTCAACTTGCCGATCTTCGATGGCGGCCGTCTGCGCGCCAACGTCAAGTCGGCCCAGTCCACTGCCGCGACCGCCTATCTCAACTGGAAGTCGACGGTGCTGTCTGCGGTCGAACAGGTCGAGAACGCACTCGCGGCTGTCCGGCGCGACGCCCAAACGGTCGCCGCCCTACAGGCCCAGGTGAAGACCACTCAGGAAACGCTCGAACTATCGACCGCGTCCTACAAGGACGGCGCCTCGTCGCTGCTCGACGTTCTCGATGCGCAGCGCCAGGTTTCGCTTGCCCAGGCAAGCCTTGCCCAGGCGGTCCAGCAGATGGCCAAGGATTACGTCTCGCTGAACATCGCGGTCGGCGGGGGCTACGCACCCGGCGGCAAGACCACCGCGACGGTGGCGTCTGTGCCGGCAAAGGCCAAGAGCTGAGCGGCTTTTCGCCATTCTGAAATTACCAAACCCCGCGATTGCCTCGCGGGGTTTTTCATTGCCGGCAATATCCCGGAATACTCGCGCCCCAGACGAATTTGGATTCGACAAGCAGAAGGAGCTGCTATAGGACTGATTAAACGATTAATCAGAATGCTAGATCATGGCGTCATCGCGCTCCGGACCGAACCTCAGCAGGATTGCGACCTCCCTCGGCGTTTCCATTGCCACGGTCTCCAATGCGCTTTCCGGTAAAGGTCGGGTCTCCGGCCCGTTGGTCGAACGGATCCGCGAACATGCCGCCGAACTGGGCTATGTCCCGAGCCAGGCCGGCCGAGCGCTTAGGACCGGCCGCAGCGGCGTTCTCGGCCTGGTCTTGCCCGATATCGCTAATCCTCTGTTTCCGAAGATCGCACAGGCGATCGAATTTGCCGCCTCCATCGCCGGTTACGGCGTGTTGATCGCCGACTCCCGTGGCGATGCTGCCGCCCAGACCGAGGCGATCGATCGTCTCGTCGAACGCGGCGTCGACGGCCTGATCATTGTTCCCCGCCGCGCCACCCGCATTTCGTCCGCCGCTTGCCCAGTCGCTCTCATCGACACCCCCTCGACGCCAGGCAACACCGTTTCAGCCGACCATTGGCAGGGCGGCCGCGAAATTGCTCTCCATCTCGCGGACCTCGGCCACCAGCGCATCCTCATCATCGGCAACAACCAGGAATCCAGCGTTCAGAACGACCGCGCCGATGGGATTCGCGCCGGTATGCACGCGGGCATGCATGCCGAAACGCTGTGGATCGGGAAGGTGGAGCAGGATGGCGGCAGCGGCTGTCCGCTCGGCCTCGCCGAAAAGGTGCGGGAGGGTTTTACCGCTTTCGCGGCTCTCTCCGATCTGCAGGCGTTGCGCGCGCTGACCGAGCTGCAGCAGGCCGGCATCAGCGTTCCCGGCGATGTCAGCGTCACCGGCTTCGACGACCTCATCTGGTCGCCTGTTGTCACACCGTCGCTGACGACGGTAAGGATGGACATGGATAGAATTGCCGGAATTGCCGTATCGGCGCTGGCCGATACCATCAGAAAAAGCCGCGTCCGGGAAGGCGTGCTCGTTACCGCGGAAATCGAACGCGTCGCAATGCAGCTGATTGTCCGCCAATCATCCGGGCCTGCGAGTCCGGCAACAAAAACCTCAGAGATGGAGAACATGTAAGATGAAAAAAGCTCTCATGGCGTCGGCGGCACTCGCCGCACTGTCGCCGTTTGCCGCCTCCGCAGCCGAACGAACGCTGACCATTTCCGTCTATGCCTTCGCCCAGGACGACTTCAAGACGCTGGTCTATGATCCGTTCGAAGCCCAATGCGGCTGCAAGCTGGTGGTCGAGACCGGCAACAGCGTCGAGCGGTTGGCCAAGATGGAGGCGAACAAGGCCAACCCCGTGGTCGATCTCGCCGCCGTTTCGATGGCGGATGCGCTTGCCGCATCGCGCGCCGGACTGACCGACAAGATCGATACGACGAAACTTGCCAATTTCGACAAGCTCTACGACGTCGCCAAGGACCCGAACGGCGACGGCATGAGCGTCGGGTACACTTTCTATGCCACGTCGATCGCTTATCGTTCCGACAAGATGAAAATCGAGTCCTGGGCCGATCTTCTGAAGCCGGAATATGTCGGCCATGTCGCCTTCCCGAACGTCACAACCAATCAGGGCCCGCCGGCGCTCTATATGCTGGGCCTGTCGCTCGGCAAGGATACGCCTGATCTGCAAGGCCCGATTGAGGCGCTGGGCGAAAAGAAGGACGACATCGTCACCTTCTATGAAAAGTCCTCGCAGCTCGTGCAGCTCATGCAGCAGGAGGAAATCTGGGCAGCCCCCATCGGCCGTTTCTCCTGGGCCGGCTTGACCAAGCTCGACCTTCCCGTCGCCTGGGCAACGCCGAAGGAGGGGCAGACCGGCGGCATGAACGTGCTGGTGTTGACCAAGGGTTCGAAAAACCAGGATCTCGCCATGCAGTTCATGGATTTCTGGCTTTCGACCGCGATCCAGACCAAGCTCGCCGAAAAGCTGATCGACAGCCCCGCCAATAGCGAGGTCAAGCTTTCGGAAGCTGCGGCCGGCAACCTCACCTATGGCGAGGAAACGGCCAAGAGCCTCAAACTGATCCCTTCCGCCATCGCCCTCGACAACCGCGCCGGTTGGCTGAAGACCTGGAACGAGAAGGTCGGCCAGTAGAGCCCGCATGAACCCGCCCCGGCCGCTCGCCGGGGCCATCTCCTCTCCTCGAAAGGCGTCTCATGTTCCAGAACCGCGCGGAAGCCCTGGCGCTTGCCTTGCCGGCAGCCGTCTTTGCGACGGTGGTCTTTCTGCTGCCCGTCGCAATCCTGCTGTCGGAGGGTTTCCGCGCCGATGGTGCCTGGACGCTGTCGGCCTATACCGGCTTCTTTTCCGAGACGCTGAACCGCACCGTTTTCCTGCGCTCCTTCCGGCTCGCCCTCGAGGTCACCGCCGTCTCGGCCGTCATCGGCTACGCCGCAGCCTTTGCCATCGTCAACCTGCCGGCGAACGGCAAAGGCCGCATGATCGGCCTCATCACCCTACCGCTGATGATTTCGCCGGTGGCCCGCACCTATGCCTGGATTGTCATTCTCGGCCGCACCGGTATCGTCAACCAGGCGATCACGGGCCTCGGTTTCAGCGCCGAACCGCTGCGCCTGCTCTTCACCGAGACCGCCGTCTTCATCGGCCTCCTGCAGCTATTCCTGCCGCTGATGATCCTGTCGTTGATCAGTGCGCTCGAAAACATCCCGAGGGATGCGATCCCGGCTGCCCGCGTGCTCGGCGCCAACTGGTTGCAGGCCTTTTGGAAAGTCGTCCTGCCGCTGACGCGCGAGGGTCTCGTCATCGGCGGCACGCTCGTCTTCACCGGCTCGCTCACCGCCTACATCACGCCGGCCATCCTCGGCGGTTCCAAGGTGCTGATGCTCGAAACGCTGATGTATCAGCAGGTGTCCGTCGCCAATGATTTCGTCTCGGCAAGCGTCATCGCCTTCATCCTGATCGTCATGAGCTTTGCCGCCAACATCCTGCTGAAACGCCTTGCGACGGCGAGGAGCCGCAGATGAGCATCCGTCTCCTTTCGCCTGTCGTGCTCCTCCTGCTGCTGATCTTCCTGATCGGCCCGTTCCTGATCATCATTGCCGCCTCGCTCTCGGCGGGCGATACGCTGGCCTTTCCGCCGCAAGGCCTGTCGCTGCGCTGGGTGATGAAGGTCTTCACCATCGAAAGCTTCCGCGACAGCTTCGCCATGTCGCTGTTCCTTGCCGTCTTCGGAACGCTCGCAGCCCTCATCCTCGGCATCCCGGCCGCCTATGCCTTGTCGCGTTACCCAATGCCCGCCGCCGAAACCGTCCGCACCATCGTCTCGCTGCCGATCATCGTCCCCGGCATCATCGTCGGCCTGGCATTGCTGCGTTATCTCGTCGTGCCCTTCGGCTTCAACATCACGCTTGCGCTGTTCTTTGCCCATGCGGCCCTCGTACTGCCCTATGCCGTGCGCGTCGTTTCGGCGAGCCTCGACAATCTGCGCGCGGATATCGAGGAAGCAGCCGTCCTGCTCGGCTCCTCCAGGCTCGGTGCCTTCTTCCGCGTGGTGATGCCGAATATCCGCGGCGGCATCCTGGCCGCCTTCATCCTCGGCTTCGTCACCAGCTTCAATCAGGTGCCGGTCTCGCTCTTCCTTTCCGGCCCGGGTGTGCGGACACTGCCGATCGACATGCTGGGCTATATGGAAACCACCTACGATCCTTCGATCGCGGCGCTCTCCGCCCTTCTCGCTTTCCTCTCGATCGGTATCGTCTTCCTCGCCGAACGCTTCCTGGGATTCTCGCGTTATGTCTGATGCCTATCTCAAACTCGACAAGCTGACGCTTCGCTATGGTGATACGGTCGCCGTCAGGGATCTCGACCTTGCGATCGCCAAGGGCGAGCTCGTCGCTCTTCTCGGCCCGTCCGGCTGCGGCAAGACGACAACGATGCGCGCCATTGCCGGCCTGCTGAAGCCCGCTTCCGGCCGCATTGGCCTCGACGGCGCCGATATAACCCGCGTCTCCGCCAACAAACGCGCGGTCGGCCTCGTCTTCCAGTCCTACGCGCTTTTCCCGCATCTGACGGTCTACGAAAACGTCGCCTTCGGCCTGCGCCTCAAGGGCATTTCGGGCGCGAACCTCGATGCCCGCGTCGGCGCCGGCCTGAAATCCGTCGGCCTGACCAGCTTCGCCGGCCGAAAGCCTGCCGAACTGTCCGGCGGCCAGCAGCAGCGCGTCGCAATGGTGCGATCCATGGTGATGGAGCCGAAGGTGCTGCTGCTCGACGAACCGCTCTCCAACCTCGACGCCCGGCTTCGTCTCGAAATGCGCGCGGAATTGCAGCGCGTGCAGAAGGAGACCGGCGTCACCATGATCTTCGTCACTCACGATCAGGTGGAAGCCCTGGCCCTCGCCGACCGCATCGTCGTGATGCTGAACGGCGGCATCGAACAGATCGGCACGCCGGAGGAGATCTATAACAATCCCGCCTCCGCCTTCGTCGCCGATTTCGTCGGCTTCGAAAATGTCTTCGCTCTGAAGGACGGAAAACTTGTGACGCCGCACGGCCCCGCAGCACTCTCCGAACCGCCGCCCCAGGCTGTGGCCGGCCTGGCCTGGCGCCCGCGTACGGTGACCATCGGCTCCGGTCCGTTCCAAGGTACGGTGCGCGGCACGTCTTTCGCCGGCAATACACGCGAATACCTCCTCCAAACGCCGCTTGGGCCTATAAAGGCTGAAATCGACGCGAGCTTGCCGCCGCACGAGATCGGCAGTGAGCTCGCCTTCAATCTGCCGGTCGCCAGAGCGGCCAACCTCAAGCGCTTCGGGTGACATCATGGGTGCATGGATCGATACCGACATGGGCTTCGACGACATCGCCGCCATTCTGGTGGTGGCGCAGTCGAAATATCAGATCGACGGCGTCTCGCTGGTCTTCGGCAATACGCCGCTGCCGCAGGTGCGGGCGAATGCCGCAGGCGCCGCCAGCGCCTTCGGCTGGACGTTCCCCGTCCATACCGGTCGTGCAGCACCTGTTCTCGGCAAGCCCGAAACCGCCCAGGCGATCCTCGGCGAAACCGGCATTCCGACGTCAGGCACCAGTCTGCCGAAGGCCCCTCCCAGTGCCGAGAGCGATGCCTTCACCGCGCTCTGCCGCTGGCTCGACGGCGACGGACCCCACCGCATCCTGGCGCTCGGGCCGCTCACCAATATCGCCGCCGTGGCGCTCGCCCGCCCCGATCTTGCCGCGCGCATCACCGACATCGTCTGGATGGGCGGCGGCGTCACATCGGGCAACCATACGGCCTCTGCCGAGTTCAACGCGCTCGCCGATCCCGAGGCGCTGGCAATTGTTATCGCCCATGGCCTGCCGTTGCGTATGGTCGATCTCGATCTCTGCCGCAAGATAGTTGCAAGGCCCGAAGATGCCGAGCCGGTGCGCAGTGCCGGCGGCGCCAATGCCGAACTGATCGCCGACATGTTCGCCGGTTATATAGGCATCGGCACCAGCCGTGGTCGTCCCGGCATGGCAATTTACGATCCCTCAGCCGCCGTGGCTTTCGTCGCCCCCGATATCGTTAGCTTCCGCCCCGCCCGCATCGACGTCGAACTGCAGGGCGCCCTCACCCGTGGCCGCACCGTCGTCGAGACCCGCGCCACGCATGCGACCTTCAACGCCCAATTCGCCGCCGATATCGACGTCGAGAAGGCGCGTACCATCATTCTCGCCGCTTTGGTCAACGAGGCCCGCAAATGAACGCCATTCCTCGTCAGGAACCTTTCGATCTCAACGATCCCGAATTGCGCGCCCGGGCAGTTGCCGCCGCCCGCGGCGACGCTCCCTTTGATATGCTCATCACCGGCGGCCGGCTGCTCGATGCGGTGACAGGCCTGATCCGGGAGGCTGATATCGGCCTCGTCGGCGCGCTCATCGCAAGCGTCCATACGCCGGCAAGCCGAACGGATGCCATCGAGATCATCGATGCGACCGGCGCCACCCTGACGCCGGGCCTGATCGATACGCACATGCATGTCGAAAGCTCGATGGTGACACCGGCAGAATATGCAAGCGCCGTGCTGGCGCGCGGTGTCACGACGGCCGTCTGGGATCCGCATGAATTCGGCAACGTCCATGGCCTCGACGGCGTGCGCTGGGCGATCGAGGCGGCACGTGCATTGCCGCTGCGCATGATCCTGCTCGCCCCCTCCTGCGTGCCGTCTGCACCGGGCCTGGAACTTGCCGGCGCCGATTTCGATGCCGCCGTCGTTGCCGAGATGCTGCGTTCACCCGCTGTCGGCGGCGTTGCCGAAGTCATGAACATGCGCGGCGTCATCGACGGCGATCCACGCATGAGCGCTATCGTCAACTCTGGCCTTGCCTCCGGCAAGCTCGTCTGCGGCCATGCTCGGGGCCTCGAAGGCGCTGACCTCAACGCCTTCATGGCAGCGGGCGTCACCTCGGACCACGAACTCACCTCCGGCGCCGATCTCGCCGCCAAGCTTTCCGCCGGCCTGACGATCGAGCTGCGCGGCTCTCACGATCATCTCTTGCAGGAATTCGTCGAGGTGCTGAACGGTCTCGGCCAGCTGCCCCCCACCGTTACGCTCTGTACCGACGACGTCTTTCCCGATGAACTCTACCAAAGCGGCGGCCTCGACGATGTCGCCCGCCGCCTGGTGCGCTACGGCATGAAACCGGAATGGGCACTGCGGGCCGCGACCTTCAACGCCGCTGAGCGGCTGAAGCGTTCCGATCTCGGCCTTGTCGCCTCGGGCCGCCGCGCCGATCTCGTTCTCTTCGAGGATCTCACGGAATTCCGAGCACGCCTCGTCATATCAGACGGCCGCATCGTCGCCCGCAACGGCAGCATGGAGGCGGCCGTTCAGCCGTTCGATACGGCGCCGCTCGTCAACTCCATCAAGCTACCGCCGCTGACGGAGAATGATTTCCGCGTCCCTGCGAAGGGCGCGCGCGTCCGCATCGCTACCATCGACCGTCCGCGCTTCACGCAATGGGGCGAAGCCGAAACGGAAGTCCAAGACGGCTTCGTCGTGCCGCCGGCCGGCAGCGCCATGATCGCCGTCGCCCATCGCCACGGAAAGGCCGGAGGCACCCCGCGCATCGGCTTTCTCACCGGCTGGGGCGAATGGCGCGGCGCCTTCTGCACCACCGTTTCGCATGATAGCCACAACCTCACCGTCTTCGGCGGCAATGCGGCCGACATGGCGCTCGCCGCCAACGCCGTCATAGCAGCCGGCGGCGGCATGGCAGTCGCCAAGGACGGCGTAATCCAGTCGATCCTGCCGCTCCCGCTCTCCGGCCTCGTCACCGACGCCTCACTGAAGGACACCGCCTCAGCCTTTGCCGAAATCCGCAAGGCCATGGACAAAATCGTCGACTGGAAGCCACCCTACCGCGTCTTCAAGGCCTGTTTCGGCGCAACACTCGCCTGCAATGCGGGTCCGCACCTAACGGACCGGGGGATTGCGGATGTGGTGACGGGGAAGGTGGTGGAAAGTCCGGTGCTGGAGATTTTCTAGGTCGAGCGCATCTCAAAGCGAGGGGAGTGCCGTGCAGCCCTCCATCCGCCCACGGGCGTCTGCCGCCGTGACCAACATAACATATGGCCTATTCCGAAATAGACATTCGGAATCAAACCTTCCTGACCAGGCCGAACGGCAGCACGTTGTCAGATTCAAGCTGAGCTGCCGACGCGGGCCGTCCGATGTAATATCCTTGGATCTGGTTGATTCCGTACTGCTGCATCAGCCGCTGATGTTCAATGGTCTCAACGCCTTCAATGAGTATCCTTACGCCGCGATTGCGCAGCAGGCTGATGATGTCAAGCAACATCCGCTTCCCTTTTTCCGTGTTGCAATCATGGAGGAAGGATCGATCGATCTTGACTGTGTCGAATTCTATGAGGCGAAGCCACGAGAGCCCGGCAAACCCTGTGCCGAAGTCGTCCAGCCAGACTTGAGCGCCTAGCTTTCTCAGGTCGCTGATGCAACGAACCACGGTCTGGTCGATTTCCAGCTCAACGCCTTCTGTAATTTCGAAAGCAAGCCGAGCACCCGTCACGCCGAATTCTGCGAGCGTCGCAGCGACATAGCTGGCGAAACCTGGCAGTTTAAGTTCAATCGGCGAAACGTTGACGCTGGCAACTTGCACCAAGCCGGTTGCCAACAGGTCTCGGCAAACAGTGCGGATTGCCCACCGGCCGAGTTCAACAATCGAACCTGTCCTTTCCGCAACTGGAATAAACATAGCAGGTGGTATCTGCGTCCCGTCCAACATCCTCAAACGCATCAAAGCTTCAACGCCGTCCGTCTTGCCTGTCTGAATGTTGCGGATCGGCTGATAGACGAGTGAGACAAGCCCGTGTTCAATCGCAATTTTCAACGTCGCGGCTATATCCTCGCTGTCATCGCTACTCTGCGGGTCTTCGGGATCGAAGACCACGAGGGTGTTGCGACCCGTTGCCTTGGCGGCATAAAGCGCGCGATCGGCTTCATGGACGACCTTGTCGACCTGTTTGGTCTCATCCCGCGTATAGGACACGCCGACACTCACGGTGATTACGGCGGTCCCGTCCCGCCTGTGCTCGTGTGGCCAGGCCAACGCTCGGACGTCAGCACAAATTGCTTCTGCCAGGTCGGTCGCTCTTTGCGAATTCGGCATTGGCGTGATGACGATGAATTCCTCACCTCCGTATCGCCCGATAATCGAGCCCCAGGACGAGGCCACGCTTTGGAGAAGCTGCGAGACAGCGACAAGGCACCGGTCACCTTCTTGATGGCCGTAGCAGTCGTTATAGTGTTTGAAATAATCGACATCGATAAGCAGGACGGCAAAGGGCGCCCTATGGTCCTGCCAGCGTTGCCAGTAGTCACGCAGACGTTGATCAATCGCCCGGCGATTTTCCAGCCCGGTCAACGAGTCGGTGTTCGAGAGATGCAAAAGGGCCCTACCTCTTTCGTCGGCAGCAGCTTGCTGCAAACTCGCTTCAAGAGCATTCAGGAAGACTTTATAGCGCTCTCTGTTGAGTTGAAGGTTCACGTAAGAGGTAAAAATAAAGCAAGAAATGCAGAACGCACCGAGGATCAGCTTATGAAGAAGCAGCATCGGCGCGAACAAACAGAGGGCGCCGATGAAGATGAGCATGTTCGTTACGGAGGCCGCAAGAGCTAGCGGAAACCGGAAACTGAAGAACAGGTTGACGCTCATCATAAAGATCGAGCCAAAAACCATATAGTATGAAAAGGCGTCCGTGACCGTGGTCATCTGAGCGGTGAGAAGCCAGACAAGATAAGCTGCCAGCACGGACACCGCCGCAGCCATATCGACCGTATCGGCTTTTGCCTTGCAGTAGAGCAAGAGTTCCAACACGCACAGCGCACCGGCGCCAACCGCCAATCGACCGGCGATCGTGTACCGGACCACGTCGCCAATAAAGAGATAATCGGTGAAAGAGTATGCAAGGTAAGCGGCCACCGCTATCCAGAGGCCGTTGCGCGTAGCGGTCTTTCGGCCGCTCTCGCTCTTCTGCTTATAAAGACGGCGCAACTGTTCTGGCGACAGCATCGGCCTTATTGTGGCGACTGCGGTCTCGGCTAACACGTGCATCATGCCCCTGCCACCCAACATATTGCCACAGTTGCCCTACGCAGACTGCTGGCTGATGCTGGATAGCCCTGCGCAGACTCCACATCAACCGATAAGGCTCCCCCGAGCCACAAGCGGGCAGAGTATCTGTCGGGTTCACTAATATTTTCTAAAATTAAAGCGTGCGCTGAGGCCGCGTTCCAACCTTGACGCTTGACCTTAAAAGAATGATGAAGATTTTATTCAATGTTTAGATCTTTATCCCCAATGAGGTTTCCGTGGCTCAGCCCCTCTTTTCCCTTGATGGCCAAAGCTTGATTACACCGCAGTCCGTTAGCAATCAGTTCCCCTCACCTCACCACGATAATGAAAAGGACCTGCTGCGAACTGCAGAAGCTGAGTTTGCGATTGTCATCAACATTGCAATGCAGCGGTTCGGTGCCGGGAAAGACCTGCCTGGCGCAGTCAAGTGGTTAATTGGTCAGCTTCATGACGTCCGTCAAAAATTCGGTGCTGCTGTATGGCAGAAGCTCATCCCATTTATTCAGGCCCATCCCTCGGCAAAGATCCTGCAGCAGTGCCCGTTCACTCGTTGGTCCTTTGAAAAACCTCGCGGCTATTCCGGTGATGCCGGTCTTATCGACTTTATTTATGGCCATCCGGCGGTGGCCGAACAAGTGGCCAGATCCACCCTTCTCGGGCTGGATATCTTTGAATACACGATCAACGCGCCCGGCCCGGTAGCGGTCAGGGAACGTCGCGACATCCTGACCCGCTACGTCGATGACACCGCTGCGCGAACGGGTTCGGATACCGAGGTGCTGGCCATCGCCGCCGGCCACCTCCGGGAGGCGGAGACATCAAAAGCATTGGCAGAAGGCCGCCTTAAACGCTGGGTTGCTCTTGATCAGGACCCCCAAAGTATTGGCTCGATCGCCAGTCAATTCCATGGGACTTCTGTAGAGCCTATCGACGGATCCGTGCGCGGCTTGCTCGCGCGAAAGCATCAGCTTGGCACCTTCGATCTGATCTACGCAGCAGGGCTGTACGATTACCTTGCCGATAAAGTGGCAATCCGGCTCACGCAGATTTGCATGGAAATGCTGAAACCGGGCGGCGTCTTTCTATTTGCCAACTTCTCCGATGAGATGGCGGATGACGGATACATGGAATCCTACATGAACTGGGAGCTCCTCCAGCGATCCAATGCCGACATGTGGCGTATAGCCAATGCCGGTGCGGCGGAAAATACGGTTGAAAAGACAGTCTGGTTCGGGGCCAATCGCAACATTATTTACGCCACCATCAGGAGGCTGTCGTAAGTCGCGACGACCGGGCCGCGCTGCTACAGACCGGCCGGCGGTTTGGAGCTCCCGCTGCTGGCGATCTAGGCCTTTGCCCTGGCTGGGGCTCCCAGCTTGGGCCAACTGACGGCAGGATCCATTTACGCCTGGGCGCTCGTGCTGATGCTCATCGGCCTAATCATCGCGGAGCTGAAACAACAGACCGCACCGACTCAGAAAGCCTTTCTCCGATAAATGCGCCAATCGGCCGTCTCCCGCACCAGCACATAGTGGCGGGCGATATAGTGGGCATAAAGGTCGCGCAGGCCGTTACCCGTCCAGATTTCGATCGGCCATTTCGGATCGAGGATAAGGTCAACGTCGGCGAACATCTCTTCCGCGGCCGGATGATCATCCGGTCCAAGAGTTCGCCCCCAATGATACCACACGCTGTCGCCCACCGGCGGTGTCAGCCCCATGCCGGCGGAGAAGGGATTGACGAAATCGAGAACCGCGACGCGCTCGTCAGCAGACATCAGTTGCGACAGGGCAGCCGAAGCGTCAGCCAATGTCCTGTTGTATCTCTCGAAGTATTCGTATTGGCCGGCGCTCCACATCTCAACGAGCCCGATCTCAGAAAACGCCGGCAGCGGGATCGGTTTGCCTCGGCCGCCGGCAGCATAATAGGCATGAATTGCGAGCGATGCAGCGTTGCAGACGGCGGAGGGCAACAACAGGAACCCTAGGAGTAATGGCAGGGCGAACCGCGCCTTCCCGTATCGGGAGAGCAGCTTGGCGCGAAAGAGGCTTTCCGTAATGACGGCGGCGCCCGCACCCAACGTCAGAATCCCGACGGTCTGGAAATTCTGCCCGATCAAGAGGATTCCGGTTGTGCCGCAGAAGGCAACGAAGAGCAAATGCCGATAACTCGGCGTCAGGTTGAGAACGACGAGCACGACCGTCAGATAGACAAGAAGGTCGGCGTGATTGTTCCGTACCAAGTGACCGAGGGCGGTCAACGTGAGAACGCCGCCGCTGTTTTTTGCTGAAAGGCCAAGGTCAGCAAGGTAGTTGAACCCGCCGCCCCAGATGATTTCAGTCGCGATAACGCTGAAAGCGATCATCCCGAGCGCCAACCTCACCCAACCGATCTGGCGACGATCGAAAAGCATGAACAAAAGGAAGCCAAGCCCTACGACGCCATAGGTGATCTTGGTGTAGAGCATCAGCAACACAAGGAGACTGGCGCATGCGGCGTCGACGGCCTTGCTACTCCCGGAGGCCGGCAAGCGAGGCAAATACATCACCAGCAGTAAGCCCAGCGACGCCCATCCAATCCGGTTGTAGAACATGGCAAAGGTCAGCTCCCCTATCCGCTCGCCCGGATTTGCGGGAACCGCAGCTATCAAGAGCAGGAAGATCGCAAGCGGCAGTCCGAACGCCATATGCATCCGGCTGCCCACGATTTCCGCGGCGATAGCCGCAAGCAGGAGAACCACTATCGCCATTCCAGCCGGCATCGCGCCGCCCATATTGCCCGACAAGCCATAGCCGGCGGCGGGAATGTAAAATGTCAGCGGCCCGAGTGGCGAATGGAAATCCACATTCGGCACCTGGCCATGTACGATGCGATGAGCACCATCCAGGAAAACGAAGAGGTCGTTGACGTACTTGGTCGTCGCCGTTTGGCCGGGCAGAGCGAGAAGGCAGGCGAGAACGAAACCCGTGCCGAAGATGACAGCCTGCGACCAACTCAACCGTGACGCCGGGCGCGATGCGCCGTCTCCCGCTTGCACAGTCACTTCACCTCGCTTTGCACCTTCGCCTGACGCCACTGGTAGACCGTCCACTCCGATGTCTTCTGAACGACCTCGAACCGAGCCGAAAGAAATGGGCCGTACAGCTCCTGCAAGGGCAGGCTGTTGATACCGGTTTTAGGCACCATGACGATCTTTACATCCGCAAAGAGCACTTCCGGTGGGATGTAGGCCTTCTCGTTGATATTGCGGTTCCAGTGAAACCAGGCGGAGTCACCGGTAGGCGGGCGAATTCCGAGGCCGGCTGAAAATGGATTGACGAAATCAAGCACAAAAACGCGTTCGGGTAGTACGGGCAACGCCTGCAGCAGCGCCCCCCCGGTTACGATGTCGTCGAGATAGCGCCTTATGAAGTCAGGTTCGCCGCCAGGCGGATCGATTTCCCGAACATCGTCAAAACGTGGCAGCCCGAGCGATTGACCAGCTTTCTCAGCCGCAAGCGATGTATGCAGAATGAGGGCAGCGGCGTGATGTACGATCGGCGGCGACAGGAATAAGGCCGCGAGCAGCGGAAGAGCCCCGGCAGGAAGAGCCAAGCCTCCTGTCCTTCTCCCGTCATCGCCTTGCTGAGGCCAGGCGGCTTTCTGCACCAGAGCGACTGCGCCGCAGTAGAGCGTGATAATGCCCCAGCTGTGGGCGTTCTGATTGATGATCGCCAGGCCGGCGCCTATGCAGAACCCGGAGAAGAGAAAATCGCGGAAGCTGCCGGTTTGCCAGATGGCGACCAAGGCGAAGGCCGCAAACACGATGAGGTCGGAAAGGTTCTCACGCAGGTTCTTCAGGATGCTGGCGACGTCATGGCCGCCGCTGACACGCGCCGCCGCCCGCAGATCCTCTATATGCTGAATGGTTCCGCGCCAGAAGAACTCGATGGCGATCATGGCCAGCCCCGTCAGCAGCAGGGCAGTCACGACCCAGCGGCGCTGCTGCCGATCCAACAGGATGACAAGGAGAAAGGCGGTTCCGGCGAGCCCGTAAGTCGCCTTGATGTAGAATGAGACGAGCAGAAGAAAGACAGCGGCAAGAGCATCGGCGGCATCGTTGCGCCCGCGCGCGGGCTGCGGCGTCAGATACATCACCAGCAGCAAGCCGAGCGCGACCCAACCGATGCGATTATAGAACATCGCGAACGAAGGATACCAGATGGAACTGCCGAGATTGATAGGCGCCGCGAGGATGAGAATGAGGAATATGCCGAGCGCGGCCGCCAATGACGGGTTGAGGCGAGACACAAGAATGCGGATCATTGCGGGGATGAAGGCGACGACAACGATAGCCATTCCAACCGGTATCGCAGCGCCGAAATTCCCCGTCAGTTGGTATCCAGCCGCCGGAAGATAAAAGACGAGTGGCCCGAGCGCCGTGTGGAAATCGCGGTTCGGCACCTGACCGAATGTGATGCGGTGCGCACCGTCGATAAAGACCAGCACGTCATTGATAAAGGCGGCGTTGATGGTCCTTCCCGGCAAGGCAAGCATGGCCGCAGAGACCAATGCTGTCAGGATGATCAAACCTTCCGCCGCGCGCAGCCGCCGTATCCTCGCCGCCGGTCGCTTGCTGGCGCCTGCTCCCGTTCCGATGGCCGCGTACGCGGCGTGATTGCCTGGTTCCGTCACAGCCGCAACCTCTTGAAGATCGGCTCCGGGATTGACCGGATCGCCGTCATCAGCGGTCGCCATATTCGTCTGACATAGACCACGTCCCCGCCTCTGCTTCCCTCGGCGACAGTAAAGATCTTCTGCGCGACCTCCCGAGGTTCGGCGGTGAGAAGCGGCGGGAGCTTCATGCCATGCGTCATGCGTGTCCGAACGAAACCGGGCTTCACGGTGAGCACGCGCACCCCGGACCCGGACAGCCGGTTCCTCAGGCCGGACAAGAAGGCGGTCAGCCCGGCTTTGCCGGCGCCATAGACATAGTTGGACGCGCGTCCGCGATCGCCGGCGACGGAACTAATGCCGACGATGGTTCCGGATCCTCTCGCCGCAAAACGTTCCGCCAGAAGGCCAAGAAGCAAAGCTGGCCCTTCAAAGTTCGTCCGCATGATCATGGCGGCATGCTCAAGTTCCCGTTCGGCGCGAGACTGCTCGCCCAGTTCGCCAACGACGCAGACCGCCGTGTCGGGCAGAGGCGAAACGGCGCCCACGAAATCTTCAAAGCGGCTTGTAGCGAGGATGTCGAGTTCGTGAACTAGGACATTAGCGCCGGTCCGCGCGCTGATGTCGTCGGCCTCGCGTTGTACGGCAGAGCGCTTTCGTCCGGTCAGAAGCACGTCCCATCCCGCCTCGGCATAGATCAGCGCCGTCGCGCGACCGATATCCGATGTCCCGCCTATCAGGAGCAGGGTCTTGCCGATCCCCTTCATATGCCGAGCCTCTTTGCCAAGCGGGAATTAAAGTGACGATCGGCGCCCGTTGCCTTGCGTAGCTCCTTGAACGCAGCCAACCGAGGGTAGCCAGCCTCGAATGTGTGACGTGACTGTCGTGCATCCTTGGCGAGATAGAGCCGCCCTCCTGCCTTGACAACCAGCTCATCGATTTCGTCGAGCAGCCGGAACACCTCCTGCGTGACGGGAAGGTCGAGTGCCAGCGTGTAGCCCGGCGCAGGAAAGGACAGCAGCCCGCTTCCGCCCCCTAGCTTCTTCAGAACGGCAAGAAAGGAGCCTTTTCCCGAACGCGCAAAACGCTCGAGCATGCCGCTCAGGACTGGAAGCGCGTCCTCGGCTGGAACCACGCACTGATGCTGCAGAAAGCCCCGCCTGCCATAAAGCCGGTTCCATTCGAGGATGCCGTCCAGTGGAAAGAAGTATTTATCCCAGTGGACCAGCGAGGTCTTGGCCGCCTTTCGCGCTCCCGCCCGGAAATAGATCTCGTTGAAGGCTGTTACGCTTGTTTTGTTGAGCACCCATTGCGGCAGATCGAATGGCAGTGAAAACATCCCTGCGTTTTTCGCTGCAAAGCGATCTACGCCCGGCATGCCGCCGACCTGGTCCAGCGTCGCGTGTTCGCCGGCAAAGATCAGCGAGCGTCCAAGAGAGGCGCCTTGCGAAAGGCAATCGATCCAGGCGACCGAATAGGTGACATCCTCGGTCTGCTGCAGCGCCTTCAACGCCTCGCCAAGATTTTCCGTGACGATCGTCTTTTGCGCGATCCAGGCGGATTCAATCGGTCTCAAACGGAAAGTCGCTTCCGCGATGATCCCGGTCATACCCATACCACCGACCGTCGCGAAGAAAAGATCGGCGTTGCGCCCGCGGCTACAGGTGAGGGTCTCTCCGCTGGCGACCACCAGCTTGATCTCGCTGACATGGTCACCGAACCCGCCGTCGCGATGATGGTTCTTGCCGTGCACGTCAGAGGCAATCATCCCGCCGACCGTGACATATTTCGTGCCCGGCACCACAGGCGGAAAATAGCCTCTCGGAACAAAAGCGCGCAGAATATCCGAGAGCATTACGCCCCCTTCCACGGTCAGCGTCGCATCGTTCGGATCGAAGCTCCGCATTCGGCTCAGTCCACGGCACATCAGGGTGGAGTGTTCGCCGATCGCCGCGTCACCGTATGAACGCCCATTTCCGCGGCCGATCAGTCCCATGCGGGCGGCCACGGTGCCTGCAAGCGCCTCCGGCCGCTTGCAGTCGATTGCCTGGCTTTCATGGCGCGGATAGCGTCCCCAGCCCTCCATGAGTTTGTTACGCCTCCTCTGGTTTGAAGACGAATTTCCGGTCCAACGCGTATTTGGAAATATAGCCGATCGCCAAGCCGAGCGCTCCGCCGGTGTATTTTGCGAGCTCCGTCTTCCACACCGTCCAAAAAGTAATTTCAAACCCCCAGAATATGAGCGTCGTCAGAACACTGAACAGGCCGTAAAGCGCCACCTTGAGCATCTCGTCGCCGTGCGACGTGTAGCCGTCGAAGAATATCCATTTTTTGTCGAGGAGATATTTCAAGCCGAAGCCGGCAGCGGTCCCTGCGAGCATCGAAGGCATAAGGTTCGGCGACGGCGCCAGCTGCATGACAGTGGCCTGGACCGCGAAGTTGGCGGCGGTGGAGAGCATGGCGAAGGCGAGGTAGCGGGTTGCGAGGCCCGCGGAAGTGCTTCGCTCTGAGGACTGACGAGCCATTCGGCCACCTCACATTGCGGCAATGACAAGTACGCCGGCGACGCCGAGCGTGACGAGGCTGACCTTGTCCTTGATCGCGAAGACGACTGGATCGTCATGCATCTGTCCCCGGTGGGCGAGCATAAGGATGCGGGCAATCCAGCAGGCAAGGATCGGTCCGGCCAACCACAGCATGGCTGGCCTGGTGTAGATGTCTTGGGCACTGTCGCTTGCGGCATAGAGGGCAAATAACGTCAGCGCGTTCATTCCCGCTCCAGCTGCCAGGGCGCCCACCATCCCAATATCCGCCTTCCTGTAGTCGCGGCTCTTGGAATCCGGCAGGTGCGCGGCGCGGCGTGAAATGAGCTCGGTGTATCGCTTCACCAAAGCGAGCGAGAGAAACCAGCTCATCATGAAGGCAAGCAGCCAGGGAGATGGCCACACCGAGACGGCGGCAGCGCCGCCGATCACCCGCGTGGTGTAAAGAGAGGCGAGAGCCACCACGTCCAGGATCATCTTCCGCTTGAGGAAGAACGAGTAGGCGGTGGTCAAGGCGAAATAACCCGCGAGTACGAGCACGAAGACGGGCGACACCATGGCGGCCACCGTAAGCGACAGCAAAAGCAGGATCGGGATTGCCAACAGAGCGTGCAACAGCGGGATCTCGCCACAGGCAAGCGGTCTGCGGCATTTGGTTTTATGACGGCGGTCGTCCTGCAGATCGACCAAGTCGTTCAGGAGATAAACGCCCGAGGCACAAAGCGAAAAAGCCGCCAGAGCCAGGCCGGCATTCGTAAGGCTATGGAGGTCAAAGAGTTGATTTGTCAGTAGCGGGATAAAAACCAACCCGTTCTTGACGTATTGATGCACCCGCAACGAGCGCGTCCAAATCCGCCATGTCGGTCTGTCGTGACTAAGGTGCTCGACGTTGTCGCATTGGCGCGAAAGCTCTCGAGCAACTGCCGCCGATGTCCTTATGGCATAGGACTTTGCGGCGTGGCGCCAGACTGACAAGTCGGCCGGGTCATTGCCGATATAGTCGAAGCCCCCCTCCCCGAAGGCGGCGACGAGCTTTGCCGCCTTCGCCTCGCCGACACAGTTCATCGTCTCGTTCGTTGCAAACCAGCCGGCGAAAAGGCCAAGGTGGTCGGCAACCGTGCAAACCAGGCGTTCGTGGGTTGCAGAAGCGAGGTAAACCGATCGTCCCTCCTCCCGTGCGGCCTTGATGACGTTCAGCACTTCCGCGTCATAGGGAAGAATAGCCGGGTCGAAATCCGCTGGTTGAGAAAGGCGGTGCTTCAGACACGCTTTTCCGGCGGACAGCGAACTGACGAAATCGACGATGGAAAGGGGCCGACGGCTAAGCTCCGAGAAGACAGTTTCGATCAGCAGGTCCGATCGAACGAGGGTGCCGTCGAGATCAACCACTAACGGGCGGGGCGACAGCGGTGTTTGCAGGACCGGTGGGCTGTCCACCGGCAATGCCGCGGGTCCAGGTTGAGGCCACCCGTCCTCCTCGGCTCTCGGCAGAAAATCTCTTCGCAGCTGGAATTCATGGTGCAGCTCGTTCAAAGGATTTCCCTTATGCTTCGAGACCGTGAAAGCCCGCCGAACCACGGCTAAGCAGTTTGGTTCCATCACCAAAATGGGTGAGGTGCTGACGCCTGGGGAAGATTATCAAAGGTTGAGTTTTTCAGCGCAGACTCAGAACCTTCACGGAGAAATTGCGCCCTCGCCGCGCCCTGCCGTCGAGGTCGTGTTCGCGTCCGGCAAATTTTCACGCGTTGTACAAAATCGGATGACACGCTGAGGCGGGAACAAAGCGAGGATGCGCCGGTTCGAAGGACCGTAAAGATTAGAATGAGTGTCGTGATGAATCTGGCTCTGCTTTTCGGTGCGTTGACATTGACATGTTGGATGATGGGAGGAGCTGTTGCAGTGCTGGGCACTGCCGAGCACCCTCGTCATCACCTGCACCAACTCAGCGAATTCGTTTCGTTGGGCTTCAACGTTTTGGGTATCGCATGTGCGATCGCGATGATTGCGCTCGTGATCGCCGCCTGATCTGCATCGTTATGCTCTGATCTGGTCAAAGCTCACAGCTGCAGGATGACATCCTTACACATCGCAAGTCTGTCAGCTCGCTGCACGGTCGATGGGTCGCAGCGTGTCTTCGGCGCCGGTCGAAGGCGAGATTTCAGCCATCATCCTTGGAGAGCTCAGGGGTGGGATGATGCAACTTCATGCTGCAGGTCTGTCGAGGCTACCGCAGATGCTGGATCCGGAGGTTCGAAGCCCCTGAAGTGTGGTGCCGAGGAACTTGCGCAACGTTACAGCGTTTCTGAATATCGTCTTCCGCTCGGTTGTCGGCGACACCCCAGCCTCGTTCCCAGGTCCGCATGACAACACAACAGATAATCGCATTTTCTGTTATCGCTCTCATGATGGCAGTCTTTATTTGGGATCGCTTCCGCTATGATGTTGTCGCGTGTTGTGCGCTTGTATTGGCAGTCGGGACCGGCATTGTGCCACCGGAAAAAGCGTTCTCCGGGTTTTCGGATGACATCGTCATCATCGTTGGCAGCGCGCTGGTCGTCAGCGCGGGCGTAGCGCGCTCCGGCATTGTGGATTCGGCCATTAAGAGATTTTTCCCGAATCTGAACACGCTTTACACGCAGCTTGCGCTCTTGATGATTGCGGTGGCGATGCTTTCTGCTTTCATCAAAAATATCGGCGCGCTTGCCATCATGATGCCGGTCGCCTTCAAGTTCGCGAAAAAATCCGGTGCCTCTCCCTCAAAATACCTGATGCCGATGTCGTTTGCTGCTTTACTTGGCGGATTGATGACGCAGATCGGCACCTCACCCAATATCGTCGTGTCGCGGCTGCGGGAGGAGATGACAGGAGCCTCCTTCACCATGTTCGACTTCACGCCTATGGGCGGTGTTCTCACGGTTGTCGGCATCACCTTTCTCTTGTTCTTCCACTGGTTGGTGCCAAGTCGCACCAAGCAGAACAGCTCGATCGAGGATGCGATCGAAATCAAGAATTACACCAGCGAAGTCGCGATCACGGCCCAGTCAGCACTGCTTGAGCAGGCATTGAGTGACCTCCTGAATCTCGGTGATGGTGAGGTCATAGCCACCGCCGTACTGCGTGGCGGTACCCGAATGGCTCCGTTCCCCGATCTCACGCTCCGCTCTGACGACATTGTCCTGCTGGAAGGTCCTTCGGCAGCGATGGACCGGATTGTGTCCCAGGGGAAGTTGAAGCTTTCCGGCAAGCCTCTGGCAGAAGGCGGCCACCCGGAGGCGGACATCATTTCGCTTGAGGCAATCGTTAGTCAGGGATCCTCCCTCGCTGGCCTTTCCGCCAAAGAATTGGCGCTTTCCTATACGCGCGGGGTCAACCTTTTGGCGATTAGCCGGCGCGGTGAACGCCTCAAGGAACGGCTGGGAAGCTTGACCATCAGCACCGGTGATGTGCTCCTTCTGCAAGGCAGCCGGGGAAGCCTGACTGCCCTTCTGCAGGATTTCGGCCTGCTGCCACTCGCCCAGCGAGAGGTGCTGCTCGGCACCCGCCGCCGCGCCTTCATTCCGCTTCTTATCCTGGCGCTCGCGATGGCAACGACCGCGGTCGGTCTCGCGCCGGTTCCGGTGGCCTTCTTCGCAGCCGCCCTGGGCATGGTCGTTTTTCGAGCTGTTCCACTCGCGGATGTCTATAAATCGGTTGATGGACCGATCCTGGTGATGCTCGCGGCCCTTATTCCCGTCTCGGACTCCTTGCGCACCTCCGGCGGCAGCGATTTGATTGCCGGCTGGCTGAGTGGGGCGGCGATGAATCTGCCGGCATGGGGTGCGCTCGGCCTGATTTTGGTGACCGCCATGGCCGTTACGCCCTTCCTCAACAACGCCGCGACGGTCCTTGTCATGGCGCCGATCGCCGCCAGCTTTGCAACGGGTCTAGGCTTCAGACCGGAAGCCTTCCTGATGGCGGTAGCCATTGGCGCGGGTTGCGACTTCCTCACGCCTGTCGGCCATCAATGCAACACGCTCGTCTTCGGTCCCGGCGGTTACAAGTTTTCCGATTATCCGCGTCTCGGCTTGCCGCTGTCGGCGTTGATTATTCTCGTTAGCGTGCCGGCGCTGCTATTTGTCTGGCCCGTCAACTAGTGTGGAACGACGTCTCACTTCCGGAAAGTCGTGCATCACTGCCACAGCGCCGCAAAACAGTGAAAACGGACCAATGGACATCGCTCAAACCTTCAACTCCCCCTCCACCAACGCCACCCAGTAAGCCGCCCCGTATCCAAGCGCCCCATCGTTAAAATCATAAGTCGTGTTGTGGTGTAGCGCGCCGTCAACCGCCGGTCCGTTGCCCAGCCAGACATAACAGCCCGGCGCGTTCTGCGCGAAGAAGGCAAAGTCATCTCCAGCCGTCGACGGCGGAAAACTCCTCCGCACGTTTTCAGCAAAGACGGTGCCGGCGGCGGCAAGCGCCCGTGATGTGGCATCCGCATCATTAACGACAGGCGGTATCCGCCGCTCAAAATGATAGTCGGCCGATATGCCATACATCGCAGCCGTCCCACTCGCCAACCGGGCGATCGCGGTCTCCAGCTGGTCGCGCACCTCAGGCGAATAGGCCCGTGCCGTTCCGCCGATCTCCACAATATCGGGAATGACGTTCAACGCCTTCGTATCGCCCGCCTGCAGGAAGCAGGCGCTGACGACCGCCGGCTGCAGCGGGTCGACAACACGGCCGACGATCGTCTGCAGCGATGACAGGAAAGTACCGGCTGCCGTGATCGGATCGCGGCCGAGATGCGGCTTGGCGCCGTGCGTGCCGACGCCGCGAAAGGTGATGCGCCAGCTGTCGGAGGAGGCGAGCTGCGGTCCCTCGACGACGGCGATCTCGTCGACCGCAAGCCCCGGCATATTGTGCAGGCCATAGACGGCATCGCAGGGGAAAAGCCGGAAGAACCCCTCCTCGACCATGCGCTTCGCCCCGCCGCGGCCCTCTTCGGCCGGCTGGAAGATGAAATGCACGGTGCCGGAAAAATTCAGCGTCGCCGCCAGATGCCGCGCGGCGCCAAGCAGCATTGCCGTATGGCCGTCATGGCCGCAGGCATGCATCTTTCCCGGTACGGTCGATTTATAGGGCCGCTCCGCCATCTCAGGCATGGCGAGCGCATCCATATCGGCTCTCAACCCGATCCTGCGCGTGCCGTTGCCGACTTGCAGGGTGCCGACCACGCCGGTGCCGCCAAGCCCGCGATGCACGGCGATGCCGGCCTCCTCGAGAAGCTTTGCGGCGATACCGGCGGTGCGCTCCTCCTCGAAACCGAGTTCCGGATGCGCGTGCAGATCGCGGCGCAAGGCGGTGAGGAACGGCAGATCGTCCTTGATCCGGGCAGGAATGCTCATGGGCCTGGATATCCCTCCATGTGAAACGGGCGCCCGAACGGCGCCCGCGTCAGATCATTCGTTGTTCATCAAACAACTCGCGAGTTCAACCCTCAAGCTTCTTCGACGAACACCTCCTCGCGCTTCTTCCTGACGCTCGGCAGGAAGACGACGATCAGTACGGCGACCGCGATTGCCAGAAGCGTGGCGCTGATCGGCCGCGTGATGAAGGTGCTGGGGTCACCGCGCGACAGGATCATGGCGCGTCTGAGGTTCTCTTCCAGCAGCGGCCCGAGCACGAAACCGAGCAGCAGCGGCGCCGGCTCGCAGCGCAGCTTTGCCAGCACGTAGCCGATGAGGCCGAAGAAGGCGACGGCATAGAGGTCGTAGACGTTGGAATTGACGCTGTAGACCCCGATCGAGCAGAAGGCCATGATGATGGGGAAGAGTACGTAATAAGGCACCGTCAAAAGCTTCACCCAGAGCCCGATCAGCGGCAGGTTGAGGATGACGAGCATCAGATTGCCGATCCACATCGAGGCGATGATGCCCCAGAACAGCGCCGGCTGCTCGGTGGCGACGTTCGGGCCCGGCACGATGCCCTGGATGATCATCGCGCCGATCATCAGAGCCATGACGGGATTGGCCGGAATACCGAGCGTCAGCAGCGGAATGAATGAGGTCTGCGCTCCGGCATTATTGGCCGATTCCGGCCCTGCGACGCCGGCGACCGCGCCTTGGCCGAATTCCTTCGGCGTCTTCGACAAGCGCTTTTCCACCGTATAGGAGGCGAAGGAAGCGAGGATCGCCCCACCACCGGGCAGGATGCCGAGCGCCGAACCGATCGCGGTGCCGCGGATGATGGGCGCAATCATCTCCTTGAATTCCTGGCGCGAAGGCAAGAGACCCGATACCTTGGCCATCAGCACCGTGCGTGTCGACTCTCCCTCGAGATTGCGCAGGATTTCAGCGACGCCGAAGACGCCGACGGCGAGCGCCACAAAATTCAGGCCGTCCGCATATTCACGGATTCCGAGCGTGAAACGCGGCGTGCCGGTATAGATATCGGTGCCGACAAGGCCGAGCAGCAGCCCGAGCGCCACCATCGCCAGCGCCTTGACGACCGAGCCGTGCGCCAGCGCGATCGAGGAAACGAGGCCGACGATCATCAACGAGAAATATTCAGCCGATCCGAATTGCAGTGCGATGTCGGTCAGCGGCGGCGCGAAGACCGCAACGAGAAAGGTCGAGACCGTTCCGGCGAAGAACGAGCCGAGGGCCGCGATCGCCAGCGCCGCCCCCGCCCTGCCCTTGCGCGCCATCTGGTAGCCGTCGATCGCGGTGACGGCAGAGGAGGATTCGCCCGGCATGTTGATGAGGATCGCCGTTGTCGAGCCGCCATATTGCGCGCCATAATAGATGCCGGCGAGCATGATGAGCGAGGAGACCGGCTCGAGCTGGAAGGTGATCGGCAAGAGCATGGCGATCGTCGCCGTGGCGCCGATGCCGGGCAGCACGCCGATCAGCGTGCCGAGCAGCACGCCGATCAGGCAGAAGAGAAGATTGTCGAACGTTGCCGCCGTCGCAAAGCCGAGCGCGAGATTGCTGAAAAGATCCACCATCGCCTCCTAGAACCGGACCCAGGGGCCGAAGCGTTCGAACGGCAGTCCGAGCCCATAGCTGAAGACGGCGACCGAAAAGATTGTCAGCAGCAGCGACAGGATGACCGCGAATACCAGGTTCATCTTGCGCGACGCAAAGCAGGCGATGAAGGCTGTGAAGAACAGCGCCGGCGCAAATCCAAGCCCGCGCACCGTCAATCCGAAGAAGACGGGAGCCGGCAGAATGAAGAGCATGCCGCGCCAGGCGAAGGGATCGACCGGCTCCCCTTCCACACGCAGCGCCTGAAAGAAGATGATCGCGCCGAGAAGTATCAGTGCGCAGGCAAGGATAAACGGGAAATAACCGGGACCCATCCGCAAAGCCGTACCCAGGTCGAGCCCGACCGACTGATAGGCAAAGAAAGTGCCGGTCGCGACGAAAAGCGCGCCGCAGATCGCATTGGTGCTATCGAGACTGATGGATTTCATAGTGTCTCCTGGAGTTGGAGATGGTTCACGTGACGCGCTGCTGCCGCGATTGCCGCTCATCCGCCTGCCGGCACCTTCTCCCCGCTTGCGGGGAGAAGGGAACATGCCGCAAGCCTCTCGCCTTTTCCGCAATTGCTCAGGGCAGGTCCCCTCTCCCCGTTTTCGGGGAGAGGGTTAGGATGAGGGGCTATTCCTGGCACATCCCTCACTAGTCCGCGTATTCCCCGGCGGCCTCGATCACCGGCTTCCAGCGGGCGATTTCGCTTTCGAGCTTGGCTTTCAAAGCAGCAGGCGTTGCATCTGCATCGGAGGACGGCGCCGTGCCGAGTTCGGCGAAGCGGGCGCCGACATTCGGATCCTTCAGCGCCAGCTGCAGCGACTTCGACAGGCGTTCGTTAATCGCGGCCGGCGTACCCTTCGGCGTGTAGATGCCGTGCCAGATGCCGACTTCGAAGCCCGGCAGGCCAGCTTCGACAGCCGTCGGTACATCCTTCAGCACGTCGAGGCGCTTCGGCGAAGTCACCGCATAGGCCTTGATCGTGCCGCCCTTAATCTGTTTCGTGGTGTTGGTGGTCTGGTCGCACATAATATCAACCTGGCCGCCGAGCAGATCCGTCATCGCCGGGCCGGTTCCTTTGTAAGGAACGGTCGTGAGCTGCGTCTGGATGGCGCTCATGAACATCATGCCGCAGAGATGCGAAGCCGCACCGATACCGGCATTGGCGACGGTGACCTTGTCCTTGTTGGCCTTGACGTAATCGATCAGGCCCTTGAGATCGGTCGGCTCGAAATCCTTGCGCGCGACAATCGTCATCGGCACCTCGGTGACAAGGCCGACATACTCGAAGGCGCCGAGCGTGTCGTAGGCGAGCTTGCGGTAGAGCGTGGCGCTTGTCGCCATGCCGATATGGTGCAAAAGAATGGTGTAGCCATCGGGGTCAGCGTTCGCCACCCGGCCGGCGCCGAGCGTGCCGCCGGCACCGCCGACATTTTCGACGACGATCTGCTGACCGAGATCCTTCGACATCGATTCAGCCACCAGCCGCGCGACGGTATCGGTCGGGCCGCCCGCCGCAAAGGGGACGACCATGGTGATGGTGCGCTCGGGATAGGTCTGCGCCGATGCGACACCGGCGAGAAGAGAAACCGCGGCAGCCGCGGTCAGGCCGAGCACGGCCTTCAGGATTTTCATCGTTTCCTCCCTGATGAAACAGCAAGCCCGCCGACACATCCTCCGCGCCGGGGATGACCTATTTGCCGCCGGGAGAAATCGAGCCGCAATCACTACCGTCGCTTCCGCAAGATGATTCTGCGGCAGTGCAATGCAGCATGGGTCGATTTGGAAACAAACGGCATGGGTGATGGGTGGATTTCCACCCAACGCGCAACGTTCCAGGGCTGCGGCACCGTTGCCCCGGAGAATCACCGGAACCCGAACTCAGCTTTCGGTGGTCAGTATCCGCTTATCGAGGCCGTATTTTTGCATCTTTTCGTACAGGGTCTTGCGGGAGATGCCGAGGGATTCATAAACCGGCCTGAGGCTGCCGCCATGCGCCACCAGCGCGCTGGCGATAATCCCTCGCTCGAATTCGGCAACCCGCTCCGCAAGCCCGGTTGCCTCCTCGGTCTGCCGTCCACCATTGTCGAGCCCAAGGACCAGACGGTCGGCGGCATTCCTCAACTCACGCACATTGCCGGGCCAGTCGCGCTGGGCGATGTCGGAGATCACCTCCGGCAGCACGGCCACCTCGTCGCGGCCGTAGCGGGCGGCCGCTTCCCGCACCAGCTGCAGGAAGAGCAGCGGAACGTCTGCCCGCCGCTGCGATAGCGACGGCACATGCAGCGTTGCGACGTTCAGTCGGTAGAGGAGATCGGCGCGGAAGCGGCCAGCGGCTACCTCCGCCTCCAGATCCACCTTGCTCGTCGCGATGAAGCGCACGTCGAGCGGCACGACCTCGTTCGATCCGAGCCTGGAGATCACCCGCTCCTGCAACACCCGCAGGAACTTCGCCTGCAGGTCGAAGGGCATCGAGCCGATCTCGTCGAGCAGGATGGTGCCGCCGCGCCCATGTTCGAACTTGCCGTAACGCGGCCTGACAGCGCCGGGAAAGGCGCCGGCCTCATGGCCGAAGAGCTCGCTCTCGATCAGGTTCGCCGGCAGGGCGGCACAATTGATCGCAATGAACGGCCGGCTCGCCCGGGCGCTGATATCGTGAAGTGCACGCGCCACGACCTCCTTGCCCGCCCCGGTCTCGCCGACGATGAGCGTATCGGCATCGCTGGCGCCGATTGCGCGGATGCGGTAGCGCAGATCCACCATTACCTGGGTGCGCCCCGGCAGCCGCGCCTCGATATCGTCGCGTTTGCCGGCGACCGCCTTCAGCAGCCGGTTCTCAAGCACGAGACCGCGCCGCTCCATCGCCCGGCGAATGACGCCGGCGAGCATTTCAGTCGTGAACGGCTTCTCGATGAAATCATAGGCGCCTTCACGCATCGCCTTGACCGCTAGCTGTACATCGCCGTGGCCGGTGACGAGGATAACGGGCACCTCCTGATCGATTTCACGAATCTTCTGCATCAAAGTCATGCCGTCCATGCCGGGCATGCGGATATCGCTGACGACGACGCCGGGAAAACTGTAGCCGATCAGTTCCAGCACATGATCGCCGCTCGAAAAAGTTTCGACGCTGAAGCCGGAGAGCTCCAGCGCCTGCGCCGTCGAGCGGCGCAGTTCCTCCTCGTCGTCGACAAGCAGGATCTTGGCTTCGTTCATTCGGCTGCCTCCGGCATCAGCCCAGCCGCCGATTGCAACTCGACGCGGAACACCGCGCCCCCTTCAGGATGATTGGCGGCAGTCAGGCTGCCGCCGAAATCCTTGATGATATTGTAGGAGATCGAAAGCCCGAGGCCGAGCCCCTTGCCCACACCCTTGGTCGTGAAGAAGGGGTCGAAGATGCGCTCGGCGATTGCCGCCGGCACCCCGGGTCCGTGATCGCGCACCGTCAGCACCACCTTGCCGGCCGCCTCGAAGGCCGAAACCTCGATGCGCCTGTCATCCAGTCCTTCAACCGCATCGGCCGCATTGGAGATCACATTCACCAGCACCTGCTGCAGCCGTACCGAACCGGCGCGCACCACCGGCGGCCGCGTTCCGAGATCGAGCCGGAGCTCGGCGTCCGCCGCCTTCAGCCGCCAGGCGATGATCTCCAGCGTGTCGCGCATCGCCTCGTCGAGGGGGACCGGCCCGAGCTTCTCATTCGGTTTGCGGGCGAAGTTGCGCAGGTGCCGGCTGATCGAGGCCATGCGGTCGATCAGCCCGCCGATCCGCCTTATATTGTCGCGCGCCTCCTCCGTTCGCCCTCGATCGATCAGAACGGCAGCGCTGTCCGTATAGGTCTTGGCGGCGGCGAGCGGCTGATTGAATTCATGCGAAAGGGCAGCCGACATCTGCCCGAGCCCGGCGAGTTTGCCCGCCTGGATGAGATCGGCCTGGGTCTGGCGAAGCTGCTGCTCGGTCAACCGCCGCTCGGCGATCTCCTCCTCGATGCGGCTGTTGACGCGGGCAAGATCCGCCGTGCGCTCCTCCACCCGCCGCTCCAGCTCGCCCCGCGCTTCGGCCTGCATCAACATGCGCTCGGCAAGCCGCGCCCGCCGCTGGCGAATGACCGCCACAGCAAGGCCTGCGATGCAAAGGATGAGAAAGACGGCGACAAGCGCGGTGCGCGCCTGGGCGCGGATGGAACTCGTCTCCATCAGCACATTCACCGTCCAGTCCTCGGCCGGCATATAATGCGACAGCACCAGATACTCGCTTGCGCCCCGATCGCTCGCAAGCGTCATCAGATCATGCGGCTCGAAGCGATGACGCGTCACCGGCAGCGCCGTCAGCTTCGCATTGGCATAGCGCCGCGACGCCTCGGTGCGGGCGATACGGTCGGCCGTCAGCGGCAGGATCGCGCCATAGAGCCATTCCGGGCTGCCGGACATGAAGATGATGCCCTCGGGATCGGAGACGAAGATCTTGTATTCGCCGCCGCTCCAGGAGGATTCGATCATGTCGATATCGACCTTGAAGACGATGACACCGCGAATATCCGCGCCGACCCTGATCGGGGCAGAGAAATAGTAGCCGCGCTTTAGCGATGTGGTGCCGAGAGCATAAAACCGCGCCTGCCGGCCTTCGATCGCCTCCTGGAAATAAGGCCGGTAATTGAAATTCTGGCCGACGAAGCTCCCCGGTCCATCGTAATTGCTCGCCGCGATCGTCTCCCCGTCCGGCTTCACCACATAGATGTCGGAAGATTTTAAGAGCCCGTTGATCTCCTTGAGATAGAGATTGGCCGCATCACGCAGTGCCATGTCGTCGGGCGCGCTGACCAGTTCCTTGATATCGTCGTGATCGGCGATCAGCGCCGGCAGCGCCTCGTAGCGGTTGAGGTGGCCGCTGAGCGCCGAGACGGCAAGGCGTAGCGCCGTTCCCGCCTGAGCGGAAGCCTCCTCCATATAGGCGCGCGTCGCAATCGCGCTTCCATAGGTGAAGAAGGCGAAGATGACGAGCGGCACCAGCAGCAGCGCCGCGGTAGCACGATATCTCGAAGACAGATCCGGCTCCTCCCTTTCTGCCTTCACTCCCCAGCAAGGCATGCCCGACGGCCCAGTCTAATGAGGCAAGCGAAGATTTCCAAGAGCTCGCCGAAACTTGACACTCGGCAGGGACGGATGTCCTATTGCTGCACCGCAAGGAGACCCGTTCATGAGCGACGACCAGACGCCCGCCGACAGCAAGCTCACAAACTCCAAGCGCCGCTGGGCATCCGAGGGCAAGTTCCTGACCGGCCGCATCAGCCGTCCCGAGGCCGAGCGCCTGCCGCCCGGCCAGCACCTCGTCAAGAACTGGCCGGTGCTCGATCTCGGCCAGCAACCGGTCATTTCAACCGGGAGCTGGCGGCTTGAAGTACGCGGCCTGGTCGAAACGACACTCACCCTCACCTGGACGGAATTCCAGGCGATCGAGCAGAGCACCAGGATCAGCGACATCCACTGCGTCACCACCTGGTCGCGCTACGATAACAAATGGAACGGCGTTTCGACGCGGGATCTGCTCGATCGCGCCATGCCGAGGCCGGAAGCAGCCTACGTGATGCTGACGAGCTACGACGGCTACACCACCAATCTGCCGCTCGCCGATTTCGCCGCCGAGGATGCGATCCTGGCGACCTCCTGGGAAGGCCTGCCGCTGACACCGGAGCACGGAGGCCCGTTGCGGCTCGTCGTGCCGCATCTCTATTTCTGGAAGAGCGCCAAATGGCTGCGCCGCATCGAGTTGATCGCCGCCGACGAGGCCGGCTTCTGGGAAAAGAACGGCTACCATATGTATGGCGATCCGTGGCGCGAGCAGCGCTATTCCGACGACTGAGCCTTCGGCCGCGAGACGCGACGAAGCGCGAGAACGGCCAGACCGAACAGAGCGGCCAACCCCGTCAGTGACGCCATGCTGGCAGGATGAAGCGGCACCTTGCTCCAGCTCGGCTTGATAATATCGGCGGTGTTGAAAGCCTCACCGCTGAACTGGCAGGTGATGAAGGCAAGTCCGCGGCCCGCCATGTCGGCGTCGATGGCCGAGATGATTTCGCCCGCCGCGGGTGCCTCTCGCGGCATCTCACGCATCGCCATCAGCACGGCTTTCGTCGCCGCGAGATAGGCATGGGCGCATTCGTTGAAAGGGCTTTCCTCGTCCGTCACGCTGCCCGGCATCCGGCCCCAGAGGCAATAGGAATACTGGATTTCCGAGTAGTTCAGGACACGCCGGAACGATTCGTTCGTATCGGCCGCCCGCGACGCCAGCATGCTGATGCTGCTGCGATACTCCGAAATGACCGCCATCTCGCCGTGGGAAATTGCCGGAATATCGAGCCCGGGATGAGAGCCGCCAGAGTTGCTCCCATGGGCGAGAGCATTTCCGATAAACATTGGCAACAGGCTCGCGATGAGACCGAGAAAAGCAAACCTGCCGATATGCCGCATCACCGGAACGCCGGCCGCAGACCGCTCTTGGCGGCAAGACGTCTTTCGGCCAGCGCTCCGAAAACCAGACCGAGCGTTGCCCAAAGGATCGCGTGCATTCCGAGCGTGGTCGTGCGGAACCGCCAGAGCACCATCGCCGAGAAATTCTCGGGCACCTCATTGATCGGCGGCAGCAGATAAAGCACGAAGCCGATGAAGACGAGATAGGCGACGCCGGCGATAATCGCGCCGTTCCAGCGACCGAAGCGCTCGCCAAGGCGGCGCGACAGCGCGATCGCGGCAATCAGCGACGCGAGCGAAACAACGATCATAAGGAAGAACAGTTCGGTCCTGGCGCCGATCGTATCGGGATTGCCGACAGCCGGCGGGTTGGCCGGATATTTGATGGCGGGAACGAGCACGACCGCCACGAAGGCGGCAATGGCGATGACGGCCGAGGTGCCGCGCGCCGATAGGCTGCTGAAGCGGCCGTGCACGAAGGCGAAGGCGAGCGAAAAAAGCCCGCCGACGGCGATGCTGTAGGCCATGACGCCTGTGAAAAGGCCGAGGCCGGCCTGCGTGGCCCGGCTGACGATTTCAGGTTCGGCAGCTTCGCCCGCCGCCTGGGCGCTCGCTTCCTCGAAGGCGATTGCCGCATCGACCAGCGGCTCGCCGAAGGTATGGGCGAAGGCGAAAACGAGGATGCCAGCAATCAGGCCCGCGAGCATGCCGCGAAGCAGAAGCTTTCCAACCATGTCAGTATTCCCCCTTGTCGCGCAAAACTGTGCAGCGGTTTTGCGATAACGACATGCGTAAAACAAAGACCTAAAGCGCGAGAAGCGAATCCGAAAGATCGCGATGCGCTTTAGTGGCAGGGAAATCCGAGGAGATGGCGGCCGTCATGCACGAATTCGTGCACATACATGCCGTTGAACAGCGCCATCGCGCCCTCCTCGGTGCCGACGAAATAAAGAACGATGAGCATCAGCAGACCGCCGAAGATCGCCCAGGGAAGGATTTCCCCTACAGGGATCGGCGCCGGCGCCGCGACAGGCGCGAAAGTGGTGTCAGACATGTATTCCTCCGGAATGACGCGTTCAGTCGAAAGAGTGTTGTGCGGCAGGGTCTGACTTCCAGCGTGAAGAAGTTTCGACACGCTGGTCACAGTGGCGCGACCGCGCCGGATTTCCACCGGCTTCCAAACCCGCAACAGCACGGTTATATCTGCACGCCGAAGAGACTGTCAACGAAACTTCACGAAGCCGGCAAAGGCCGTCCCCATCCCGTCATCGGAGATCAGAACAATCGTGAATATGCGCCTCACCTGGATCTGCCACGGCGCGACGTCGGCGAACCGCAAGGCCCAGTTTCCGCTCGACGAACCGCTGGAAGAAAAGGCCGTGGAAGAAGCAGCCAGGATGGCCGCCCTCCCCCACGCCGATCGTATTGTCACAAGCCCCGCCATGCGCGCCCTCCAGACGGCTGAGGCGCTCCGTCTCGAAGCGCAGATTGATCCGTCGCTTCGAGATTGCGACCATGGCCGCTGGGCTGGCAGGCCGATCGAGGCGATCGAGGCGGAAGAGCCGGAAAACCTCACGGCCTGGATGACCGAGCCGGGGGTGGCCCCTCACGGCGGCGAGAGTGTTTTCGACCTGCGAAAGCGCGTCGCTGGCTGGATGGATGCCCAGTCCGCCCGAAGCGGTCACGTGATCGCCATCAGCCACGCGGCCGTCATCCGGGCTGCAGTCGCCCACGTGCTTCAGGCGCCACCCTCCTCCTTCTGGCTGAGCGACGTCGAGCCACTCGCCATCCTTCGGATGACCAGCAACGGAAGCCGCTGGTCGCTGCGCTTCCAGCATTAGAGATTCCTTATTTTATCCAGCCTTGCACAAGCAAATCGCGTCATTGCTGTTGAACCCGGTTTTGCGGGGACTACTTCCTTGTCCCAAGGAGATGGAAGAATGACATATGATTGGAGTGGAGAGCGTACACGGCGCCTGCGGTTGATGCGCGTCGCCACGTTCACGGTTTTGGCCGGTCTCATCCTCAGCGTTCCGCTGCTGATCGTCACCGCCTGAAGCACTGGAAAAGGCGAGCGATGCGTCAGCACGCTCGCCTTCGTTCTTCTGGGCATCTTTTCGGCCCAATCACCTGTAGCAACATTCTTCCTGAACGGGACCGGCGAAACAGCCGCAGTGCCGGTCCTGGCCGCATCGCAACGCTATCCGTCTGCCGGCGGCTCACCGCAAACCGCCCCCTCCGATAATTCGCCTTCTGGTTTCAACGAACATTTCAGACTTTCGTGATATCTCGGCGCGGGTGGAGTTGGAGAAGGCATAATGCCGGTGTTTTTCCAGAGCAGAGCCGGAAGGCAATGCATGTCGATCGTCGGTTTGGGGATTACCCTCTGGCTCCTAGCTACATTGCTGCGGTTCGACGACAGCCTGGTTTCCTTCATGACCGCTTTCCGTGAATACGGCGCCGACAAGCTCGTTCTGGGACTCGGCATCGCCGGCACCATGAGCTTCATCTACTCGGTGCTGCGTATTGCCGATCTGCGCAAGGAAATGGAACTGCGCGCCGCCGCCCAGGCAAAGGCCGACTGGACGGCAACGCACGACCATCTGACCAAGCTGCCGAACCGCTATGCCTTCGAGCGCAAAATCCTCTCACGGCCGGTCAGAAGCGACGAGGCCGAAATCGAGGAATGGAACCAAAACGTCACCATCTTCTCCGTCGACCTCGACGGCTTCAAAAAGGTCAACGATCTCGTCGGCCACAAGGGCGGCGACGTCTTGTTGGTCGAAGTTGCCAAACGCATCTGCGCGCTCGGCAATGCCGATTGCGTCTACCGCTTCGGCGGTGACGAATTCATCGTCGTCGCCTTTGCCCTGACGACACAACGCGAGGAGCGCTTCGCCAAGCTGCTGATCCAGGCCGTCACCCGCCCGATTCATATCGATGGTTTTGCCGTCGAAGTCGGCGCCAGCGTCGGCTACGATCGTTGGGTCGAGGGCAGCGAGCCGCTGGAAGACGCCGCCCACCGTGCCGATCTCGCCATGTATGAGGCCAAATCACGCGGCCCCAACCATCATCTCGTCTTCGAAAATTCGATGCAGGATAGGGTAACGGAACGCGCCTCCTTGGAAACCAGACTGCGCGCCGCGATCGCCAATAAGGCGATCAAGCCTTTCTATCAACCGCTGATTGATCTGAAGACCGGCCAGCTTTGCGGTTTCGAAGCCCTCGCGCGCTGGATCGGCGAGGATGGCGTCAACATTCCGCCGACTGTTTTCATCGACATTGCCGAGGAAACCGGGATGATCACCGCCTTGTTCGAGGATCTCCTTGCGCAGGCCTGCAGCGATGCGCTCACCTGGCCGGAGCATGTCACGTTGTCCTTCAACGTCTCGCCGGTGCAGATGGAAGACAGGCTGCTGACGTCACGCATCCTCAAGGTCCTTTCGGCAAGCCGGCTACCGCCGCAACGCCTGGAAGTTGAGATCACCGAAAACGCGCTGATTCAGGATCCCGCTATCGCCGCCGTCATTCTCGAAGAGCTGCACGCGGCCGGCATTCAGATCGCTCTCGATGATTTCGGCACAGGCTATTCGAGCCTCGCCCAGCTCGCCCGCTACCGCTTCGACAAGATCAAGATCGACAAAAGCTTCATCGCCACCTATCGCGATGACGAACGCCAGGAAAAAATCGTCCGCGCCATGCTTGGCCTCGGCAGAAGCCTCAATATCAAGACGACTGCGGAAGGTGTCGAGGAGCATGGCCAGCTTGCCTTCCTGCTGCAGCTCGGCTGCGACATCGGCCAGGGTTACCTTTTCGGCAAGGCGATGCCCGCCGCCGAGGCGAGCATCTTCATCCGCGATCGCAACGTCAATCTGGCGTCAACGGCCTGACCCCAGCTTATTTCAACAGAACCCAAGCTTTTGCGTCCCGATCGGCCGCCACGCACCGTCTTGTTGCGCACGGGGGGCTATTGCAGCTGGAGCTCTTGCCGCCATTGTGCCGCCAATGCTCAATGACCGCACGTGCGAGGTTGACAGGCGTGGGGATCGACCGAAGCAAAGGCAACCGCCAAATGATGCCTTTCCAGCGGGAGTTTCGGCGCTAGGTTCGCCCATCGTGACGACTGCGCGGGCTCTCTGAAGACATGTCATTCCCCGACCTTCTCCTGACCTTCAATGCCGGCTCATCGACTGTGAAGATCGGGGTCTTCTCAATTGATGACGCCGGGGCACGACGCCTCGGCAAGGGCGTCATCGATCTCCGCGCCGAGCCGCTCTCGCTTGACCTGACCAAGGGATCGCAGACATTCGACATGCCGCTGAAGGCGGAGGTGACGGACGATCTGCACGGAGTCATCGACGAGACCTTCACGCGTCTCGCCGATCATTTCGATATGGCGGCCGCAGCCGCGGCCGGCCACCGCGTCGTCCATGGCGGCGAGCGCTTCACGAGCGCCGTCGCGCTTGATGACGCCGCCACCGATGGGATCGAAGCGCTGATCCCGCTCGCACCCCTGCACCAACCGCAAGCGCTGCGCTTCATCCGCGCGCTCCGCCATCTGAAGCCACATCTTGTCCAGACAGCCTCCTTCGACACGGCCTTCCATGCCACGCAGGACGATCTCGTGCGCCGCCTCGCCATACCCCGTTCCCTGCATGAGGAGGGCATCAAGCGTTACGGCTTCCACGGACTTTCCTACAAGTTCATCGCCAGTGAACTCGCGCGCAAGGCGCCGCATGCGGCAAAGGCTGTGGTCGCCCATCTCGGCAGCGGCGCCAGCCTCTGTGCGATGGAAAACGGCATCAGCCGCGATTGCAGCATGGGCTTTTCCACCCTCGACGGCATCCCGATGGCGACACGCCCGGGCTGGCTCGATCCCGGCGTGATCCTGCATCTGGCAGGAGAGAGAAAACGATCGCTGGGTGAGATCGAGGATCTGCTCTATCAACGCTCAGGCCTGCTCGGCGTTTCCGGCATCAGCGCCGATACGCGCGATCTGTTGACGGACGGACGGCCGGAAGCGCGCCAGGCGATCGATCTGTTCATCCTGCGCATTGCCGGCGAGATCGGCCGCATGGCGGTAACACTCGGCGGCCTCGATACCGTCGTCTTCACCGCCGGCATTGGCGAGCATCAGCCGGAAATCCGCGCCGGCGTGGCGAAACGCCTGTCCTGGCTCGGCCTTTCGATTGATGAAAAGGCCAACGCCGCCCACAGATTCACGATCAGCACCGGGGAAAGCCGCATGGCCGCCCATGTCGTTGCCACGGACGAAGAACAGGTGATCGCCGACGAGGCGCTGTCCGTTCTCCGCGTCCGCTGATCCAGATCAATGGCGCGCTCGCGCTAACGGCTAGAACTGACGTTGAACGCGTTTTCGAACGGGAGAAGCCCCATGGAAAAGCATGTCTCGACCGCCGCCGCCCTGACCGATGCTGAACTCACCCTGATCGATCGCTACTGGCGGGCGGCCAACTATCTGTCGGTCGGCCAGATCTACCTGCTTGCCAATCCGCTGCTGCGCGAGCCGCTGCAGTCAGAGCACATCAAGCCCCGCCTGCTCGGCCACTGGGGCACGACACCCGGCCTCAACTTCATCTATGCGCATCTGAACCGCCTCATCCGCGCCCGCGATCTCGACATCATCTACATATGCGGCCCCGGTCACGGCGGGCCGGGAATGGTCGCCAACACCTATCTCGAAGGCACCTACAGCGAAATCTATCCCGATATTACCGAAGACGCCGAAGGGATGCGCCGGCTCTTCCGCCAATTTTCCTTTCCGGGCGGCATTCCGAGCCATGCGGCGCCGGAAACACCGGGATCGATCCACGAGGGCGGCGAACTCGGCTACGCCCTCGTCCATGCCTATGGCGCCGCCTTCGACAACCCCGACCTCACCATCGCCTGCGTCGTCGGAGACGGCGAGGCCGAAACCGGGCCGCTCGCCGCCAGCTGGCATTCCAACAAGTTCCTCAATCCCGCCCGCGACGGCGCCGTTCTGCCGATCCTGCATCTGAACGGCTACAAGATCGCTAATCCGACCATTCTCGGCCGGGCCGGTGACGACGAGCTCAAACGTCTTTTCGAAGGCTACGGCTACGAGCCGTTTTTCGTCGACGGCCATGAGCCGCGCGACATGCATCAACAGATGGCTGCGACGCTGGATCAGCTCTTCGACCGCATCCGTGGGATTCAGGAGCAAGCCCGCAGCGGCAAGGCTGCGGCGGGCTGCCCGCGCTGGCCAATGATCGTGCTGCGCAGCCCCAAGGGCTGGACCGGTCCGAAAGAGGTCGACGGCAAGAAGGTGGAAGGTTTCTGGCGAGCCCACCAGGTGCCGGTCTCCAACTGCCGCGAGAATGAGGGCCATCGCAGGATTCTCGAGGACTGGATGCAAAGCTACGATCCCGAAGATCTGTTCGATGCCGACGGCCGGCTGAAAACCGACCTGCGGGCGCTGGCCCCCGTCGGCAAACGCCGCATGGGCGCCAATCCGCATGCCAATGGCGGCTTGTTGCGCCGGGAGCTCGATGTTCCCGCCATAGGCGACTATGCGGTTGACGTCGGCAGGCGCGGCAGCGTCGCCGCCCAATCGACCGAGATCCTCGGCCATTACCTGCGCGATACGATGAAGCTCAACGCGGAGGCGGCAAACTTCCGCATTTTCGGTCCCGACGAGACGGAGTCGAACCGCCTCGGCAGCGTCTTCGAGGTCACCAACCGCGTGTGGATGGAGGATATCGAACCATATGATATCCATCTCTCCCGCGATGGACGCGTCGTAGAGGTGCTTTCCGAACATCTCTGCCAGGGATGGCTGGAGGGTTATCTGCTGACCGGGCGGCACGGCCTCTTTTCCTGCTATGAGGCCTTCATCCACATCATCGATTCCATGTTCAACCAGCACGCCAAATGGCTGAAGGTGACGCGCGAGATCGAATGGCGCAAACCGATCTCATCGCTGAACTACCTGCTGACCTCGCATGTCTGGCGCCAGGACCATAACGGCTTCAGCCACCAGGATCCGGGGTTCGTCGATCTCGTCGCCAACAAGAAGGCCGACGTCGTCCGCATCTACCTGCCGCCGGATGCCAATACCCTGCTCTGGGTCGGCGATCATTGCCTGCGCACCTATGACCGCATCAACGTCATCGTCGCCGGCAAGCAGCCGGAGCCGCAATGGCTGTCGATGGACGAGGCGGTGAAACATTGCGAAGCCGGCATCGGTATCTGGCACTGGGCAAGCAACGAGGAGGACACGATCTCGCCCGATCTCGTCATGGCCTGCGCCGGCGATGTCCCGACGATGGAAACGCTCGCCGCCGTCGATCTCCTGCGCAAGGCCATTCCAGAGCTGAAGATCCGCACTGTCAATGTCGTCGACCTCCTGGCGCTGCAATCCAGTGACCAGCATCCGCATGGCCTTTCCGACGAGGCCTTCGACGCGATCTTCACCACCGACAAGCCGGTCATTTTCGCCTATCACGGCTATCCCTATCTCATTCATCGTCTGACCTATAAGCGGGCCAACCACGAGAACATCCACGTCCGCGGCTTTGTCGAGGAGGGAACGACGACCACGCCATTCGACATGACCGTGCTCAACCAACTCGACCGCTACCATCTCGCCATCGAAGCCATCGAGCGCGTGCCGGGCCTGAAGGAGAAGGCGAAAGACGCGCTTGCCGCCTTCCACGGCAAGCTCGCGGAGCATCACGACTATGTCAGGGAATACGGCAAGGACATGCCGGAGGTGCGGGACTGGACGTGGCCGGCGGCGTGAGCCATTCGCGACTGACGCGCGCGATGTGAGATGACCGAATGCCCTATGGCCGGTCAAGCCGAGCTTTTTCGTTCATCCGCCAAATCCGCGGCGTTTCGCCGGTATATTTCAGGAAGAAACGCGAGAAATAGGCGGGATCGACAAAGCCGAGGCGAAATCCTATCTCCTGAACGCTGCCGATGGTAAAGACGAGCTGGCGCTTCGCCTCTTCGATCAGTTTCCCGGCGATCAGTTCATGCGGGGTGTTTCCCGTCATCGAGCGAACGATACGGGTGAGATGCGTCGACGAAATGCCAAGTTCCCTGGCGTAGAAGGAAGCCGGCCTGTGCGATCGAAAATGCCGCTGGATCAGTTCGTCCAGCATCTCCATCCGCCGCTCGTTCTCATTTGACGGAAGCTCCTGCGCATATCCTTCATGGGAAATCCGCGCCGTCAGCCGCAACGCCAACCCGACATAGGCGGCCAAGACCTCGTTGCGGCCACCGCGGCGGTTTTCGAATTCGTCGCCGAGCCGCCTCAGCGTCTGCATGACATAGGCAGCCTCGGCATTTCCGGGATCGAGCGGCGTCAGATGCGGCATCGCCAGCCACTCGCCGAGATGGCTTCGCTCGCCGGGCGGGTGGCTGAGATGGGACCTCAATATAGTGATCACGAGGCCGTCGATATCACGTGAGAAGCGAAAGCCGTGATCGAGCCCAGGGGGAACCGTGATGACCGCCGGCGGACGGATGGCATGGCTCCTCTTGCTGAAGATCGCATCGCCCGAGCCGGCTTCGATGTATAATATCTGAAAGAAGCTCTCGTGGCGATGAAGCCGAATCTCCCATTGATGCAGGCTGCTGCGGGAGCGGATTGTTTCGCAATGCAACCAGAATTCCGGTGACCGCCCGATGTTTTCGCCGTAGAGTTCGTAGGTCGGTATGTGTCTGCTCATCGGCTCCCTCCTGCGCCAATGTTCGATTAGTGCAATTTTTAGGCTGGAATGTCCATTGTGGCGATCCGGCCAGCGCGGCAGAATCTGACAAAACGCAAAAATGCAAGGGAGGAAGCATTTGCGAACCCAGGTCGCCATCATCGGTTCGGGACCATCCGGCCTGCTGCTCGGCCAACTTCTGACCGAAGCTGGAATCGACAACGTCATCCTCGACCGCGTGAGCAAGGACTATATCCTCGGCCGCGTCCGCGCCGGCGTTCTCGAGGAAGGCACTGTCGGGCTGCTGGATGAAGCCAAGGCTGGAGCGAGGCTGCATGCCGAAGGCCTGCCGCATGACGGCTTCTCGCTCGCCTTCGACGGACGCGATCATCGCATCGACCTTCACGAATTGACCGGCGGCAGGCGTGTGACCGTCTATGGACAGACCGAGGTGACGCGCGATCTCATGGAGCGGCGGGAAGCTTGTGGCGCCCTTTCGATCTATGACGCCGCCGATGTGGCTCCGCATGCTATCGACGCTGGCTCGCCCTTCGTCACCTACCGGAAGGATGGCATCAGCCACCGCATCGATTGCGATTTCATCGCCGGCTGCGACGGCTTTCATGGAATAAGCCGCAGAGCCGTTCCCGAACGGGCGATCCGAAGTTTCGAGAAGGTCTATCCCTTCGGCTGGCTGGGCCTGCTTGCCGACGTGGCGCCCGTCAGCCATGAACTGATCTACGCCAACCACCCGAGGGGCTTCGCGCTCTGTTCGATGCGCTCGGCCAGGCGCAGCCGTTACTATATCCAGTGCCCGCTCGACGCGAAGATCGAAGACTGGAGCGACGAGCGCTTCTGGGACGAGTTGAGACGGCGCCTACCGGCTCATCACGCCGAGGCATTGAGGACCGCCCCATCCTTCGAAAAATCGATCGCGCCGTTGCGCTCCTTCGTCACCGAGCCCATGCGTTTCGGCCGGCTCTTCCTCGTCGGCGACGCCGCCCATATCGTGCCGCCGACCGGCGCCAAGGGGCTGAACCTTGCAGCAAGCGATGTCCATTACCTCTTCCGCGGGCTCCTCGAACATTACCGCGAAGGTTCCGACAGCGGCATCGACGCTTATTCGCAGACGGCGCTCGCCCGCGTGTGGAAAGCCGTGCGGTTTTCCTGGTGGATGACGACGATGATGCACCGGTTCCCCGATACAGGCGATTTCGATCAGAAGATCCAGGAAGCCGAACTCGACTATCTCACGCATTCTCGTGCAGCCTCCACGGTGCTCGCGGAAAACTACGTGGGATTGCCGTTCTGACACGAAGATTGCGGGATGAAAGCTGCGATACGCCGGTGAACAGCGAGAGTCGGGACGATACAGAACCATAACCGGCAAATCATGTGTTTGGGGATTTATTTCATTTTACATCACCATTTCGCATGACAAGCTAACCTGAAATTCAATACGGCGCTGGAGTACGCCGAAAAGGGAGAGAGAAGAATGAGGAAGCTGTTTCTGGCCGCCGCTGCGGCAATCCTTATGGGCACCAGCGCCTGTGCCGACACCATCAAGGTCGGCGTCATCGGGCCGTTCTCCGGCCCCTTCGCGCTCCAGGGCAAGAACTTCAAGGCCGGCATCGACGCCTATATGGCTGTCAACGGCAACAAGGTCGGCAGCGACACGGTCGAGATCGTCTACCGCGACGTGCCGCAGGCCGATCCGGCTCAATCCAAGGCGCTGGCGCAGGAACTGATCGTCAAGGAAAAGGTCCAGTATCTCGCCGGCTTCTATTTCACCCCCGACGCCATGGCGGTGACGCCGATCCTGAAGCAGGGCAACGTGCCGATGGTCATCATGAACGCCGCCACCTCGGCGATCGTCACCAAGAGCCCGCTTGTCGTACGCACCTCGTTTACAACATGGCAGACCTCGACGCCGATCGCCAAGGTTGCCTTCGACACCGGCGTCAAGAAGGTGATTTCGGTCGTCAGCGATTACGGCCCGGGTATCGACGCCGAGAATGCGTTTAAGGCCGGTTTCGAGAAGGCCGGCGGTCAGGTGGTCGAGGCGATCCGCATGCCGCTCGCGACCAACGACTTCAGCCCGATTATGCAGCGCATCAAGGATTCCGGCGCCGAGGGCGTCTTCGCCTTCCTGCCATCGGGCCCGACGACGCTTGGCTTCGTCAAGGCTTATAACGAGAACGGCTTGAAGGCCGCCGGCATCAAGTTCTTCGCGCCTGGCGATCTGACGCAGGAATCCGATCTGCCGGCGCTCGGCGACGCCGCACTCGGCATCAAGACGACCTTCCACTATGCCGTGTCGCACGACTCGCCCGAGAACAAGGCTTTTGTCGAGGCTGCCGCCAAGGCGATCGGCAACAAGGCCGAAATCTCCTTCCCTGCGGTCAGCGCCTATGACGGCATGTATGTCATCTACAAGATGATCGAGGCGACGGGCGGCAAGCAGGACGCCGAGAAAGCGGTCGACGCGGTCAAGGGCCTTGCGTGGGTGAGCCCGCGCGGCCCGGTCTCGATCGATCCGGAAAGCCGGCATATTACTCAGAACATCTATCTGCGCGAAGTCGCCAAGGCCGATGACGGGACGTACTTCAACAAGGAGATCCAGACGTTCGAGAAACAGAGCGACCCGGGCCTTGCGGCGGCCAAGTAAGATTGCGGCATCCGGACCGGCGGCGGGGTCTCGCGCATCGCGGCCGCCGCATCGAAGTAAGGTAACTTCATGCAGACAGTCTTCAGCATCGCCGTCGACGCCTTTGCCTATGGCATGGCGCTCTTCGTGATCTCGATCGGCCTTTCCGTGACCATGGGGCTGATGCGTGTCGTCAACCTGGCTCATGGCGCCTTCGCCATGATCGGAGGCTACATCGCCTCCTATGCCGCCCGTGACCTCGGTCTTAGTTATGCTGTCGCAGTCGTCGCGGCCGTCGTCGTCACGATCATCATCGCAATTCCGCTCGAGCGTTTTCTCTACCGCCGGATCTATGGCGCCCCTGAACTGACCCAGGTGCTGATGACAATCGGCATCACTTTCTGCGTCATCGGCATCGCGAACTACGTGATGGGACCGACGCTGAAGACGATACCGCTTGCCGGCACCTTGCAGGGATCGGCCGATCTCGGATTCCGCACCATTCCCGTGCACCGGCTTTTCGTCATCTTCTGCGGCCTCGCCGTTGCGCTCGCCCTGTGGTTCGCGATCGAGCGAACGAGCTTCGGGGTCAAGCTGCGCGCCTCCGTCGACGATGCGGCGATGGCTGCCGCACTCGGCGTGCGCACAGAGATCATCTATGCGGTGAGCTTTGCCGTTGCCGTCGGGCTTGCCGCCTTCGGCGGCGTGGTCGGCGCCGAACTCCTGCCGGTCGAGCCCTATTATGCGCTGCGTTACATGGTGACCTTCCTCGTCGTCGTCTCCGTCGGCGGCGCCGGCTCCATTCCGGGCGCGCTGATTGCCTGCCTGCTGCTTGGCGCCATCGATACGACGGGACGCTATCTGATGCCGGAATTCGGGGAATTCTTCTTCTATCTCGCCGTGATCGCCATCATCTGCATCTTCCCGCGCGGCCTTGCCGGAAGGATGAAATAGGATGACGCTCGTCATGAACAACGAAACCGAACGCCTCCGGCATCGGCGCGCAGTGAATGCCGATCTTCTCGGAGTAGCGGCCATCACGGCCATCGCCGCGATCGGCTATTTCGCCTTACCCGACAATCTGGCGCTTCTGACGCGGATGATCACGATCGCCCTGCTCGTCCTGTCGCTCGATCTCGTGACCGGTTATTGCGGCGTCGCAACGCTCGGCCATGCCGCGCTCTTCGGCTCCGGCGCCTATGCCGCCGGGATCCTGTCGGCGCATTACGGCATCAACGACCCGCTGCTGATGATGCTTGCCGGCATAACAGGGGGCGCGGTTGCCGGGCTGCTCTGCGGCGCGATCATCCTGCGCGCGCATGGGCTGCCGCAACTCGTGCTGTCGATTGCGCTCATCCACCTCTTCCATGAATTTGCCAACAAGGCCTCCTCCTGGACGGGAGGCAGCGACGGGCTTTCCGGCATTGCGCCGGACCCGATATTCGGCATTTTCGAATTCGATCTCTACGGCCATACCGCCTTCTTCTTCGGAACGACACTGCTCGTCATCGTCTTCATGCTGCTGCGATTGCTGGTTCGCTCACCCTTCGGCATGCTCTGCCGCGGCATCCGGCAAGACCCGCTGCGCATCCGCGCCATGGGCGGCTCGCCGAAGGCCGCTCTCATCAAGATGTACGTGATCTCAGGCGCCGTTGCCGGCGTCGGCGGCGCGCTGAATGCGATCTCGACCCAGGTCGTCGGGCTCGACAGCCTGTCCTTCACGCAATCGGCCGAAGCGCTTGTCATGCTCGTGCTCGGCGGCACCGGTTCCCTGTTCGGCGCGCTCTCCGGCACCGTCATCTTCATGTTCTTCGAGGATTATGTCTCGGCCGCCAACCCCTTTCACTGGCTGACCATGGTCGGCGCCCTGCTGATCGCCGTCGTGCTGTTTGCGCCGAAAGGCCTCTACGGAACGGCCGCCGCCTTGATCTGCCGCCGGAAGGAGACGCGCGCATGAGCCCGGTCTTCGAAGTAACCAATCTCAGGAAAGCCTTCGGCGGCCTTGCCGTCACCAATGATGTCTCGCTGGCAATGGCGCCCGGCGACCGCATCGCGCTGATCGGCCCGAACGGCGCCGGCAAGACCACCTTCGTCAACCTCGTCACCGGCAATCTCTCCCCCGATTCCGGCGAGGTTCGCCTCGGCGGCGAGGCGGTGACGAAGGTGGATGCGATCGGCAGGGTCAAACGCGGCCTCGTCCGATCCTTTCAGGTGACGCGGCTTTTTCAGGATATGACGCCCGCCGAACATGTGGGGCTCGCCGTCCTTCAGCGTGACGGAAAGACCCGCAAGATGTTCGGGAATTTCCTCGCCATGCCCGACGTCATGGCGGAGGTCGACGATCTCCTGGGTAAACTCGGGCTGGCCTCGCTGATGCATCGCAGAGTCAGCGAGATCGCCTATGGCCAGCAGCGGCTCCTCGAAATCGCCGTGGCGCTGGCGCTGAGGCCGAAGGTGCTGCTGCTCGACGAGCCTGCGGCCGGCGTGCCGCAAAGCGATACCGGCCGAATCGAACAGGCGCTGGCCGACCTTCCCGCCGATCTCGCCGTCCTGATGATCGAACACGACATGGACCTCGTCTTCCGTTTTGCCAAGCGCGTCATCGTGCTGGCGGCCGGCGCGATCATCTTCGACGGCCTGCCGGCCGATGTCACCAAGGATGCCCGCGTGCGCGAGGCCTATCTCGGGAGCTATGCCAATGCCAGCCCTGTCGCTTGAGGTTGAAAACCTGTCGGCCGGATACGGGCCGACGCGGGTGCTCGAAGGCATCTCCTTCACCGTGCCGGCAGGCGCCCGTCTAGCCGTGCTCGGCCGTAACGGCATGGGCAAGACCACGCTCCTGGCAACGCTTGCCGGCCAGACCAGGCGGTATCAAGGCCAGATCCACCTCGGTGGTTCGGATGTCACCGCAGCACCGAGCGCAATGCGCGCCCATAGGGGCCTCGGCTATGTGCCTCAGACGCGCTGCGTCTTTCCCACGCTGACGGTCGAAGAGAACCTTTTCGTCGGTCTGAAGGCGCGGCCGAAGACGGCGCTGGAGGAAGCCTATGCCATGTTCCCGCGCCTGAAGGAGCGCCGCCGAAACCTCGGCAACCAGCTCTCCGGCGGCGAGCAGCAGATGCTTTCAACAGCCCGCACCATTCTCGGCCGCCCGTCCGTTCTGCTGCTCGACGAACCGCTCGAGGGCCTAGCGCCTGTCATTTGCGAGGAACTGATGGCTGCCTTCGCCGATCTCGCCAAGAAGGGCGATATGACCATCCTTCTTGTCGAACAGCGCATCCAGAGCGCGCTCGATTTCGCCGATCACGTCATCATCCTCGAACGCGGCCGACTGGCCTGGACAGGCACGCCGGAACGCCTGTCGAGAGATCATCAAACGGTCGAAAGCCTGCTCGGGGTCGGCGGCTTGCACTGACGCCTGGAGCTAGTACTGAGCCCGTTGGAGGCAGAGCCAGCGGCATTGCCGGTGGATCCAAAGCGCCCCCCAGGATTGGTTTGAGGTCCCCCAGCAGCGAATCAGTATATCGTCATGACCATGTCATCATTGACCCACCATTATTCTCCGGAAAAGACGGGTTGTCCGCGAGAAACCAAGAGATCGCCTCAAGAGGCGATGAACATCATGAGCGAACGAAGCGCCGTGATCGCAAGGCATGCCAAAAAATCTTGGCGATAGACAGGGTCGGTGCCGGTTGGATCTCTTTATCTGGATATTTGTTCAGCAGGCGATTTAGATCTGCTGGAATTAAACAGGTAGAGTTGATCTGACGCTCCTTCAATTTTCGTTGCCAGACACCAGATAGGGTTGCATAGTCACATAGCACATTAGCCGGGAGGTAGAAATGGCAAACCACAAACCATTCGCGGGCAATGTATACCTGCCTGTTTTCAATCTCGACGATCCGATCAGCGGCGATGTTCTCGAAAACTCCTACGATACCGACGGAGATTCGGTGCGCCTGAATTTCGTCAACGGGCAGCGCATCAAGCAGCCGGCCGATCCTGAAGGCCAGCCGACAAAGACCATCATCGAAGGAAAATACGGCACACTCACCATTTTTTCCGACGGGACGTACACCTACGCCCTCGATCACTCCAAGCCGGAGGTCGCCGCCCTCGGGCCGGGAGATCAGCTCGTCGAGAAGTTCACTTTCAAGATATCCGACGGCAAAGGCGCCACCGATGTCGGTGCGTTCAGTATCGCAATCGATCTGCCGGAACGCGGCGACGTCTTCGTCAATTTCGAGGATGTCGGCCAAAGCGACTTTCCCACCGGCTACAAAGGCTTCGATTGGGGCGCCTGGCGAGACGGCGACGACGCGACAGTGCGCGAGGACGCCGACGGCAACCACTACCTGGGTGGGGGCGTCTTCTGGACCCCCATCTATTCAGCGGATGGCGGCCCCTTCCAGATCAAGCAGTTCGAAGTTGCCAACGGAACATCGAACTATGACAACGTCCTGACGATCGAAGGGCAGCTGAACGGCAACATCGTCTTCTCCACAACCGTGACCATAACCGCCGACAGCATCGATAATCCCCAGCTGATCGACCTCAGCGCCTACGGCGATATCGATTACCTCCTGCTCGACAGCGAACCGATCGTCACGGAAAACAGCGGTCCCGATTATTTCGGCGCGCAATACGACAGTTTCTACTTTGTCGTTTGAGGGATAGAGAGAAGCGTCGCATCACGAAAACTTTGCATCTTTCCGGCGCACCGCAGCGGCATCCGGTAGCAATTTCTTGCGATAGCTGATCGACCTGCACCCTGCTAGCTTTCGATCGTGCGGAGGAGCACGATCATGCTGGGATGGAGGAAATGATGCAGCCAGTCGGGATCAAGTTAGCGGCGGTCATGTTTTCGCTGGCCGCATGGGCCGTTATCATCGCTGCCGCATCCCATCTTTGGGCGATGAAGATGCCGATATTGCATTTGGCGCTCTACAGATAGAGCTGTCCTCGGCGCACCTGACACCCCCCACTCTCCTCGAGTACGCCGCCGATCCGATCGCGGATATTTCCGTGCTGACCTGCAGATCATGCTTCGGCGGGCAGCTTTGCGGCTGCGCAACGCCGGATCAATCGCCCTCGACGACGACTTGAGGCGATTCGTAATCTATGCAGTGAATTGGTGCTGACGCGCTAGGACGCGATCAGGTATGTCGTACGGGAGTGGATGAAGTAGAACACCTATCTGCCGATGTATGAGCTGGACGCAATGGCGAAGGGGATGGGGAAGCTTGATGGGCCAAATGACCATTGGTCAGGACTTGCACGGGATATCTTCATGGCGAAGCCCATTGCCGGTACTCCGCTTAATCCTGCTCTGCGGCTGGGTCTCTTTGATGGCAGGGATTTTACTATGGTCACTCCATCCGATCGCCTACGACAGTTGGCACATCACCCCTGTCCTTATTAGTTTGTTGTGGTTTTCGGGTCCGCTTTTGGCTTTTGCCATTTCGGCCGGTGCACTTATTCTGGATCAACCGGCTTCTCGCCTAATGAAGCGAGCCGCCGCTGTGCACTTCGGGGTAAGTCTGGCTGTTGGCCTAGTGGTATTGTTGACAGATCAGTTTGGTCCCGCCATCTGGTTGTTGCTGGCTGCGCTGGTCGATCTGCCGATCCTTGCGCTCGCGCCAGGCCGGATCGATAGCCAGAGAGCGGTCAAACTGCTACACATGGTGGTTGTGTCGTCGGTTGCAGGACCTATTGCCGCCCTCTTTCTTTGGTCCGCCCTCAACATCAAGATTGTGGAGTGGCGTGCACTCGCGGTCTCCGGTTCACATCCCTATTGCGTGCAGGTGCCCAAGGATTATCTCGGGCAGTACAAGGCAGTAACCCGACGGGCTGAATTGGGGGGGTTGAGGATGCGGACACCGTTTACAAATGGCGGTGGTTCCACTGACTACCAGTTCGCGTTTCACGCAGTGCTCGTGGTCAGGCATGATGAGGGGGACCGGTTGTACAACTGGACCTACTTCGCCCAAAGCTTCGTCCCCGTCTCCGACAGTGCGATAAAAGGACTCACTCTTCGTGCTGATTGCGAGCCAATGGTTGCTTTCTTCGACGCGCTTTATCGTTAGGGATTGTCATCGAATTGTAGCAAACGCCCGGAACAGCTCGAACCCCGCGTTTGAGGTCATCGCCTCCGCCGCTGGAGGGAAATTACCGGACCGGAATTGTCGGCTGTTGAAGTGGTAGCGGAGGAGGGATTTGAACCCCCGACACAAGGATTATGATTCCTCTGCTCTGACCTACTGAGCTACTCCGCCACTGGTCAAACGATACCTGCTCGCGAAGCGCTGCGGGCTCGTGGGATGAGCGGCTTATAAGGTGCGCTTCGGCTTTGTGTCAAGCGCAGGATGGAGAAAAACGCTGAGCTTTGCCGCCCATCGTTTCTGATGGGTTTCAGGCAGCGACGGGGCCGGCCAGCAAGGCCTTGAGCGAAGCTTCGGCCGAAGGTTCGCGTTCGGAGCGTTCGATGAAACCGCCGCCGAAGACACGGGCGTCGTCGCCGGGCGCCGAATAAAGCGCGCAGGCCTGGCCGGGCGCGATACCCGCCTCGCCGACGGTCAGATCGACATAGGTGCCGGTGGCATCAACATGCAGTACGGCAGGCGCCGGTGCCCGCGTCGAACGGACCTTGGCGAAGCAGGCAAAACCGCAGCCGGAAGCGGCCTCCGCGAGCGGAACGTCGCCCAGCCAATTGACATCGCGCAGATAGACGCGGTGCGTTTCCAGCGCTTCCTTCGGCCCGACGATGACGCGGCGTGAGCGGGCATCGAGATAGACGACATAAAGCGGTTCGCCCGTGGCGATGCCGATGCCGCGGCGCTGGCCGATGGTGAAGTGCAGGATGCCTTCATGGCTTCCCAATACGCGGCCGTCGAGATGGACGATCTCGCCGGCGAGCGCCGCATTCGGCTTCAGCTTGGTGATGATGTCGGAATATTTGCCCTGCGGCACGAAGCAGATGTCCTGGCTGTCGGCCTTCTTCGCGACAACGAGCCCCATCTCTTCGGCGAGCCTGCGTGTTTCGGCCTTCGGCAGGCCGCCCAGCGGAAAGCGCAGATAATCGATCTGTTCCTGCGTGGTGGCGAAGAGAAAATAGCTCTGGTCACGGTCGGCGTCGGCCGGCCGGAAAAGCGCGCGGCGGCCGGGCTTCTCATCCGAAGGGTTCGGTCGCGAGCGGATATAATGACCCGTCGCCAGCGCATCGGCGCCGAGCTCCTTGGCGGTCGCCAAGAGATCGGCAAACTTGACGGTCTGGTTGCAGGAAACACAAGGGATCGGTGTTTCGCCCGCCACGTAGCTTTCGGCGAAAGGATTGATCACCGTCTCGCGAAAACGCTTTTCATAATCGAGTACGTAATGCGGAATGCCCAGCGTTTCGCAGACGCGGCGGGCGTCGTCGATGTCCTGGCCGGCGCAGCAGGAGCCGGCGCGGTGAACAGCGGCGCCATGATCGTAAAGCTGCAGGGTGATGCCGAGCACGTCGTAACCCTGCTGTTTGAGAAGGCCGGCCACGACGGAGGAATCGACGCCGCCCGACATGGCGACGACGACGCGGGTCTCTTCCGGCTTCTTGTCAAAATCCAGTGTGTTCAACGGCGGTGCCAAATTCTGCGCGCTCATAACCCGCCCTTGCGCTGCAATTGCGGCGGATTGCTGATCTCAGGCGGGATCGGCCGCCTTTTTCGGTAGGTGACCGATATAGAAAGGATTGTATCGCGACGCAAGGGGCGGCGGCGGACAGCTCGCAATCGCGTGAGAAAGCAAGCGCGGCTGAAGCCACGCCTTGGAAGCGGGGGGGTACTGCTCAGGCGCCGATCAGCTTGTTGCAGGCGAATGCGATGCCTGGATTGGCGATGACGACAGCCGCCAGCGCCAGTCCGATTATCGAGAATGAATAGTGTTTCATGTCATCCTCCTTCAGCCCATGCGAATTACGCAGCTCCCGGCCGCCATTCTCAAAATAACGAATGCCTGACCGGCACAACTGCAAACAGTGAAAAAAATAATTTCGCCCTATGGAACTATTCTGCCGGATACGCGTTGCCGAAGATCAATGTCGCAATCGAATGCTGCGGAGGGTTTCATGGCCAGGTTCGGCACGACGACGGATTACACCAGGATCAGAGACTGGATCGAAGCGCGCGGCGGCCATCCCGCCCGCATAAAGGACGCGCGTGACAGCGAAACCGTCCGCGTCGATTTCTCCTCCGAGCCACTGGAAGAGATTTCCTGGGACGAGTTCTTCCAGGGTTTCGACGGCAGCAGGCTCGCCTTCCTCCACCGTACGAAGGCGCAGGACGAAGCCGCCCGTCTCGGCAGGATCGTCCGGCGGCGTCGGCACCGTTGAAACCTGTTCCTGACGCAGCAAAGCCCGGTGCCGTTTCCTGCGCCGGGCTCTTGTTTTCCTTGGAGGAAGGAAACTCAGTCGATATTGAAGGTCAGCAGCTTTGCCTGGCGGATCGCCTGGTGCGCCGTCAACTGCGTGAGCACGCCATCATCCACCTCGCCGTCGACATAGAGCAGCGCAATTGCGTCGCCACCCTGCTTGTCGCGGCCGAGCTGGAAGTTGGCGATATTGACACCGGCAGTGCCGAGCGTCGTGCCGATGAAGCCAATCATGCCGGGGACGTCGGTATTGGTGATGTAGATCATGTGCGAACCGACATCGGCATCAAGGTTGATGCCCTTGATCTGAATGAAGCGCGGCTTGCCATCCGAAAACACCGTGCCGGCGACGGAGCGCGTCATGCTTTCGGTCGTCACCGTCAGCTTGATATAGCCATCGAAGACGCCCGTCTTGTCGCGCTTGACCTCGGAAAGCACGATGCCCTTTTCCTTGATCATGATCGGCGCGGAAACCATGTTGACGTCGGCGACCTGCGAGCGGATCAGGCCCGCAAGAACCGCGCTCGTCAGCGCCCGTGTGTTCATATTGGCGGTCACACCATCATAGAGGATTTCGATTTCCTTGATCGGCTCCTCGGTGACCTGCCCGACAAAGGCGCCGAGAACGTCGGCAAGACGGATGAAGGGCTTCAGGATCGGCGCTTCCTCAGCCGTGATCGACGGCATGTTGATGGCGTTGGAGACCGCGCCGTTGACAAGGTAGTCCGACATTTGTTCGGCAACCTGCAGCGCGACATTTTCCTGCGCCTCGGTCGTCGAAGCGCCGAGATGCGGCGTGCAAACGACGTTCGGCAGACCGAAGAGCGGGCTTTCCTTGGCGGGCTCGACTTCGAAGACGTCGAAGGCGGCACCGGCGACGTGGCCGGACTTGATGGCTTCGGCAAGTGCCGCTTCATCGACCAGGCCACCGCGGGCGCAATTGATGATGCGCACGCCGGGCTTCGTCTTTGCCAGCGCTTCCTTGTTGAGGATGCCGCGCGTCTTGTCGGTCATCGGCACGTGCAGTGTGATGAAATCGGCGCGGGCGAAAAGCTCGTCGAGCTCGACTTTGGTGACGCCCATCTCCTCCGCGCGCTCCTTGGAAAGGAACGGATCATAGGCGACGACATGCATCTTCAGACCGATGGCGCGGGAGCAGACGATCGAGCCGATATTGCCGGCGCCGATGACGCCGAGCGTCTTGCCGGTGATCTCGACGCCCATGAATTTCGACTTCTCCCATTTGCCAGCCTGCGTCGAGGCATCGGCGGCCGGAAGCTGGCGGGCGACGGCGAGCATCAGGGCGATGGCGTGTTCGGCGGTCGTGATCGAATTGCCGAAAGGCGTGTTCATGACGATGATGCCGCGGCGCGAGGCGGCCGGGATATCGACATTGTCGACGCCGATGCCGGCGCGGCCGACAACCTTGAGGTTCTTCGCCCCTTCGATGATCTTTTCCGTCACCTTGGTGGCTGAGCGGATGGCCAGACCATCATATTTGCCGATGACTGCGAGCAAACGGTCCTTGTCCTTGCCGAGCTGCGGTTCGAAATCGACTTCGACGCCGCGGTCGCGGAAGATCTGGACGGCGGTTTCCGACAATTCGTCGGATACGAGAACGCGAGGTGCCATTGTGGCCTCCTTCAAAAGTGTTCAGCGATGAATGAAAATGGAATGCTGGGCTCCGCCGGACGTGGCGAAGCCGGACGCGATCACGTCAGGCGGCGGCCTGAGCAAGCTGCGCCTTCTGCGTTTCGAAGGCCCAGGAAAGCCAGGGCATCAGCTTCTGCATGTCGGACGCCTCGATCGTGGCGCCGGCCCAGATGCGCAGGCCCGACGGCGCGTCGCGGTAATGACCGATGTCATAGGCGACACCTTCCTTTTCCAGGAGGCCGACGAGGCCTTTGGCGAAATTCGCCTGGCCGTCGTCATCGAGCGCCGTGATGTCCTTGTCGACGATCTTCAGGCAGACGGAGGTGTTGGAGGCCGTTTCCGCCTTGACGGCGAGATTGGCGATCCAGTCGTTTGCCGCGACGAAATCGTGGATGACCTTGGCATTGGCATCGGCACGAGCGATCAGGCTCTGAAGACCGCCGAGCTCCTTGGCCCAAAGCAACGCATCGATATAGTCCTCGACGCAGAGCATCGACGGCGTGTTGATCGTCTCGCCCTGGAAGATGCCTTCCGTCAGCTTGCCGCCCGAGGTCATGCGGAAGATCTTCGGCAGCGGCCAGACCGGCGTGTAGGTGGTGAGACGCTCGACGGCACGCGGCGAGAGAATGATGACACCGTGGGCCCCTTCGCCGCCCAGCACCTTCTGCCAGGAGAAGGTGACGACGTCGAGCTTGGCGAAATCGAGCTCCTGGGCAAAAGCGGCCGAGGTGGCGTCGCAGATCGTCAGACCCTTGCGGTCGGCAGGAATGAAATCGGCATTCGGGACGCGCACGCCCGAGGTCGTGCCGTTCCAGGTGAAGACGACGTCGCGGTCGAAATCGACGGCGGAAAGATCGGGAAGCTCGCCGTAACCCGCTTCGAGCTTGCGCACATCCTTGAGCTTCAGCTGCTTGACCACATCGGTTACCCAGCCGGCGCCGAAGCTTTCCCAGGCGAGCATGTCGACGCCGCGTTCGCCGAGCAGCGACCAGAGCGCCATTTCGACGGCGCCGGTGTCGGAGGCCGGAACGATGCCGATGCGGTAATCCGCCGGCACTTCGAGAATTTCACGGGTAAGGTCGATGGCCTGCTTGAGCTTGGCCTTGCCGACCTTCGCACGATGCGAACGGCCGAGGGCCGCGTCGGAAAGGGCTTCGAGCGACCAACCGGGGCGCTTCGAGCAGGGGCCAGAAGAAAAATGGGTATTGTGCGGACGGATGTCCGGCTTTGCGGTCTTCGCCATGATGCTATCCTCTCAGATAGAAAGCCCTTCGTTGGGGAAGGGTGTCCCGCCGCCGTGTGTATGGATCGGAAGCTTCATAGTCAAGATCGAAGTGTCGCAAGCTGTAGATATTTTGACGCAGGCAGGGTGGCGAAAAATGAAAAAGCCGCCCGGAGCGGGGGCGGCTTCTGATGCGATGGCTTGAGAGGCTTACTTGTAGACCGGCTGCTGCAGCGGGATTGCCGGCGGCTCGTAGGCGACCGGCTGAGCGCATCCGCCAAAGAGGTAGCGGCCACCGACGCGGACTTCATGGGCGCTGAGGCCCCTGTCGCGGCCCGGACCGCCATTTTCGGCATAGCCGAACATGTTGCCGCCATCGATATGCAGGTATCGGTAGCCGACATCGGCCTTGAAGTTGCAGGTGACGTCGACCGAGGCGCCGGCCATGAGGGCGTAGGTGAAGCGCCAGTTGCCCTTGCCGCCGTGGGTGACCTCGTCGTCGCAGAAGCTGCCGTCATCGGCGCAGGCGACATTGCGCAGGTTTTTCCACTTGACGTAGGAGCCGCCGATACCGGCGCCGACATACGGCGTCACATAGCCGTAGGTGCCGAGATCGACATAGGCGTTGGCCAGCAGCGTATAGGCGGTCAGCGAAGAGCGGTCGCGCGAGGTGCAATCCACCAGCGGGAAGCCGCACTGCCCGGATGTCGAGCCATTGAAATCCGCCTGGGTGAGATAGTCGAAGGTCAGATCGGTGCGCAGATAGCTGTTGATCTGATAACCGACACCGCCGCCAACCGTCCATGCGTCGTCGACATCGGCGTCGTCGAAATCGACCTCCGTGGCGTTGCTGCCTTGGAAATAGCGCGCGCCGCGCAGATCGGTGAAGGCATAACCGACGTCGCCGCGCAGATACCAGCCGGTCGCTTCGGCAACCGCCACCTCCGGCGGCTGTTCAGGGATGGGTTCGGCAGGGGCGAGATCCGCGGAATAGGCGTTTGTCGCTATCAACAATGCTGCGAGGATGCCGGACAAGCTTCTCTTCATGGATTTCACTCCAAAATCCCGTTGCGTCGGCAGGCTCAGTCGCTGCCAATCTGATACGCTTGGCATGGATAATGAATTGAAAACGTTAAAAGCTGCTTAACCACGCTTATTTACTTTGATTTCAAGCATCGAAGTCGCATGAAACAGAAGATCGACTGCGTCGGAAAATGGTTTGAGCAGAGATACATGCCGCCGACGTGCACAACAAAAAAGCCGGCGCTCACGCACCGGCCTTTTGATTATCTGTTCACACAGAGTGTCAGGCAGCGGTCCGGACATTCGAGATCATCCCGATCAGCTCGTTGACGATGCGCTCGATCTGAGTGCGGTCGTCGCCCTCGGCCATGACGCGGATCAACGGCTCGGTGCCCGAAGGCCGGATGACGAGGCGGCCGTTTCTGGCGAGCTCGGCTTCGGCATCGGCAATCGCCTTCTGTACCTGAATATCCTCCAGCGGCTTGCCGCCGCTGATGCGGACATTGCGCAGGAGCTGCGGCACCGGCTCGAAGCGCCGGCAGACTTCGCTGACGGTGCGGCCGGTGCGCTTGACCGCGGCAAGGATCTGCAGCGCTGCGACCAGACCGTCGCCTGTCGTACCGTAATCCGAAAGCACGATGTGTCCCGATTGCTCGCCGCCGACATTGTAATTGTGCTGGCGCATATGCTCGACAACGTAGCGGTCGCCGACCTTTGTGCGGGCAAGCGCCATGCCGCGTTCGTCGAGGAAACGCTCGAGGCCGAGATTGGACATGACAGTGGCGACGATACCGTTGCCGCGCAGCTGCTGGCTCTCGGCCCAGCTCTCGGCGATGACGGCCATCAGCTGGTCGCCGTCAACGATCGAACCGTTCTCGTCGATAATGATGACGCGGTCCGCGTCGCCGTCGAGCGCGATACCGATATCGGCGCGAACCTCATCGACTTTCTTCTGCAATGCGACGGGACTGGTGGAACCGCAATTGAGATTGATATTGGTGCCGTTCGGTTCGTTGCCGATGGTAACGACATCGGCGCCGAGCTCCCAGAGCACGGCGGGCGCCACCTTGTAGGCAGCACCATTGGCGCAATCGATCGCGACCCTCAGCCCTTGCAGCGTCACGTCGCGCGGCAGTGTGCGCTTGGCATGTTCGATATAACGATCATGCACGCCGTCGACGCGTTTGGCGCGGCCGATATCGTCGGACTTGGCAAGCTGCGCGTTCAGATCCTTTTCGAGCAGGTCCTCGATCTCGGCCTCGATGTCGTCCGAAAGCTTGTAGCCGTCGGGGCCGAACAGTTTGATGCCGTTATCTTCATAAGGATTGTGCGAAGCGGAGATCATCACGCCGATATCGCAGCGCAGCGAACGCGTCAGCATGGCGACGGCAGGCGTCGGAATCGGGCCGAGAATGAAGGCGTCGAGGCCCGCAGCCGTGAAGCCTGCCACCATGGCGTTCTCAAGCATATAGCCGGAAAGGCGCGTATCCTTGCCGATGACAACGCGATGACGGTGGTTGCCCCGGCGGAAGATCGTGCCGGCGGCGATGCCGACCCGCATGGCGAGATCCGGCGTCATCGGGAAGACGTTGGATTGACCGCGAATACCGTCCGTACCGAAATAGCGTCTTTTCATCTGCACTCCTGCGCTTTGGCGCGCCATTCCAGGCAGCGCATCGTTCCAAGCAAATCCGGCTTCAGTGGATTGTCGTCAGTCCAGGAGCGTGATTCATGCTTGCTTCTCTTCAGCGGAATGCCACAAATTGCGGCAATCGGCACGTAAATTAGCGAGAAAAATGATTATATCCCGTTACCAATAAAAAAGGCCGGATCTCCCATAGCGGAAATCCGGCCTGTTTTCGAGATGCTGTCACAGCTTCAATGCGGCTGCGGTTCGAGACCGGCTTCGGGCTCATCACCCTTGGTGGCAGGCCGCACGCCGGCCTTCGGAACCGCCGATCCACGGCTCGGCGGCGAATCGTCGCCGAGATCGCGGGAGGGCTTCTCACCGCGGATCAGCGCCTTGATCTCATCACCGGTCAAGGTCTCGTATTCGAGCAGACCTTCGGCAAGGGCGACGAATTCGTCGTGCTTTTCCGTCAGGATCGTTCGGGCCTGCGAATAGGCTTCGTCGATCAGGCGGCGCACTTCGTTGTCGATCTTCTGCGCGGTCGCCTCTGAAACATTCTTCGACTGCGAAACCGAGTGACCGAGGAAGACTTCCTGCTGATTCTCGCCATAAGCGACCTGACCGAGCTGATCGGAGAAGCCCCACTGCGTGACCATGGCGCGGGCAAGCTTGGTGGCCTGCTCGATGTCTGAAGACGCGCCTGAAGTGATGTTCTCCTTGCCGAAGGTGAGTTCCTCGGCGACACGGCCGCCCATCATGATGCAGAGGCGCGAGACCATCCATTTGTAGCTCATCGAGTAGCGATCGCCCTCGGGAAGCTGCATGACCATGCCGAGCGCACGGCCGCGCGGAATGATCGTCGCCTTGTGCAGCGGATCGGCAACAGCGACGTTAAGCGCGGTGATGGCGTGGCCGGCCTCGTGGTAGGCGGTGAGCTTCTTCTCCGCTTCGGTCATTGCCGAGGAACGGCGCTCGGCGCCCATCATGATCTTGTCCTTGGCGTCCTCGAACTCCTGCATGGTGACGACACGCTTGTTGCGGCGGGCAGCCATGAGGGCGGCTTCATTGACGAGGTTCATCAGATCGGCACCGGAGAAACCGGGCGTGCCGCGGGCAAGAACCTTGAGATCGACATTCGGCGCCAGCGGAACGTTGCGGGCATGCACTTTGAGGATGCGCTCCCGGCCGACGATGTCGGGGTTCGGCACCACGACCTGGCGGTCGAAACGGCCGGGACGCAGCAGCGCCGGGTCGAGGACGTCGGGGCGGTTGGTGGCGGCAATCAGGATCACGCCTTCATTCGCCTCGAAACCATCCATCTCGACCAGCAACTGGTTCAGCGTCTGCTCGCGTTCGTCGTTGCCACCGCCGAGACCGGCGCCGCGATGGCGGCCGACGGCATCGATTTCGTCGATGAAGATGATGCAGGGCGCATTCTTCTTCGCCTGCTCGAACATGTCGCGCACGCGGCTTGCACCGACGCCGACGAACATTTCGACGAAGTCGGAACCCGAAATGGTGAAGAAGGGCACGTTGGCTTCGCCGGCGACAGAGCGGGCGAGCAGCGTCTTACCGGTGCCCGGAGGGCCGACCAGCAGCACACCGCGCGGGATCTTGCCACCGAGACGCTGGAACTTCTGCGGATCACGCAGGAATTCAACGATTTCCTCGAGATCCTGCTTGGCCTCGTCGACGCCGGCGACGTCTTCAAAGGTCACCCGGCCATGCGCTTCCGTCAGCAGCTTGGCCTTGGACTTGCCGAAACCCATCGCGCCGCGGGAGCCGCCCTGCATCTGTCGCATGAAAAACAGCCAGACGCCGAGAATGAGAAGCATCGGCAACAGCGTGCCGAGATAGCTCAAAAAACCCGAAGAACCATCCGTTTCTGGACGGGCGGAAACCAGCACATTCTTCTGCTGCAGGCGATCAAGCAGGCTGTCGTCGATGACAGGCGAATAGGTCTGGAAGGTGGAGCCATTTTCAACATAGCTTCCCGAGACACGGTTGCCCGTGACCACGACTTCCTTCACACGGCCCGCATCAACCTCACGCAGAAACTGCGAATAAGGGATATCGCGGGAACCCGTCTGCGCCGGCGCCGTCTGAAACATGCTGAAAAGGGCGATCAGCAGAAGCGCGATGATCGCCCACAATGCGAAATTACGTAAGTTAGGGTTCATTGAACTCCCCAGCACTGCAACAGCCGCCTCATGGCGACCGTCTTAATTAGGTTCTAACATAGGGTTGCGCCGCGCTATTGCCAAGGCAATCCCCCAAGTCAGATGGTTTTTCCGTCAATACTTCTTAAAGGCAGCCCCGCATAGGGCGCCATCGCGAAAACCGCCGAAAGCCTGTCGGCAAAGATGAAATCAAATCGTGTCAAAAAGCGGTCGAAGGGTGCGAAATAGGGCGTCAATTCAACCATTGAAGCGGATTCTGGAGATAAATAGGCTCCATCTGAGGATAAGGCGGGCGCCGACTCGATTACGCGTTTCCATGCGGATTTGGGAAGCCCCCTGTCCCGCCCTCCCTCATTCCTGTGCCCGTCACAGGATTCCAGCGCGTCCAAGTCCTTGGGCGCAGAAGACTTGTTACGCATCGATGAGTCATTCGCCGCGCCGACCCGCGGCGGCTGGATTCCTGTGACGGGCACAGGAATGAGGGCGGAGCGCGTGGCCTGAGCTTCCACCCTCATGGTCGTTCGTAGCCGGTTTTCAACACGGAACCTCCCATCCCAAACCCCAGCCTCCCCCGGCCGCAACACCAGCGGCATTATCCCCCGGTTCTCCCGCGCCAGATAAAGCCCATCGCACCTGAGATCGAACACCACTCGGCCGGTGGTCATCCGTCCCGGCTCGCTGCCGGCGGCGAATGCGAGAACACGGTCCATCTGCACCCTGCCCGGCGCGAATGGCTGCCCGCCGAACACGGCTGTCAGGCGGCCGAGCGTATAGTCGAGGACCGCATGGTCCTGCCGCAACCCGTCGGGCATTACCTGCCCAAGCACGCCGCCGTGAAGCTGGAAATGACAATCCAGCCACTCGGCGGCTCGAGACGACAGGGCCAGCCTTTCTTCCCAGACTGCGCGAATATCCGTCTCCGCCGCAGGACCGGCAGACAGCTGCCGGCGCATCCGCACACGCTCGTACTTGGTATCCTCATTGCTCGGATCGTCGATCCACCGCACGCCCCGCGCCCGCAGGAAAGCGCGTATATCCGCCCGCGCGACAAAAAGAAGCGGCCGCAGGATCCAGAGGCGCCGGTCGAAGAGCACGGCGTCGGCGATACCGCTCGAAAGTTGCTCTGTTCGCATCCCGCGCATCCGCAGCGTTTCACGCTGGTCGTCCAGCGTATGGCCGGTGACGATAAGATTGGCGCCGAACGCTTCCGCTGCCTCGGCCAGAAGGCTGTAACGGGCTTCGCGGGCCGCAGCCATGATGCCGGTTTTCGGCTTTTCGCCTTGCCATGTCGAGATAATATGGGGAATGCCGAGGGATGCACAGAGGGCTGCGACCTCTCGCGCCTCGTCTGCGGAGCCGGCGCGTAGCGCGTGGTCGACCGTCGCGGCACAAAGGGAAATTTCAAGATGGGGCGCGGCCTTCACGGCTTCATCGAGGAGGAGAAGCAGGCCGCTGGAATCGCTGCCGCCCGAGATCGCGACGAGAATACGCGCAGGACTTCGAAGCGATGCGAGAAACTGAAGGATTGCCTCTCGAGGCGATGCGGCTTCCGGAGACATTCCGGAAGACCTCAGCAGGCGAGGCGTTTCTGTTCGCTCGCAACCTTGCTTATGACGGCGCGTGACGCCTTGGGATAACGCTTCGAGACTTCGCGCAGGGTCGCGCAGGCCGTCTCTTTATTGTCGAGGGCCGCAAGCGACATGCCGAGCTTCAGCAGCATTTCCGGCGCTTTTTCCGAGCTACCGTATTTCTGATGCGCGTTGAGGAAAGTCTTGGCCGCCTCGTTGTATTTGCCCTGTGAATAAAGCGCCTCGCCGAGCCAGAAATTGGCGTCCGCCGCCCGCGCACTGCTCGGGTAACGGGCGATGTACTGGTTGAATTCCTGCTCGGCCGTGCCGTAATCGCCTGACAATACGTGGCCGTAGGCTGACTTGTACTGATCCGCCTCGTTGCCGAGCGAGGCCGTCTGCTGCGGCGTCCCGCTATTGGCATTGGGAATCGGGGCGGAACCGATAGTGGCGTTTTCGTCGACGCTTCCGCCGATCGCGTTGCCGTTCTGATCGAAGTCGATCGAGCCGAGCTGCTTCGGAGGCTGGCCGAGGCCGGTATTACTGGGCACATCGGTGGAGGGAGCCGTTTCGGCCCCCTGCGGTGCTTGGATCACCCTGGCGACGTCGTCGCTCCCGGACGCTGCCGGAGCGACATCGGTCTCGCTCTTTTTGACCGGAGCCTTGGCGCCACCGCCGCCGCTACCGGTTTTTTCGAGCTGCTGGAAGCGGAATTCATTGTCTTCCTGCTGCTTGCGGATCGTCTCCTGCATCTGCAGGAGCTGAAAGCTCATCTCCTCGATTCGGCCGTTCAGCTGCCGCATTTGCTCTTCGAGCTGCTGCACACGGATTTCCGCGTCCCCGCTCTGCACCCTGACGACGGGAGGGGCCGGCTGCTGTTCCGCGGATCGGCCGCCAAGATGCAGCCCGAAGAACGAGGCCGAGTAAGCCGCTCGTTCGCTCCCGGTCATAGCCGCCAGGCACAGCATGCCTGCCACGACAAGTTTCTTCATATGTATCGTCCTGTCCCAGTGATTCTTCGCGCCGTGAGGCACGAACAGGAGATTTTTCCAATTGCTGTCAAAAAGCAACGGAGTCTGGCCAAAGTGTGGTCAAAAAGAAAAGGCGGCCCCGGATGGGACCGCCTCCGTAAAACCAATTATAACTGGAAATTACATGCCGGCGCCGCCGAGCACGGTGACCGCGCGGCGGTTCTGCGACCAGCAGGAAATATCGTCGCAGACGGCGACCGGCCGTTCCTTGCCGTAGGAGATCGTCTTCATGCGCTGCGCCGGAACGCCGCGCGAAGCGAGGTAGTCCTTGGTGGCAGCAGCGCGACGGGCGCCAAGGGCGAGGTTATATTCGCGGGTGCCGCGTTCGTCGGCATGGCCTTCAACGGTGATCTGGTAGTTCGGATAACGGCCGAGCCACTGTGCCTGACGGTCGAGCGTCTGAGCGGCATCGGCGCGAATCGACGTGGAGTCGGTATCGAAAAAGATGCGGTCACCGACATTGACCGTGAAGTCCTGGGTCGAGCCCGGCGTCGCGGCGCCTGCGCCGAGACCCATGTCGCCGGCGCTGTTCGGCATGCCGCCGTTCTTCTTGTTCGCGCAGCTTGCAAGCGCGAGACCGGCGACAAGCGCGATCATGACGGGGTTGCGGGCAAAATTCTGCATACGGCTCATTGCCGGGGTATGAATTCGGCTCATGGCCGGTCTCCTTGCGAGTTCATCAGGGTTTCCGGACAGTAACCGCACTCGGTTAACCGCCCCTCAAAGATTATGGTTAACAATTTACTGATTTGTCCCGTGTCGCCCGGTTTCCACGACTTTGAGGCGACATAAAGGCATTGATGCACTCGCTACTCCAGCAGCGGCGACCATGCCGGGTCGGAAGCATAGCTCGGCGTCTTCACCAGCTGCTCGTTATAACCGGTCAGATCAATCGAATAGAGTTGCGGGCCACCCGCGCCTGCCGCCTGGCGGAAGAACATCAGCACACGGCCGTTCGGCGCCCAGGTCGGGCCTTCATTGTGGAAGCCGGACGTCAGGATGCGCTCGCCCGAGCCATCCGGCTTCATCACGCCGATCGAGAACTTGCCGCCGGACTGTTTGGTGAAGGCGATGAGATCCCCGCGCGGCGACCAAACCGGCGTCGAATAGGAGCCGTCCCCGAAGGAAATACGGGTTTGGCCCGAGCCATCGGCGTTCATCACATAGATCTGCGGCTTGCCGCCTCGGTCGCTTTCGAAGCTGATGCGTGCACCGTCAGGCGAATAGGAGGGCGAGGTATCGATCGCCGCCGTCGAGGTCAGCCGCGTCGTCGTGCGCGAGCGCAGGTCCATCGTATAGATGTTGGAATTGCCTTCCTGCTGGAGGCTCATGATCACCTTCTGGCCATCAGGCGAAAAACGCGGCGAGAAGGTCATGCCGGGAAAGTTGCCAACGACTTCACGCTGCCCGGTTTCGAGCTGCAGCAGGTAGACGCGCGGCTGCTGGTTGGCGAAGGACATGTAGGTGACTTCCTGCCGGCTCGGCGAGAAGCGCGGCGTCAACACGAGATCGCTGCCGTCGGTCAGCGTCCGCACGTTGAAACCGTCCTGGTCCATGATCGCCAGCTGGCGCTTGCGCTGCTGCTTGGTGCCGGATTCGGAGACGAAGACGACGCGGGTGTCGAAATAGCCTTCCTCGCCGGTGATCTGCTTGTAGATCGCGTCGGCGATGATGTGGGCCACACGGCGCCAATTCTCCGGCTGCGTATAGAACTGCTGCCCGGTCATCTGCTGCCCGGCAAACGTATCCCAGAGACGGAATTCGGCACGAAGGCGGCCATCCGCTTCCTGGGTGACGCGGCCGGTCACCAAAGCCTGAGCATTAATGACCTTCCAGTCTTCGAAGCGAGGCGCCGCGTCCGGATTGGAGATTTTCTCGATGAAGGCCGTCTTGTTGATCGGTGCAAACAGACCGGATCGCTGCAGGTCGGCAGCAATAACCTGCGAAACCTGCGCGCCCATATCACCTTGCAGGAAGTCCGTCACCGCGATCGGCAGCGGCTGAATATTACCTTTGTTGATATTGAGCTCGACAAGAGCGTTGGCCGGAGTCGTAAAGGCTGCGGCCCCGACTAGACCGGCGACGACCATCAGGGCGCGGATGAGGGAACACTTGACCATGTCAAACAAGCCTTTCAGCACTTTATAGGTTCAGTTGGCTGGCGTCGAAGTTCAAAATGACTTCCTCCCAGGCATCGTATTTGTCTTTTGGAAACATCGTGTAAGGAGCTGCGCGGGTAACTGCGCGAAGAGCGGCGTCGGTAATGATTTTCCGTGTGCGCTCGCTACCGCCACTGACCTCCGTCTCAGGAGTGCCTATAACGCGACCGTCCTTATCAAGGTGCACATGAAAGCTTAGATGAACGGTTCCCGCGTCCTTTAGGTCGCCGGGAAGGAAAAAACGATTTTGAATGGCATTTCGCATCGCATTGATAACTGCCACGGTTAAAATCGGTGCTTTTTGATCGCTTTCTTCACCGCTTTTCGTCTCGGCATACACGCTGAGCGGAAGCGCAAAAGTGGCGATGAACATCGTCAGTATCCCAATGGCTTTCGGGAGATGGCATAAGCTTCTCAGCATCTAGATTCCAAAATCGCTTGCGTCGAAGGTAAGAAGCATTTCGTTCCAGCCGTTCTCGCCCTCATACTTATCTGCTGGTAAGTTCTTGAGAGGAGATGATTTCATGACAGCGCGATAAACGCTGCTCTTAAGAGCTTGACGTGTCGAATCCGGCCCACCTGTCGCAATGACCTCTGGATCGCCAACCACATTGCCGGCCTGATCGAGTTGAAAACGAACCTTAAGCTGCACTTCGCTAGCACCTGCTAGCCCTGAAACAACACTCCAGTTGCTCGAAATCTGGCCCTTTACAGCATCCTCCTCGCTCTGGCTGAGTTTGGTTCCGCTGTTGCTCTTCTTGTTCCCCAGCGAGGCCTCCTGCGTCGAGCGCTTGGCGCCGCCGGCGGAAGGATCGGTCTTGTTCAGCAGAGCCGAAATCTCATCGGCATTGAAATCGCTCTTCATCGTCGAGGCCGATTTCGCCACTTCCTGCTTCTTGTCGGCCTTCTTCTTGTCCGTCGGTTTGTCGGCGGCCTTGGGTTCGTCCGCAGGCTTCTCAGGCGGCTTCTCGGCGGCTTTTTGGGGCTCAGGCGGCTTTACCTGCGGCTTGACGACCGGTGTCGGTACCTTGTCCGGCAACGCCTCGGCATCCGGCTTCGGCGGCTCCTCCGGCTTGGCCTGCTCTTCCGGCGGCTTTTCCTCCGGCTTCGGCGGCGGCGTCACTTCGACGGGCTTTGGCGGCGGAATGGAGGCAACCTCCTTCGGCTGCTCGACCTCGGTCTCTTCCTTGTTGACTTCCTTGACGTCGTTCGGCTTGGGATCGATCGTCGGCAGTGGCTTCTCGCTCGAATTCGCCGCCGCAGCTTCGCTGTTGCTGGGCTTGGCGTTCGGGACCGGCGGCGTCTTCAGGTCGGCATTGTTGTCGCCGGCATTCTCAGACGGCTGCGCGATCGGCGGCCGTGTCGTCGGCACGGGCGCGGACGTCTCCTTCTTCGGAGCTTTCTTGTCGCCCTGCTGCATCTGGGTGATCGATTCCACCGGCACGAGATCGACCGGCATCGCCTCGAAATCCTCGACCTTGAAGGATTCTGGCGCACTCAGCGACACCATCGCCCAGGTGAGCACCAGGCAATGCAGAACAGCAGATGTGACGACGCTGGTCTTCATCTTGAACGCTATTGGTCCTTCTTCTGCTGCGTCACGAGGCCGATATTCTTGAAACCGGCCCCCTGGATGCGAGCCATCACGTCGGCGATGACACCATAAGGCGCCGTCGCGTCGCCGCGCACGAAGATGCGTTCATTGTAGCCGGTGGTAGCGATCGCCTCGAGCTTGGCGGCGATCTCGGCGGCCGGGATCGGCGTTTCCTGCAGGTAGACTTCGCCGGAGTTCTTGACCGAGATCGTGATCGGCTGCGTCTCGGAATTCAGCGCCTTGGCCTGCGTTTCCGGCAGGTCGATCGGCACGCCGACGGTCATCATCGGTGCGGCGACCATGAAGATGATCAAAAGCACGAGCATGACGTCGACGAGCGGCGTCACGTTGATTTCAGAAATGACGGCCTTATTCCGACCGCCGCGACGGCGGCGTCCGCCGCCCCCGCCGCCATTGCCTCCAACAGCCATACCCATCTGAGAATACTCCGTTGGTTACTGAGCGGCAGCGCGCGGCTGCAGCTTCTCGTCGATCTGGCGCGAAAGTATGGCGGAGAATTCGTCCGCGAAACCTTCCATGCGGGCCGAAAGCTTGCCGGCATCGGCAGAGAACTTGTTGTAGGCGATAACGGCCGGAATAGCGGCGACGAGGCCGATCGCTGTGGCGAGCAGCGCTTCGGCGATACCGGGTGCGACGACCGCGAGGTTCGTCGACTTCGAGCCGGCGATCGCCTGGAATGAGGTCATGATACCGACGACCGTGCCGAAGAGACCGATGAACGGACCGGCCGAACCGATGGTCGCGAGCGATCCCAAACGGGCGCCGAGATATTCGGTTTCGCGGGCGAGCGTCACGTCCATGGCGCGGTCGATACGCATCTGCAGGCCGATCGGCGAGCGCGCACCGCGCTCGAAGGATTTCTTCCATTCGCGCATGGCCGCGACGAAGATCGACGCCAGGCCGGTATTGTTGCGTTCCGACAGCGAGCGGTAGAGTTCTTCCAGCGACTGGCCTGACCAGAAAACCTGTTCGAACTTGTCGAACTGGCGCCGTGCGCGGCCATAGGCCAGATACTTGTCGATGACGATCGCCCACGTCCAGACCGAGGCTGCGATGAGCCCGAGCATGACGAGCTTGACGACGATGCCGGCCTGCATGAAAAGCGACCAGAGGCTGACGTCCGTCGTGGCTGCTGCCAATCCTACTTGTTCCATTGATCCAAAATCCCCGAATCCAAACGCCCGGCGCTGGACCGGGCGGCACAAAATGATCTCGCAAGAAGTGTCCGGCGACCGCCGCCCAAAGCCCTGGTCAAGCTTCCAAGCTCTTCTTCCGCCTTCTTGCCGTCAAATTTGGTCAAAGGAAGGCGTGCACCGCACAAACTCCGACTTTCCCAGTAAGACACTATTATGGTTAATAGATCGTTAGTGCCGGACTATGACAGCAAGCCTGCGTTCGGAAGATTTTGTTCCGTGGATTACTTGACCGGAGCATGGGCCGGCTGCCGAAAGAGCGCTCATCCTGCGGCGCGGGAATTCCTTCACATAAAGTTCAAGTTTTGACAAGGCCTGGTTCGGCACTACAAAGGATGGCTGCCTTCCAGGAATTTTGCCGCCAGCGTTTCCGGCAGCCGCCGTGGCCGCCCCTTGGCGTTGATGACGGCGATGATCACCCTGGCTGCAATCAGCAGGCTTTCGCCTGAACGGATCTGCTGGTTGAGCACCATCTTGGCGCCTCCGGCCTTTTCCGTATGCGTCAGGATCGTCAGCACGTCATCCATGCGCGCGGGGCTCTTGAAATCGATCTCCATGCGATGAACGACGAAGACGAGGCCTTCCTCGTCGGCGCTGACGAGTTCGCGCTGCTCGACACCGAGGCAGCGCAGATAGTCGGTACGGCCGCGCTCGAGGAAGTGCAGGTAGCGGGCGTGATAGACCAGGCCGGAGAAATCCGTATCTTCATAATAGACCCGCTGGACGAGGCGGTGTCCAGCCTCCGTCAGCTCTCCCGAAATGGAAAAAGGGCGTTCCGTCATAATTTTCTCCAAAGTGAGGTGCCCTCTTTGGCGCAACGCTTCGCGGCAGGCAAGCATTGAATGCCCGGCCGGCAGCCATTGAATGCGCCGCCGGCAGGCATTGAATGATTGTCATAATTCCTAACTATTCCCGATAATAAGCGACCGATCAGGAGACGATGCGATGAAGATTGCGGTTATGGGCGGAGACGGTTTCATTGGTTGGCCCACCTCGCTCCACCTTTCCGATGCCGGTCACGATATCCATATTCTCGACAATCTCTCGCGCCGCTGGATCGACACCGAACTCGGCGTTCAGTCGCTCACTCCGATGGATTCGATCCAGGAGCGCACGCGCATCTGGCATGCCGAAACCGGACGCCGTATCCACTTCAATCTGATCGATCTCGCCAAGGATTACGAACTTCTGAAGAAATGGCTTTCGGAACACCGGCCGGATGCCATCATCCATTTCGCCGAACAGCGCGCCGCGCCCTATTCGATGAAGAGCGACCGCCACAAGAACTACACGGTTAACAACAATGTCAGCGCCACGCATAACCTGCTGAACGCGCTGACCGAGCTCAATCTCGACGCCCACCTCATCCATCTCGGCACCATGGGCGTCTATGGCTACTCGACGGTCGGCGCGGCAATCCCTGAAGGCTACCTGCCGGTTGGCATCGAAACGCCGACGGGCGAGACGGTAAGCCAGGAAATTCTCTACCCTTCCAATCCGGGCTCGATCTACCACATGACCAAGTGCCTGGATCAGCTTCTGTTCCAGTTCTACGCCAGGAATGACGGCTTGCGAATCACCGACCTGCATCAGGGCATCGTCTGGGGAACGCATACCGAGCAGACGCGCCGCCACGCTCAGCTGATCAATCGTTTCGATTACGACGGCGATTACGGCACGGTGCTGAACCGTTTCCTCATTCAGGCAGCGATCGATTATCCGCTGACGGTGCATGGCACCGGCGGCCAGACCCGCGCCTTCATCCACATCCAGGATTCCGTGCGCTGCATCGAGCTGGCGCTGAAGAACCCGCCCGCCCGTGGCGCCCGCGTCGAGATCTTCAATCAAATGACGGAAACCCACCGGGTGCGCGACCTCGCCGAGATGATCGCCAGGATGAGCGGCGCCAAGATCGCCTGGCTGCCCAACCCGCGCAAGGAGGCCGCCGAAAACGAGCTGATCGTCCGGAACGAAAAGTTCCTCGACCTTGGCCTCGAACCGACCACGCTGGAAGCCGGGCTGCTGGGCGAAATCGTCGACGTGGCGAAGAAATTCGCCTATCGCGTCGACCGCTCCCGCGTGCCGGCCGTCTCCGCCTGGACCAGGGACATAGCCGCGACGATTGATCACGATCCGGAAGGCAAGCGGCTGAAGTCGGTATCGTGAGTGAGGGCTTACTATTGAAGCCCTGCCAGTCCCACGATCTCCCCCTCATTCCCTTCCTCGGGCTTAGCCCGAGGGACGTCACAGGAATCCAGCGCGCCCAGGTCATTGGGCGCAGGAGAGTCATTCACGGCGCGGACGCGCCGTGGCTGGATTCCTGTGACAGGCACAGGAACGAGGGCGTGGGTGGAAGCGGCCGACGCCGATGACTTCTACCTCGAAACTAGCCTACGTCACCCTCGTCACCAACGCCGACTATGCCATGGGCGCCACCGCCCTCGCCCGCTCCCTGCGCCGCACCGGCACCGGCGCCGATATCGTCGTCCTCCACACCGGCGGCGTTGACGCGGCCGCCCTCGCCCCGCTCAAGACCCTCGACTGTCGCCTGATCCAAGTCGAGCACCTGCCCCTCTCCGATACCTTCAACGAGCGCCACGCCCGTGGCCATCTCCATGCCGCGGCCCCCTTCACCAAAGGCCGCAAGCCGGACTTCCATTCGCCACTCGACAATTTCTGCAAGCTCAGGCTCTGGCAGCTGGTGGAATATGAGCGCTGCGTCTTCATCGACGCCGACGCCCTCGTGCTGAAGAACGTCGACAGGCTCTTCCTCTATCCGGAACTTTCTGCCGCTCCCAACGTCTATGAGAGCCTTGCCGATTTTCGCCGCATGAATTCCGGCGTCTTCGTCGCCACGCCCTCGCGTGAGACATTCCGGCACATGCTCGAACGCCTCGACAGGCCGGAGGCCTTCTGGCGACGCACCGATCAGACCTTTCTTGAGACGTTCTTCCCCGAATGGCACGGCCTGCCGGTTTATTTCAACATGCTGCAATATGTCTGGTTCACCATGCCGGAGCTTTGGGACTGGAAGAGCATTTCGATCCTGCACTACCAGTATGAGAAACCGTGGGAAAAGGATCATTCCAAGGCAAAACAGCTACAACCTTTAATCGATCTATGGCACCGTATACACGAGAGCGGCGATATGCCCGAGATCACGGCGCTGAGAAATCCGGAAGGGACGGCATGAAAGTATTGGTATCCGGGGGAACGGGTCTCGTCGGCCGGTACGTCGTCGAGGAGCTGCTGACCGCCGGCTATCACGTGATTGTCGGCGGGCGCCGGGCGCCGCTGCCGCGCTTCTTCTCCCGCCCGGTCGAATTCACAGCACTCCCCCTCGACCCCGAAAAGGATCAGATCGACGTCTTCGACGACGCTTATTTCTTCGTCCACGCCGCCTTCAGCCATGTTCCCGGCAAATATCGCGGCGGCGAGGGCGACGATCCCAAGAGCTTCCAGAGATTGAACCTCGACGGCACCGTCCGACTTTTCGAAGCGGCCAAACGCGCCGGCACGCGCCGTTGCGTCTTCCTGTCCAGCCGCGCTGCCTATGGCGACCACCCACCGGGAACCGAGCTTGTCGAAACGATGCTGCCAAAGCCGGAGACGCTCTACGGCCAGATCAAATTCGACGCCGAAGGTGCGCTTAGCCATCTCTCGACGCCGGGTTTTGCCGGCGTAAGCCTGAGGGCGACCGGTGTCTATGGCGATCTCACGCCGAACAAATGGGATGGTCTCATCGCCGATTATCTCGCCGGTCGGCCGGTTGCTGCGCGCGCCGGGACGGAGGTTCATGGCCGCGACATCGGCCGCGCGGTGCGACTGATGCTGGAGACGGAAAGCACCCGCATCTCGGGCGAGGTCTTTAACATATCGGACATATCGGTAGACACACGCGACATTCTTGCGCCTATCCGCCGTGAAACGGGCTGTCGTCACGCGTTGCCGCCTCCCGCCGACAAGGCTGCCCTTAATCCGATGAGCACTGCAAAAATCCGCGCTCTCGGCTGGATGCCAGGTGGAGCCCCCTTGTTCGAGGAAACGATGCGGCGGCTGGCGGCTGCCTTGCCGGTGTCGCCGTGACACGAATCTGCGCCGAGTCGATGGACATCCTCGTCTGACGATCGGCAACCGCAGACCGATACGACGTGAAACGGGCGCAGCCCTGTCGCAGCCGGCATTTGCATCGGGTCTCCGGCCGGTTATGCTCGGTCGAACCTCTCAATCCGGCAGATCGTATGACCGCAAAAGAACTGAAAGCGCAGCTGCGCAACGAACGCCTGGCCGCCCGCGATGCCGTCACTCCTGAAGAGCGCACCGCCAAAAGCCTCGCAATGGCCGATCACGCCGGCGAGGCGGTTGCTTTCGAGCCAGGCACCATCATCTCCGGCTTCCTGCCGATCCGATCGGAGGCCGATCTCAGGCCGCTGATGGCGCGCTTTGCAGCACGCGGTGCGCGGCTCTGCGTGCCGGCGATCCTCGACAAGCAGACCATCGTCTTTCGCGAACTGGCGGAAGACGCACCGCTTGTCGCGACCGGGTTCGGCACGGTCGGCCCCACCGAACACGCGGCCGTCCTCGATCCCGAGATCATGCTCGTGCCGCTTTCGGCCTTCGATGTCAGAGGCCATCGCATCGGCTACGGCGCCGGCTACTACGACCGCGCCATCAGCCGGCTAAGAGAGAAAGACCTGCATCCCAAGCTGATCGGCATTGCATTCGACTGCCAGGAAGTGGCACATGTGCCCGACGAGCCGCATGACATAAGCCTGGATGCCATCCTGACAGAAAGCGGCCTTCGCTTTTTTGCCTCTTGGATTGGATAGGGAATGCGGCTGCTTTTTTTGGGTGACATGGTCGGCAAGACGGGACGCACGGCGGTCTGGGACCGGCTACCCGGTCTGATCTCCGACCTCAGGCTCGATTTCGTCGTCGTCAACGGCGAGAATGCCGCCGGCGGTTTCGGCATCACCGAGGACATCTTTCTCGAAACGATCAATGCCGGCGCCGATGTGGTGACGACCGGCAATCACGTATGGGACCAGAAGGAGGCCGTCGCTTTTGCCGGGCGGCATGATCAGTTCCTGCGGCCGGCCAATTATCCGCAAGGCACACCCGGCCGCGGCTCCGGACTTTTCTATGCCAGGAACGGCGCGCGCGTGCTCGTTGCCAATGTCATGGGCCGGGTGTTCATGCATCCGGAGCTCGACGACCCCTTCAAATCGGCCGAAGTGATCCTCGACGCCTGCCCGCTGAAGGAGCAGGCCGATGCGATCATTTTCGATTTCCACGCGGAAGCGACCAGCGAGAAGCAATGTTTCGGACATTTCGTCGATGGCCGCGCCAGCTTCGTCGTCGGCACCCACACTCACGTGCCAACCGCCGACGCGCAGATCCTGAACGGCGGCACCGCCTATATGTCGGATGCCGGCATGTGCGGCGATTACGATTCCTCCCTCGGCATGGACAAGGAGGAGCCGCTCAACCGCTTCATCTCCAAGATGCCGAAGGGCCGCATGGAAGCGGCGAGCGGGCCGGCGACGATCTGCGGCGTCGGCGTGGAGATTTCCGATGCCACCGGACTGGCCGAAAAGATCGCGCCGCTGCGGCTCGGGCCGCGGCTGGCGGAGACGGTACCGGAGTTCTGGAGGTAATCCAGCCGCTCCAACACGCAATTGTGAGCATCGCTGCTCTGGACCGCTGCGACCTCATGACGCATCCTCCGCCGCTAAATGAAAGCGCCGGAGGGGTGGCATGAAGCCGCATTATCTTATCCTCGCTATCACATGCCTGGCGGCCTTCCCCGCATCAGATCCTGCCCAGGCACAGGAGCAGCGCCAGCGAGCCAGCCAGTGCCACGCGATCGCCGAGAAAATGCCCAATGTAACCTTCGCCAGTTTTTCTGGCGTCCCGGCGCTGGTGCCGGCCGTGTCCGAGGGCGAGGATGTTAGATTCACCTATCTCGGCCATTCCACCTTCGAAATCGAGACACCCGGCGGCATCATCATCGCGACGGATTATAATGGCTGGTACAGGCCGGCGACGACGCCCGATGTCGTCACGATGAACAAAGCTCATACGACCCACTTCACCCTAACGCCTGAGCCCGACATCAAGCATGTGCTCCACGGCTGGAGCGACGTGCCGGGCGAGAAGGCCAGCATCAATCTCGTCGTCGGCGATGCCTATATCCGCAATGTTACCACGGACATCCGCTTCAGCTACGGCCTCGGCGGCTCCCAGGCGGATGGAAACTCGATTTTCATCTTCGAAATTGCCGGTCTCTGCATCGGCCATCTCGGCCATCTGCACTACGAGCTGACGGATAGCCATTATACCGAAATCGGCCGCCTTGACGTCGTCATGGTGCCCGTCGACGGCGGCCTGACCATGGGCGCCGACAGCATGAGCCGCGTTATCAAGCGGCTGCGCTCGTCGCTGATCCTGCCGATGCACCGCCGTGGTCCGCCGGTCAATGCCTTCGTCTCCATGTTCGGAAAGGGCTTCGATATCACTTATGCGCCTGATGACAGCCTCACCGTCTCCATGCGCACGCTTCCCAAGAAGCCGCTGATCTATGTGATGAAAGGCGCGCAGTAAAAGCAAAAGCCCGGCGGGTCCCTCCAAACCTTGCTGATCAAGCAAATTGCAGGTGACGTTTGACGCCGACCTCGGGCATCTTGTCGTCATCGAGATTGGCCTTGGCGATCTCCCAACCGAATTTTAGCGTGCTGCCTGTCGAAACCCAGATCTCGGCATCATCGACATGCAGGGAAAGCATGGTAAGTTTCGGGTCCTTCTTGCCGCCGTCATACCATGCCGCCACCATCGAACTCCAATATTCCTCGATCTTGGAAGGGTCGGGGCGTACCTCGATGACGCCGGAAAGGCAGGCGTGATAGTCGTGATCCTTGCCGATGACGCAGAAATGCGCCCGACTGCCGGGTTTGATGGCGCGCACGATGTCGGCGTCGGTCTTGGTGTAGAACCAGATCGTGTTGGTGGTCGGATCGGCATGCGGCGCCATCGGCTGCATGTGCATATCAAGCCCGGAAATTCCGAGCATGCCGGCATGAACATCGTTGACCTGATCCCAAAGCTGACGAGCTGGTTGCTCCCGCGCCTCGCTGAGACTTGCCATGACCGTTCCTTTCCGTTGGGTGGAGTTCGGTTGAAACGTCATCCTCCTGCCTTTGTTCCGAACTGCTTTTTCCTTGAATGGGTGTCGTTTCGCTCTTATAAGGCGGCCCATTCCGAACAATGAGACGTGAACAGGGGTGCCATGGCTGGCCATTCACAGTTTAAAAACATCATGCACCGCAAGGGCCGTCAGGACGCCGTGCGGTCGAAAATGTTCTCCAAGCTTGCGCGCGAAATCACCGTGGCAGCCAAGGCCGGCCTGCCCGACCCGACGATGAACGCCCGTCTTCGCTTGGCGATCCAGAATGCCAAGGCCCAGTCCATGCCGAAGGACAATATCGACCGCGCCATCAAGAAGGCAGCCGGCGCCGACGGCGAAAACTATGATGAAGTCCGCTACGAAGGCTATGGTCCGGGCGGCACGGCGATCATCGTCGAGGCCCTGACCGACAACCGCAACCGCACTGCCTCCAACGTCCGCTCGATCTTTACCAAGGCCGGCGGCGCCCTCGGCGAAACCGGTTCCGTTTCCTTCTCGTTCGACCATGTCGGGGAAATCACCTATAAGCTTTCTGCTGGCGACGCCGACAAGGTGATGGAAGCCGCGATCGAAGCCGGCGCCGATGACGTCGAGACCGACGAGGAAGGCCATTACATTACCTGCGCTTTCGAAGCGCTTGGCGAAGTATCGAGAGCCCTGGAGGCTAGCCTCGGCGAAGCCGAAACCGTCAAGGCTGTCTGGCGCGCCCAGAACAACGTGCCGGTGGACGAGGAAAAAGCCCAGTCGCTGATGAAACTCATCGACTCGCTCGAAGACGACGATGACGTACAGAACGTCTATTCCAACTTCGAGGTCTCGGAAGAGGTTCTGGCGAAGCTTTCAGCCTGAACCTTGCAGCGATCGCCCATAAAAACCCGGCCGCGACGCCGGGTTTTTTGTCTCTCGGGCGCCGCTTACAATCCTACGCAGCGACCCGCATGAAATTTCCAAGACCTGCGAACAGTTCCACCGACTTCAGCCGCGCCTCGACATCATGGATCGGCATCGAGATGATCACCTCGTCGGCCGCCGTTTCCTTGAGAAACTCCGCCAGTTTCGCCTCAGTCGTCGCCGGCGACCCTACCACGGCGTAGCGCAGTGTGTGTTCGACGTTCATCTTCTCCATCGGCGACCAGAAGCTCTCCATATCGGTGACAGGGCGCGGGAAAGGACCGCGCACATTGCGCCGCAGGTTGACGAATTGCTGCTGGGCGGACGTGAAATGGTAGCGCGCCTCCTCGTCCGTCGCTGCCACCGCGCCCATGACGCCGACCATGACATAGGGCTTGTCGAGAGTCGCCGAGGGCTGGAAGCGCTCGCGGTAGATCGCGATGGCGTCGAGCAGCATGTCGGGGGCAAAATGCGAGGCGAAGGCGTAGGGAAGCCCAAGCATCGCCGCAAGTTGGGCGCTGTAGAGGCTGGAGCCGAGCAGCCAGATCGGCACATGCGAGCCATTGCCTGGAACCGCAAGGATCGCCTGATTCTCGAGCGGGGTACCGAGAAGCTGCTGCAATTCCACCACATCATTCGGGAAGCTGTTCGCGCCGGCTTCGAGGTTACGCCGCAGCGCCTGTGCCGTGCGCATGTCCGTCCCCGGAGCCCGTCCCAGGCCGAGATCGATGCGGCCGGGAAAAAGCGCCTCCAGTGTGCCGAACTGCTCGGCGATGACAAGCGGCGAGTGATTGGGCAGCATGATGCCGCCGGAACCGATGCGGATGCGTTTTGTCGCAGCCCCGACATGCCCGATGACAACGGCGGTCGCCGCACTGGCAATGGCAGGCATGCCGTGATGCTCGGCGAGCCAGAAGCGCTTGTAGCCGAATTCTTCAGCCTTCTGAGCCATTCGCGCCGAGCTTTCGAGCGACTGGCGCACGGTGCTGCCTTCGGCAACGGGAGAAAGGTCGAGTATGGAGAAGGGAACCATGGAAACCTGCCGGGCTGTTGAACGATGCCGTCTATGTAGGTTGGCGCCTGACCCATTCCAAACCGTGCACGCAAACAAAAGGGCCGCGCGATGGCGGCCCTTGTCGAATAGCGAAAGCACATCTCAGCGGTGACGACGCAACACATGCACCTCGGCACTTGGCCTGTGTTGCCCCTGCGGCAGCGTGAAATTGCCGAGCTGGCGGTCCATTTCCAGAGCTTCCGTCGCCAGCCGGTGGATCGCCGCCGTCGTCTCCTCGACCATCGAGGCGTTCTGCTGCGTCATCGCGTCGAGTTCGGACACGGCGCTGTTGATCTCACGCAACGTACTGGCTTCCTCACGGGTCGACTCCATGATCTCGTTGATCTGCCCGTTTATCGCCTCGACATGGGCGCCGATGCCGGTCAGGGCAACGCCGGCCCTTTCCACAAGTGCAACGCCGCTTTCGACCTCATGCGTCGATTTCTGCAGCAGGCTGGAGATTTCCTTGGCCGCGCTCGATGAGCGCTGGGCGAGCTCCCGGACTTCCATGGCGACGACGGCGAAGCCCTTGCCCGATTCACCGGCGCGTGCCGCCTCGACGCCGGCGTTGAGCGCCAGGAGATTGGTCTGAAAGGCGATGTCGTCAATGACCGATATGATCGTGTTGATCTGGCGCGAGGAGGTCTGGATCGCCTCCATCGCCGCGATCGTCTCGCGCATGATCTGGCTGGAGCCGGTCGTCTCCTTTTTGGCGTCGCGCGCGATGCGCTCGGCCTGTTCTGCCCGCTCGATCTGGCGGCGAACGGACTGGGTGATGGCGCTGATCGCATTCGCCGTCTCGGTGATCGAGCCGGCCTGACGCTCGGTGCGCCCGGCAAGCTCGTCGGCGCCGGTGCGCATCTCCTCGGAGCCGGCGCGTACCGCCATCGAGTTACCGCCAATCGCCGTCATGGTTTCGCTGAGCGTGGCGAGTGCCTCGTTGAAATTGATGCGCAGGCTTTCGAGTTCGTTCGGGAAGCGCGTATCGATCTGATAGGCGAGATCGCCGCTCGCCAGATGATGCAACCCCTCGTCAATCGCCTCGACCACCTGCTGCAGCGTCCTCGCTTCGGCCTCGCGATGGGCGAGGTTCTGCTGACGGTCGTGCTCGGCCTGCAGGCGCGTCTCTTCGCTGGCGGCTTCGAGTGCGCGGCTTTCGATCAGCGATTGGCGGAAGCGGGCAAGTGCGTTGGCCATCGTGCCGATCTCATCCTTGCGGTTCAGGCTGCCGATCTCGCTGTCGAGCTTGCCGTCGGCGACGTCGCGAGTCACACCGGCAAGCCGCGCCAGCGGCGAAAACAGGAAATTGGTGACGAGCCCGGTCGCGATGGCCATGACGACGAGCACGCCGATGCCGATCATCGTCAGCAAAGTGGCGATCTCGATCGAGCCGGCATTGAGCTCGCTGAGCAGGACGCTCTCGACCACGAGGAAGCGGTCGCCGCGATAGTCGATGCCACGGACATAGGCGCGGGCCGCGCCATCCGCCCGGTCGAAATCAGCCACGATCATCGCGGAGCTAGCAAGCGCGTCCTTGATGAAAGTGAAGGGGGTGGCATCGAGGGTCGCAAGCTTCCCCCCGGCATCGAGGGCGATAGCGGAGCCATCGCTGGAGACGATCGCAGCCCGCGCGGTGCTGCCCTGCACGATGCCCTTGGCAAGAATGCTCGAGATGATGTCGTCGCGCACCTTGAACAGGATGATGCCCTTGGCGGCCCCGAGCTTGACGATGGGCACGGCATAGAAGATCGCGGGTTTACCGCTTGCCGCATCGACACGAAGGCCGGAGAAGCCCGTCGGCGCGGCGTCATCCGTCGCCTTGGCGGTATTCTCGACCGCCTTGGCGAATGCGATGCCGGCGCCGGTTGTCTTCCAGGCGTCCGACTTCAGATTCTCCGCGAAGTCGTCGTCCTTTTTGTAGGAATAGAGCACGCTACCGTCGAGATCGGCGATCAGCAGATCGCTGAAAGCGGTGTTTTCGAGGTCGCGGGCAACTTCGCCCTGCGTCTGCTCATGGTTTGAATAATAGAACCCGCTCGGCCCTTCCGGCTTCATCAGCTTCTCGCGCTGGTCGGCCGGGTTGGGATTGCCCGTGATGAAAACCTTCTTCAGCTCGGCGCGGGCATCCCCCGAAGTCTTCTGGATTGTCTTCCAGCCGCTCTTCAAGCTGGTGATCGACATCTGCAGCGCCTCGATGCGCGCGATGGAATTGGCCTGGTTCTCAAGCTGCGCCAGTTGGTCCTGCAACATGTCGCCACGGAAGATCAGCACGCTTTCCTTGGCCTTCAGCGCCTGCTCGTCGGATATGCGGCTGCTGGCGAAATAGGCAAGCACGTCGATGACCGCGATCGACAGCACGGTCAGCAGGATGAAAGTGGCAATGACCTTGAAGGACAGGGACTGAAATCTCTGAGCCATATACAATGAACCCTTCTGAACGGCGCCTGCCAGCCTGGGCACGCGGTGCATCCCCGGCCGGCTGACCTGTCAACAGAACATCGGGGACTTATTCTTGTGGAACGAAGCCCCTCGCACATTCGATGAACTAGAATTCAGGCATCTCTTTTAATTCGCGGTAAATGCGCGCTCTAAAACCGCAGGTGTTTTCGGTTTGTTCACATATCGATGGCACTTATTTCGCAATCGCTATAGGTTGAACCATGCAAAATACGATTCGCATCATTGGCATTGATCCCGGCCTCCGCCGCACAGGCTGGGGAATCATCGACACTTTAGGCAATTCCCTGAAATTCGTGGCATCGGGAACGGTGACCTCCGATGGCGACACGGACCTCGCCTCCCGCCTCTGCCAGCTGCATGACGGGCTCGCCGATATCGTCCACGCTCACAGGCCCGATGAAGCCGCCGTCGAACAGACCTTCGTCAACAAGGACGCCGTGGCGACACTGAAGCTCGGCCAGGCCCGCGGAATCGCCATGCTGGTACCTGCACGCGCGGGACTGCCGGTCTCTGAATATGCGCCCAACGCCGTGAAGAAGGCGGTCATCGGCGTCGGGCACGGAGAAAAGCAGCAGATTCACATGATGCTGAAGATTCTGATGCCGAAGGCCGAGTTCAAGGGCGATGACGCCGCCGACGCCTTGGCGATCGCCATTTGCCATGCCCACAATCGCGGCGGCCACCGGATGCGCCAAGCGTTGGCAGGATAACGCGTTCTTGACATGTTCCTGCGGTAAGGATAATTCTTACTTTGAAGGAGCCTCTAATGCGTGTCACATCCAAAGGTCAGGTCACTATTCCCCGCGATCTCAGGGAGCTTGCCGGCATCGAGACCAACAGCGAGGTCATTTTCTCGATTGAGGGCGGCAAGCTCGTTCTCTCGCCGAAGAACGGCAAGCAGGAAGTCGAGGATAGAGGTCGGCTGGACCGTTTCATCGAGACGATCCGTCGTCTGGAGGGAACCGGCGATCAGGAAATCGATGCCGAAGATCTCATGTCGATGACGCGTGATCGCTGATGGCGACGCTTGTCGACACGAACGTCCTCGTCGATCTGGCCATGATCAGCTCGGACTGGCACGATTGGTCGCGCCGGAAGATACTCGATATCTTCAGAGATGGACCGGTCCTTATAAATCCGATCATCTATTCCGAATTTTCCGTTCGGTATGACGATGTGGATGAAGTCGATCGCCTGCTTCCGCAGGATGAATTCCGCCGCGAGAACCTGCCGTGGCCGGCCGCATTTGCCGCGGCTCAAGCCTTCCGGCTTTACCGCCGCGCGGGCGGAGGACGCGAACGGATATTGTCGGATTTCCTCATCGGCGCGCATGCGGCGATAAGGGGCTACAGAATTTTAACCCGCGATGCCGGCGGTTATCGTTCCTATTTTCCTTCCGTTGAACTCATTACGCCCGAAACGCACCCTTGAAAGACCGCGACTCATGATCGGCAAGCTGAAAGGCACCATAGACGAGATCGGCGAAGATTATGTGCTCGTTGATGTGCACGGCGTCTGTTACGTCGCTTATTGCTCGGCCCGCACTTTGTCAAAGCTCGGATCGGCGGGCGAAGCCTGCGTGCTCTTCATCGAAACCTATGTGCGCGAGGATCAACTGAAACTCTTCGGCTTCATGACCGCATTGGAGCGGGAATGGTTCAACCTGCTGCAGAGCGTCCAGGGCGTCGGCGCCAAGGTGGCGCTCGCCGTGCTCTCGACGCTGACGCCGGGCGAGCTTGCCAATGCGATCGCCCTGCAGGACCGCGCCGCCGTCTCGCGCGCACCGGGCGTCGGCCCGAAAGTGGCGATGCGCCTCGTGACCGAACTCAAGAACCGCGCACCGGCCCATGCCGGCGAGGCAATCAACATCGGCCTCAAGCAGGAACTCGGCGAAGGCGTCGCCGCCGCACCGGTTGCCGATGCAGTGTCCGCGCTGACCAATCTCGGCTACAGCAGAGACCAGGCGGCAAATGCCGTTGCCGCGGCGATGAAGACGGCCGGCGACGGCGCCGATAGCGCCAAGCTGATAAGGCTCGGATTGAAAGAGCTGGCACGGTGAAAACCGGAAAACCAATGAATGGGTGTCGAGGCACCCGACGTTTGGTGTATTGCTGTAACAGGTTTCAAAACGGAATGAGAGCATGAGTGAGCCCGCCCGCCTGATATCGCCGGAAAAGCGGGGCGAAGATCTTGATGTGACGCTGCGCCCGCAATCGCTGGACGAATTCACCGGCCAGGCGGAGGCGCGCGCCAATCTCAAGATCTTCATCGAGGCGGCGAAGAACCGCGGCGAGGCGCTGGATCACGTGCTCTTCGTCGGGCCTCCCGGCCTCGGCAAGACGACGCTGGCGCAGATCATGGCGAAGGAGCTCGGCGTCAACTTCCGCTCAACCTCAGGCCCTGTCATCGCCAAGGCCGGCGATCTCGCCGCGCTCCTCACCAATCTCGAGGAGCGCGACGTGCTCTTCATCGATGAGATCCACCGCCTCAATCCGGCCGTCGAGGAAATCCTCTATCCCGCCATGGAGGATTACCAGCTCGACCTCATCATCGGGGAAGGCCCTGCCGCGCGCTCGGTGAAGATCGACCTCTCGAAATTCACGCTTGTCGCCGCCACCACCCGCCTCGGCCTGCTGACGACGCCGCTGCGCGATCGTTTCGGCATCCCGGTGCGGCTCAGCTTCTATACCGTCGAGGAACTGGAACTGATCGTGCGCCGCGGCGCACGGCTGATGAACCTGCCGATGACCGAAGAGGGCGCCCGCGAGATCGCCAGGCGCGCCCGCGGCACGCCGCGCATCGCCGGCCGGCTGCTGCGGCGCGTGCGTGATTTCGCCGAGGTGGCACGGGCCGAGGCCGTCACCCGCGAGATCGCCGACGAAGCGCTGACCCGCCTGCTGGTCGACAATGTCGGCTTCGATCAACTCGACAAACGCTACCTCAACATGATCGCCGTCAATTTCGGCGGCGGCCCGGTCGGCATCGAAACCATCGCCGCCGGCCTTTCCGAGCCGCGCGACGCGATCGAGGATATCATCGAGCCCTATATGATCCAGCAGGGTTTCATTCAGCGCACGCCGCGCGGCCGTGTTCTCACCGCAATCGCGTGGAAACATCTGGGAATGCAACCGCCCAAGGAAATGGAGGCTGCGCAGTTCCGGCTGTTCCAGGAGGACGACTGAGTGATCACCCGCCGCGGATTTTTCAAGGTTCTTGGCGGCGGTTTCGCAGGCGTCATGGCGCTCGGCGGTTATGCCTTTGCCTATGAACCGCTGGCGCGGTTCGGCATCGCCCGTTACCGGCTGACGCCGCCGGGATGGACACCGGGACTGAAGCTCCGCGTCGTCGCGCTCGCCGATATCCATGCCTGCGAACCCTGGATGTCGGCAAGCCGCATTGCCGCGATCTGCCGCCGGGCCAATGAACTCGAAGCCGACGTGACCGTTCTGCTCGGCGACTATGCCTCCGGCATGAACATGGTGACGCAATATGTGCATTCGAGCCAATGGTCGAAGGCGCTCGCCACCCTGCAGGCCCCGCTCGGCGTCCATGCGATCATGGGCAACCACGACTGGTGGGAGGACAGGACGGCCCAGAAGAACGGCGGAATGGAAACCTTCGGCCATCGGGCGCTCGCCGATGTCGGAATCCCGGTCTATGGCAACCGCGCCGTTCGGCTCGAAAAGGACGGCCGCGGCTTCTGGCTCGCAGGCCTCGAAGATCAGCTGGCGCTGCTGCCCGGCAGGAAGTGGGACCGCACGCACATGCTCGGCCTCGACGACCTCGATGGAACGATGGCACAGATTAGCGACGATGCACCGGTTATCCTGCTCGCCCATGAGCCCGATATCTTTCCGCGCGTGCCCGAGCGTGTCTCGCTGACGCTGTCGGGCCACACCCATGGCGGACAGATCCGCTTCCTCGGCCGATCGCC